>DCGJ01000080.1:6904-20146 GCA_002315495.1 Lachnoclostridium sp. UBA1781 | reverse complement strand
GTGGCAAATGAGGCCTGCGATGCCGGCCGTGTCCTGATTAACGACAAGGTGGCAAAGGCGTCTCAGGAGGTAAAGGTCGGGGACAAGATTACCATCGGTTTTGGTACTAAGGAGGTGTCCGTACGCGTGGTCGAGATTTTGGAAACCACCAAGAAGGAGGCTGCCAAGGAGATGTTCGAGTATCTGTAGGAGATGTTTAGGAAAATGCCGAAGGAACGAAAGAAAACTGTGCGTACCGTTACGCCGCGTGGAAAGAAAAAGAGCAAGCATCGCCTGTTCATGATCGTCACGCTTTCTTTGTGTACCATCATTTTCTCCCTCACCATGCTGTATCTGAAGCGTGGAGAGGAGCAGCGTCTCGCGGAAAAGGAAGCAAAGGTTCATCGCTTGGAACAGCTGATTCAGGAGGAAACCGAGCGTTCGGAGAATATCGCGGAGTACAAGGCTTACGTACAGACCACCAGTTACATTGAAGAGGTTGCCCGGGAGATTTTGGGCTTAGTATATCGGGACGAGGTCATTTTCGTTCCGAAAACGAGTGAATAGAGGTGCCCATGAAAGAACGATTTTTGACATGGACAACCGAGCATGCATTATTGGCACAGGGAGATATCGTCGTCGTGGGAGTAAGTGGCGGCGCAGATTCCATGTGCCTTCTTTCGTTGTTAACGGACTGTCGCGAGGAGCTTGGAATCCGGCTTGTGGTTTGCCACGTGCATCATGGAATTCGCGGAGCATCGGCGGATCGGGATGCGGAGTTTGTGACAGCTTATGCAAATGCGCACGGGCTTCCGATTTACATGGAGAAGGTCGACGTTCCCGCATTTGCAAAAGAAGAGGGAATGGGTTTCGAGGAGGCAGCGAGAACGTTACGGTACCGGGCATTTGCGAAGGTATGTAAGGAAACCGGCGCCACGAAGCTTGCGGTTGCCCACAATCAGAACGATCAGGCGGAAACCGTTTTGTTTCGGATGGCGAGAGGAACCGGCATTCGCGGAATGGCCGGGATGAGTGAAAGGCTTGTGTGGAGTGAGGAACCGAAGATTGAGCTCGTTCGACCGCTTCTTGCCTTCACAAAAGCGGAGATTTTGGAATATGTTTCGGCGGCGAGAGTTGCATTTTGCGAGGATGAAACAAATGCGGACGAGGGCTATCGGAGAAACCGACTTCGCCATCGGGTGCTTCCGGAGCTTACCAAGGTGAATTCTCAGGCGCTTGCTCATATTGCAAGGCTTGCGAAGCAGATGGAGCAGATGACCCATTTTATGGACATGGAATGTGATAAGCTTCTAGAGGATGCGAGAGAAACCGTTAGCGTGGAGGACTTCCTGCCGGAGGGTTACCGCATCACAGAGCTTGCAGAGGCTCCGCAGGTGCTTGCAGAGGCTGCTCTTCATCGGATGATTTGCCGATGGTGCGGGCAGGAGAAGGACCTTGGGACGACGCATGTGGAGAGTGTGCGGCAGCTGCTTTTCATGCCGAGCGGGAGGGAAGTGTCGCTTCCGTACGGACTTCGGGTGAAGCGAATCGGTAATGTACTGGCAGCGAAGAAAAGTAGCCTGTGCGAGGATTTGTCAGGTTCTTATACGGGTGAGTTCGCCAATTCGGAAGGTGAGCATTTTCGGGAAGAACCTGTGATTTCCGAGGATTCCGAGACGGTTGTGGACCTTCCGAACGGGCAGCGGATGCATTTTTCTTTGATTTCTTGTGAAAATGCGGCAGAAACCGCTCAAAATATCCCAAAAAATAATTGTACGAAATGGTTTGATTATGATAAAATAGCAACCGGGTTGTGCCTTCGAACAAAAGAACCGGGAGATTATTTTGTGATTCATCCGGATGGAGGGAGAACCACACTGCAAGATTATTTTGTGGATTGCAAGATACCGACAGAGGAGCGCGCGCGGGCGGTGCTATTGTGTGATGGGCAGAAGGTGCTTTGGGCACCGGGGTATCGCACCAGCGAGGACGCCAGAGTCGGGGAGAATACAAAACGGATTCTTACGTGTTCCGTAGAAATGAGGTAGACATGGGCGAACGTGTTAGTGTAATGATTTCCGAAGAAGAGGTAGAAAACCGTATTCGCGAGATGGCGGAGCAGATTACGAAGGATTATGCCGGCGAGGAGCTGAAGCTGATTTGTATCCTGAAGGGTAGTGTCTTTTTCACCACCGAGCTTGCAAAGCGTATCGATCTCCCGGTAAAGCTTGACTTTATGTCCGTATCCAGCTATGAGGGTACGCAGAGCACCGGTAGAATTAAGATTGTTAAGGATTTGGATGACAGTATTGCAGGCGATAATGTACTGATTATCGAGGATATTGTGGATTCCGGAAGAACCCTTTCTTACCTTTTGGACCTTTTGATGAATCGTAATCCGAAGAGCCTTCGTCTTTGCACCCTGCTGGATAAGCCGGATCGTCGTGTCATCGATGTGGATGTGGATTACACCGGTTTCCGCATTCCGGATGAGTTTGTAGTAGGCTATGGTCTGGATTATGACCAGCGATATCGTGCGCTTCCGTATATCGGAATCATGCATTTGGATTAATTCCAGGAATGGAGAGTTATGAGAAAAAGAAGAAGTAGATCTCGTGCACTTCTGTTTTATCTGATTGTGACGGCATTACTCATTGGTGCGATGTACTATTCCGAGTACATTACCCGCGCTACCGAAGAGTATACCCATACCGATTTCGTGAAAGCTCTTGAGAGCGGACAGTTGGAGTCGGTAAGCATTGTTCAGAATGAAGAGGTGCCGACAGGCCAGGTATATCTTACCTTTAAGGGAGACAAACAGGCCGGAACAAAGTCCTTTTATACCGAGGACGTTCAGGTGATTCGTGAAGAAGCGGAAGCGGCCGGAGTTCCGGTACTGCTTTCGGATATTGATAAACCGAGCTGGTTCTGGACAACCCTGTTCCCGTACCTTTTGATTATCGTGTGCATGTTCCTGTTCTTTAACATGATGGCACGCATGATGGGCGGCGGAAGCAGCCAGGCAATGGAATTCGGTAAGAGTCGTGCGAGAAAGACGATGCCGGGAGATCAGGACTCCAAGAAGTTCCGTGATGTTGCAGGCCTACGAGAAGAAAAAGAAGAACTGGAAGAGGTTGTGGAATTCCTTTCCGACCCGGCCAAGTTCATGAAGGTTGGTGCCCGCATTCCGAAGGGTATCTTGATGGAGGGACCTCCGGGAACCGGTAAGACCCTGCTTGCCAAGGCTGTAGCCGGAGAAGCAGGCGTTCCGTTCTTTAGTATCTCTGGTTCCGATTTCGTCGAGATGTTCGTCGGTGTCGGTGCATCCCGTGTGCGTGATATGTTCGCTGACGCGAAGAAGAATGCTCCATGCATCATTTTCATTGATGAAATCGATGCGGTAGCTCGTCGACGCGGTACCGGTATGGGTGGCGGCCATGATGAGCGTGAGCAGACCTTGAACCAGATTCTCGTTGAGATGGACGGTTTCGGTGTCAATGACGGTATTATCGTACTTGCGGCAACAAACCGTGTGGATATTCTGGATCCGGCGATTCTTCGTCCGGGCCGTTTTGACCGTAAGATTCTGGTTGGTCGTCCGGATGTGGGCGCAAGACTTGAGATTTTGAAGGTGCATGTTCGTAACAAGCCGCTTGGCGAGGACGTGAACTTAGAGCAGGTGGCACAGTCTACTGCCGGATTTACCGGCGCAGACCTGGAGAACCTGATGAATGAAGCAGCGATTAGTGCCGCAAAGGACAAGAGAGCATTTATCAACTCCGAGGATATCAAGAAGTCCTTCATTCGTGTTGGTATCGGTGCTGAGAAGAAGAGCCGTATCATTAGTGACAAAGAGAAAAAGATTACCGCATTTCACGAAGCGGGACACGCGCTGTTGTTCCATCTGCTTCCGGATGTTGGACCGGTTTACACCGTCTCCATCATTCCGACGGGCTCCGGTGCTGCCGGATATACGATGCCGCTTCCGGAAAAGGACGAGATGTTCAATTCCAGAGGCCGCATGATGCAGGAAATCATTGTGGATCTTGGTGGTCGTGTGGCAGAGGAGCTTGTCTTCGATGATGTTACCACCGGCGCAAGTCAGGACATCAAGGTGGCAACCCGTACTGCAAGAGCAATGGTGACCAAGTATGGTTTCAGCGATGTACTCGGTTATGTGAACTACGATACGGATGAAAATGAAGTCTTTATCGGACGTGACCTCGGTCACACCAGAAGCTACAGCGAGAAGGTTGCAAACCAGATTGACGATGAGGTTCGCCGCATTATCGATGAGTGCTATCAGGAGGCAAAACGCCTGATTACCGAGAATCTTTCCGTGCTTCATTCCTGCGCAGAGCTTCTGCTTCAGAAGGAGCGCATTACGAAGGAAGAGTTTGAGGCTCTTTGGGGAGTCAAGCCGAAGGAAGAATCCGTCATTACCGACATTCTTCTGTAGGAAGCGGCAAATGGCGTAGTTGCTGAATGAATTGCCGAATTTTAACAATTATGACAAAAAACCGATCTATTCAGGTCGGTTTTTTCTTTGTTCGCCGTCATTATCACGAAGCCAGTGTGAAAAAATGCACAAAAAAAGTGCCTGTATTTTGTAAAGTTTGTGCACACTAAAAGGGGAATCGATGCTATTATAATGACCGTAAACCCCAATACATTATATAGTTTTTGCTACACCCCATAAGTAACAAAAATACCTTCTCCGAAAAAGGACTGCGCCCCCCAATGCAGTCCTTTTTTCCATTTTAATTGACAAATATTTCTTGACAGCATATATATATATATATACTGTTCTTGGCATGGTTTATCTCCATGTAATAAAATGGGTGAGGTATAAAAAAATGGCAAAAACGGTATGGAAGAGATTTGTTTTAATTCTTTTTTCGATGCTCATGAGTTTGAGTGTATTTGACATTCCAAGGGTGGAGGCAGCTTCCGCACCTTCTTCTAACTCTCAATATTGGTATGGGGCCACAGTGATGAAGACACAGCAAGTGACTGCGACCAGTGAGGTGAAAATTACAAAGAGTGCTACACTCATGAAAGGTGGGGCTTCACTATATCCATATTGGACACCATCGTCGACTTGTATTGGAAAAGATTCCTATAGTATCGCTGTAGGATTTGGGGCAAGCGCATCCTATTCGGCAACGGGGTGGGCGGGTTCGATTTCAGGCTCGGCCTCCGGATCAATTTCATTTGACAAGGATTACCTTACGGTAACTGATAACACGAATATCTCAACGCAGAAATGTGGAGCAAAATTTGATTATATTAAGAGCCATTTGGGGTATTGTGCGTCTGGTAGACGAAAAGTGGTTATGGGGCAGACAAAACAATACATAGAATACTTTTGGACAACATCTGACAACTCGTACAACCAAACGCTTAATTTGGCTTGTTACTTTAGTGTGGTCGATAGCAAATCATGGCCAAACACGCTAAAGACATTTTCAGTGAGTATACCGCTTGTGTCCAAATACTAATGGGGGTACAATGAGACGGATTATTGCATGGTGTTTGGTTGTTTTGATTCTTTTAGTAATGGGAGCAGTTGGACTCTATTTGTGGAAAACACTTAAATCGAAAACAAACGAAAACACGGAAAAAGACTTTTATGCGGGGATGTCGGTAGTTGAGATTATTGACTATAAGATGTCAAAAGTTTATCCGACAGAAGTTTTTTGGTATGGAGAAATGAGCAAAGAACTTCCGACTGTTAAAGTTAAAAAGCTTGAGAATATTTCGGAAGCTACCCTGAAACCGGATTCCGGATTCCGTTATTTTTATATTGTTTTGAACGATATTGATGGTAATCTGCATCTTTCTGATGAAGACTGGGATGTTATTTTTTCCATACTGGAATCTGATTCCAGATATAGTCTTGGCTATCTAGGCGGAGCAAAGATGGATGCGTTTGTAAAAAAACGGTATATTGACGAGAACGAAGAATCCCAAGGAATTACTTTCATTGGAATGCTGAGCGATACGATACAGCCGACAATTCTTATTGGGCGGGGAGACTTGTTTGGTGAGGCAAATGGCGCAGAGGAAGGCGCTGCGCTGAATTACCTTCTGAATAAGTTGGAATGGAATAAATAATAAGAAAACGCGAGGAAGGGCATTATGTACACACTCGAGGGGGTAACTAAAGAATACAAAACGACCTTTTCGAAATCCGTTATGGCGCTTCGTGGAGTGTCTCTACAACTTGGTGAAAATGGATTAGTTGCCATATTAGGTAAGAGTGGATGTGGAAAATCCACTCTTCTTAATTTGCTCGCGGGTCTTGATTATCCAACCTCCGGTAGTATCAGATTTTCGAATAATAATGCTGGGTTCGCAATTGATAGTGGGAGAAATCTGGATTGTTATCGTGCTGCGGATATTGGTATTGTTTTTCAAGACTTTCAGTTGATTCCCGAGTTGACGGTTGGGCAAAACCTAGAGTTGGTTTTATCTCAAATTGAAGGCTATTCGAAAGAAGAAGTTGAGGGGAGAATTCAGGAGGCCCTTTCCTTTGTCGACTTGGATGGGCTCGAGAATCGATTTGTTCGTGAATTGTCCGGCGGGCAACAACAACGGGTGGCAATCGCACGAGCATTTATCAAGAGACCACTAGTAATTCTTGCAGACGAACCTACAGGAAACTTAGATACTGAAAATAGTGAGATAGTATTTCATCTATTGAAACGATTATCAAAGAATTGTCTTGTAATAGTGTCTACCCATGACCGAGACGAGGCACAACAATACGCAGATCGAATCCTTTTGATGAGGGATGGGGTTGTGGTTGAAGATTACAAGAATGAAACTCTGCAAGGAAATGGACAGGAGTTGGAATTTGAGGTAATTAATAAGAACAAGGTTCAGGCAATCCCGTTTGCTTATCTGGTAAAGATGGCATGGGGAGGACTACGCGTTCGACGGGTACGATTAGCAATATCATTGATTCTTCTTTCAATAATTCTTGCACTTATTAAGGTGATCCTTGCGGTTGATACGGCAAATTATGGAAGGGCGTTTGAGGAATTATTCCGTTCACGCGAACAAACCTTTTCCGCTTCGCGGGAAACGGTATATTATGAAGGGGAGTATTGTCCATATTCTTATGAGGACAGGAATTCCACACGTCTCTTGTATACTATTCGTGATTTGTTTGGTGAATGTGTGTATGGAAAGAGAGAGAATATTTATATATTCTCAGCAGATATGACGAAAAAAGATACTGGTCATATAGACACAGCACCGTTTGTCCCGGAGAATTATCTTCTTCATGGGCATTTTCCTGAATGCGAAAGTGATATAGTACTTACAGATTATTTACGCGACAAGCTCGATCTTTCTGGTGAGGCGTTGGGGGATGAGGTAATGATTGACGGAGTAGTGTTTCGGGTAAGGGGTATCATTGAGACTGATTACAGAACACTGTTCTCTCGCGGAAGTGAGTACGAAATTGATACATTTGTTCAGAATGAAGGTTCACGCGTGATTGTATCCCAACAGGCTGAGAAGTATTGGAAAAGTAACGCAAAATATATCCCTCTTCGATGCGCGACGATAGATGAATGGCTTCTTTCAAACTACCTTGATACAATCACATACTACGGGTCGGTTCAGGAACTGGGTGTGAATGACTTAATTGCAGGTCGGTTTCCCGAAAATAACAACGAGATTCTTCTCTCAGAATCATATGTATATTGTAATCCTAATCTAGGAATCTTGATTGACTCATTTGAGGAAGTCGAATTCAAGTACCTGAACTTAGACGAGAGCATCCAACAGGATGTGTTCAGTGGATATCTCAATATGTATTCTGATTTTCAAAATCCAAGAATTGTAGGTGTGGTGTCAAGCAATAACGCTGATGTTTATGTGACAGAAGAACAATTTTCGGAGGTTCGAGATTCGTTTTATTCAAATGGATTATATGATTCTTACTTGATTTATATAGGGAATAAATCAGGCTTTTCAAAAGCATTTGAGCATCTATTGTCTGAGGATTATGTTATAAGTGGAAACGGAACGGAAGGCTTATACCATGAAATGCGGCATAATGACGAGAGAATAGGGGTTTTTGGAAAAATAATACTTTGGGTATTAATATGTATTCTTCTATTGACGCTTGTGGTTTTCTTTTCGTTTAATGTAAGGGATAATGAGAGAAAAATAGGTGTGCTTCGTTCTATGGGAGTTTTGGGGACGGATGTGTTTAAGCTTATGCTGTTTGAGGCGATTTTATTGAGTGTGGTAAGCGCTGTTTTGTCATTTGCGGTTGAATGTATTTATTATTTCATTCAAAATAGAAGCTTACAGCAATACTATGGTTATATGTTCGGGGTATATACTGTCAACCCTCTTCTTGAGTTGGGAGAAATTTTGGTTTTGATTATCAGTGCAATTGGCTGTGTTTTCCTCCCTTTGTGGGTTATGATGGGGAAACCGATTATCCAAATGATAAAAAGCAAGTAAATTATAGTAGGAGGGTATAGATGTCCTCCTACTATTTTATTTGTAAAGGAAGAGGAACGCCTGCTATGCATTGTTCTTGAAAAAATCGGGGGGATATGATATTTTATGGTGGACTTTAGTTTGAAATGCTGATTAATTGAATCCTACAAAGGAGCCGAAGTATTCTTCGGATATGAGAAATGATTGTTAATGTAGAACGTTATCCGGGCTTTCAGGCAGACGCCGTATTTTCCGACGGAACTGCCCAGTTTGTAAGTCCTGCGGAGCCGGAAATATACGACACCGTGACCTTAAAAATCAGAACGGCAGTGAACTTCATCGATGAGGTAAATGTCATTGCGGACGGGCGATGCTATCCGATGCACGTTGTGGAACGAAATGACGCATTTTTATGGCATGCCGCTGAGGTGGCTTTGGCAGCAGCGCCGGTGTCCTACCTGTTCCAATTGCGATACGAAAATGAAATATATTACTACGACCGCTTCGGTGTCAATCGTGAGCCGCGTATGGAGAACCGCTTTATGATTACTCCGGGCTTTCATACCCCGGACTGGGCGAAGGGTGCGGTGATGTATCAGATATTCGTGGACCGCTTCTATAACGGCGACCCGACGAACGATGTTGCGACCAATGAGTATTTTTATATTGACCGCATGAGTCGTGAGTGTAACGACTGGAATGAGTATCCGAGTAAGGAAAGCGATGTGGCGATATTCCACGGCGGTGACCTCGCCGGTGTATGGAAGAAACTCGATTACCTGCAGGAGCTGGGCGTGGAGGTCATTTACCTCAATCCGATTTTTGTATCTCCGTCCAATCATAAATATGATAATCAGGACTACGATTATATCGACCCGCATTACGGTGTGATTGTGAAGGATGCAGAAAAATGCCTGGAGCCTTGGGAGAAGGACAATAACAAGTCCGAGAAATATGTTACCCGCGTGACCTCTCTTGAGAACTTAGAGGCCAGCAATGACTTCTTCGCGCATTTTGTTGAGGAAGTGCACAGAAGGGGCATGAAGGTCATTATTGACGGTGTATTCAACCATTGCGGCTCCTTTAACAAATGGCTGGAC
Organism: Lachnoclostridium sp. UBA1781; assembly: GCA_002315495.1. Classification (GTDB taxonomy): domain Bacteria; phylum Bacillota; class Clostridia; order Lachnospirales; family Lachnospiraceae; genus ISDg. The sequence goes on along the minus strand of DCGJ01000080.1, from coordinate 10,601 downwards.
CGCGAGGGTATCTACAGCGACAAGCCGGGCTTTTTACCGGGCGCATATCAGTCTGCTGACAGTCCATATCGCGATTTCTTTGATTTCAAGGATACGAAGCAGGAGGCATGGCCACATAACAACAGCTATGACGGCTGGTGGGGACATAACACCCTTCCGAAGTTGAATTACGAGGAATCGCCAAACCTTTATAATTACATTATGAGAATCGCCCGCAAATGGGTTTCTCCGCCATATAACTGTGACGGCTGGAGACTTGATGTGGCAGCGGACCTTGGACACAGCCCGGAGTTTAATCACCGGTTCTGGAAGGATTTTCGAAAGAATGTGCGTGCGGCCAATCCAAATGCGCTCATTCTCGCCGAGCATTACGGCGATGCCGGTTCCTGGCTTCAGGGCGATGAGTGGGACAGCGTTATGAACTATGACGCATTTATGGAGCCGGTTACGTGGTTCTTGACCGGTATGCAGAAGCACAGCGATGAATTCCGCACGGATATGCTTTGTAACGACAAGGCCTTTGTTCACGCCATGAACCACTATATGGCACGCTTCCAGACACCATCCATGCTGGTGGCAATGAACGAGCTTTCCAACCATGACCATTCCCGTTTCTTAACGAGAACGAACCGTCGTGTGGGACGTATCGCACATATGGGACCGCAGGCGGCAGAGCGTGATGTCGACATGGCAGTAATGCGCGAAGCCGTGCTGATGCAGATGACCTGGATGGGCGCGCCGACGGTGTATTACGGCGACGAAGCCGGCCTTTGCGGCTGGACCGACCCGGACAACCGACGGGCATTTCCGTGGGGACACGAGAATAAGGAGCTTCAGGAATTCCACCGCGAAGCCATTCGTATTCACAGAGACTACAAGGCCTTAAAGACCGGCTCCCTGAAAATGCTCCACACCGAGCCGGGCGTACTGACCTACGGCCGCTTCGACGAGAAGGATACGCTGGTGGTTGCCATCAATAACAACGATCAGGAGCGTGTGATTCGCGTTCCGGTATGGCAGCTGGCCCTGACCGATGATCAGTTTTTGGTTCGCTTAATCCGCACGGATCATGAGGGCTTTGGCTTTGAATCGGAGATTTACCATATTGTCGAAGGCGAAATCACCCTGATTATGCCGCCAAGAAGCGGTGTTGTTTTGAAAAATATGAGATACTAAAAAGCCGGCGGAAGGGGAACTTTCCGCCTGCTTTTGAAGAGGGGCATTTGGCCAACGAACGGAGGAGTTATGACACAAAAGGAGCGCGTGGCGGAGATTTGCCGCCGACTGGACGAACAATATACGACGGACCTGACCTGTTACCTGCATCATGAAAATGCCTGGCAGCTTCTCATCGCGACCATTCTTTCCGCGCAGTGCACCGATGCGAGAGTGAACATCGTGACGAAGGATTTGTTCGCCCATTATCCAAGCCCTGAGGCGCTTGGAAATGCCCGCCTCTCCGACGTGGAGGACGACATTCGCACGACCGGCTTCTTTCACAACAAGGCGAAGAATATCATCGCCTGCTCGAAGGAGATTCACGAAACCTATGGGGATGTGGTGCCGTCGGATATCGAGCTTCTGACAGCCCTTCCGGGCGTTGGGCGAAAGACGGCAAATGTCATTCGGGGGAACATTTTCCATGAGCCGAGCATCGTCGTGGATACGCACGTAAAGCGAATTACGAAGAAGCTTGGACTTACGAAGGCGGACGAGCCGGAGGTAGTGGAGAAGGATCTGATGCGGGTGCTTCCGAAGGAACGATGGATTCTTTGGAACATCCAGATTATTGCGCATGGCAGAAGTATCTGTTCTGCGCGCAATCCGCAATGCGATACCTGCTTCCTAAACGACCTTTGTAAGGCGAAGAAATAGCGGTTTTACTTGCATTTTCCGCATATATCGACTACAATAAATGCGGCTTTCGGAACAATTCCGAAGCCTATCATTTGGGGCTACGAGGTGACTTATGTTTAAGAGAAAAACAATGATTTTAATTTGTCGTATCATTGCCATTGTACTGGTACTGGTTATGGTAGGTCTTTTGCTTGCAGCAATTAAGGGCTAGAGGGTAACGAAACGAATGTTAAGCGTACAGAAGGTATCAAAAAGATACGGGAAGAAGCAGGTGCTAAAGGACATTTGCTTTACCGCCGAGCAGGGGGATTGTATTGCAATCGCCGGTGCAAATGGCTGCGGTAAATCAACTCTTTTGTCCATTCTAGCCGGAACCCTTCGACAGGACAGTGGCTCCTTCGAGGCGTTTGGCAAGGACCTGTTTCACAATCCGAAGGAGAGAGAGCGCCTGATTGGCTACGTTCCTCAGGAGAATCCGCTGATTCCGGAGTTGACCGCAAGGGATAATCTGAATCTGTGGTACTGTGACAGCCGATACGACCTGAAGGAGGAACTGGAGCAGGGCGTGCTTGCAATGCTCGGAATTCCGGAATTCCTGGATGTTCGCGTTATGGCGATGTCCGGCGGTATGAAGAAGCGTCTTTCCATCGGATGTGCCATCGCAAATGACCCGCCGATTTTGATTCTCGACGAGCCGAGTGCAGCTTTGGACCTGGTATGTAAGGATGATATTCGCCGCTATATGATGGAATTCAAGAAGCGGAAGGGCATCATTTTGATTACCACGCATGACGAGGACGAGCTGGCAATCTGTGACCATGTACTGGTTATGAAGGAGGGAGTGCTGACCGAGGCTCCGAAGGGAACTCACGGGGAAGCACTGCTTAATCTGATTCGATAAACGGCGAAGGAGCCCAAAAGGCTTTCTTCGCTTTTTCCGATTTTTTAGAACACGTTTATTTTGATATGGAGTAACGAAAATGGCTGATTTTATCACGCGCGCAGCCTTCGATGAGAACGGATATCCGGAAGGCTTCGTGAAGGTAGAAAAGAAAAAGAAACACCTTCTCCCTTGGGCAATCGGGGGCGTTCTTGTGGTGCTCGGAATTGCTGCCGCCGTTTTCTTCTCCACCCGTCTTAGTCCGGCCGAGAAAGGCGCAGAGGCCATTTTAAATGCCTATCGTGCCACCATCGGAAAGAACACCCTGTTCTTCCGTGAGACGGGACTTACGACCGGTCTGTCCGAGATGGACTGGAACCATTACAAGACTTCCTTCTCCCTGGTCTTTAAGGAGACGGATTATTCGCTGGCGCACACGAATCTTCCCGGCTTTATGAAGGGCTTTGATCTGAATTATCTGGGAGGAGCCGGTGTTAAAATCACCAATGAGCATGGCGAAAATGCGAACCTTTTGGACCTTGCGGCAAGCTACGGAGCCATTTCCGTAGATCTTCTTCGCTTGTATTCCAACAAGGAGCAGTGGGTCATTGCTTCACCGAATCTGGTGGAATCCACCTTTGTTGTGGACCGCAATATGAAGCTGGAAAATTGGGAGGAGCTGGCTGTCTGGGAGCTTCTTCCGGAGAAATATGCCGATATCGGTAAGGAAGTCGTTCGTGCTGTTTTGCGTCAGAGAGACCGTTGGACCGAGCGTATGGAAAATGCGAACTATTTTTCCAACCATCTGCTTCAGGTCGATACTGACATCCTGTGGAATATGCTTCTGGGCTTTGACTACGAGAAGGTTGGCCTTTCCGAAAAGCACTACAAGGTGCTTGGGGAGAAGCAGGCAGTGACGATTTATCGCGCAACGGCGGACACGGAAGCATTTGGCCGATT
>DCGJ01000080.1:5521-6887 GCA_002315495.1 Lachnoclostridium sp. UBA1781 | reverse complement strand
CCGATTCTTAAGCTTTTTACTGGACTGGGACGGCGACATCGTGAAGGCCTCCGGGAAGGATGACGCTCAGAACGTGGAGATGCTTCTTTACATCGGAAAGGGGAACACCCTGGCAGCGGTACAGACGGACTTTGTGATTACGATTGGCGGCATCGAGATACCGGTTTCCATTGATATGGAGCTGTTCGGTAAGCAGTGGGGTGGCGACGCGTTTCGTCTTACCATGACGCTCGAAAAGTCAAAAACCTTTGGTGAGGATCTGAACCGGTTACTGGCGTTGTCGTTAAATGACCTGGCAACCCGTTTCGGACAGTCCTTTGTAGAGGACATGGATGCGGTGCTTTCCGTATACGGCACGATGACGGTCGGTGAGTTTTTGTGGCAGAGCGGAATCATGACCGAGGAAGAAGTGGAGAATTTCGCTGACAGTATTACGACCGAGAAGACGGTGATTACCGTGACAAAGGATTCCTCGAAGGAGGATGGAACTCTGTATGGGGAGTGGACCTTTGATGTGAGTACCGACCGCATCAACCTGGGAACCCTGAACTGGAATTATTCCTATGACGAGCGAGGAAAGCTCAACATTTTGCTCGAGTTCGGAAGAAATGGGAAGACGTACTTTAGCGTCTCCGGAGATGGTCGACTGACGATCGATACCGAGAACAAATCGTACGCGCTTAATTTCTCCAAGCTGACCTTCCACGAGAGTCATACGATTACCTTTAAGCTTGGATTCAGCCTGGCGCAGACCGATGCTGACCCGGCACGTCCGGCGGGAACGAAGGAACGAAACGTGCTGGAGATGACACGAGATACGTTAGACGAACTGAAGGAGGAGTGGGAGAAAAGCTCCGGCCTCATTCGCAGCATATTGGACATGATCGGCATCTAGCCGAAAGAGAAAAGGAAACCAACATGAAGTTATTTGTAACCTTACAGAAAACCGAGATTAAGCGGGCCCTTCGCGTGCTTCCGCAATATTTCTTCGGTGTCACAGTGCTGACTTTGCTAATCGGCGTTGTGGCTTTGTTTGGGTTCCTTTCCACAAGAAACGAGCAGCATCAGGAACTGACCGTGGCACTGGTCATGGGGAATAACGAGTTCCTTTCCACGATGGGAATGCAGATTTTGGACGGTACGAAATCCGCCGAAGGTCTATGCAGCTTTACTACCTGCGACTCGGAGGAGCTGGCGCTTTCCCGTCTCGCAAGTGGCGAATATACCGCCGTTATTGTATTCCCGGATTCGTTTGTCAGTGCGGCGCTATATCATGATGAGGCACAGGCGAATATCTATATGCCGTTTATGCAGAATTCCTTTTACGGAGAGCTTCTGACCGGACTCGGTGATGCGGCGGGAGCGC
>DCGJ01000080.1:0-5502 GCA_002315495.1 Lachnoclostridium sp. UBA1781 | reverse complement strand
CTCAGAGGCCTGCATTACCACGGTATCGGTTTACCGAAAGAGTCAGGAACTGGAGAGCGAGGATTCCTACCGGCTTGATACCGAAATCAATACGATGCTCAGTGGCTACGCCCTCGACCGTGAGGATCTGTTTGTCAACGATACGGCCAGCGGGACCGGTAATGTGACGGCGATTCAGTACTATACCAACGCGGTCATTGTTATGCTTCTCCTTCTTGGCGGCATCAGCTGCGGTCCGCTTCTAAAAGGGGACAGCAAGGCGTATCAGAACCAGCTGACGCATCACGGCATCGGTCCGTTTCGACAGCTTTACGCAAAATGCCTGGCGGTTCTTTCGTTGTTCCTCAGTTTTTACCTTGCCATCTTCTTGGGAATTGTTCTGTTTAAGGCATTGAAGCCGGAGACCTTTACGAATCTGCTCAAATTAAAGACCTATGGAGAAATCGGTTACTGGTTTTTCTGCGGACTTCCGATTTTGCTGCTTGCGATGGCAATTGTCGTGTTAATATACACTTTTTCCGCGAACCAGATAGGGGGCATTTTGCTGCTCTTTCTGATTACGGTACTGATGGGATATGCGTCGGGCTGTATCGCCCCGGCCGCATTTTTGCCGCTTACGGTTCGGAATATGGCAACCAACTTCCCTACCACGAAAATGTTTGAAACGATTCTGTCCGGTTTGCGACAGGAACTTGATTTCTCTGCTATGTGGTGGGTGTTTGGGGAGGCCTTTGTCTGCATTTTGCTGGCTCTTGGAATCACCTATGGAAAGAAGGTGTATGAGTCATGAGAAGAATGCTGGTATGGATTTTGTTAATGTGTAAACGTCTCTTGCGACGCCCGTCCTTTGTCCTGATTTTGTGCCTGCTTCCGGTCGTTTTGCTGGCGTACCGCTTTATTCTGCAGGAGGACAGTCAGACCGTTCGGGTTGCTTTGTACGTGAACGGAGAGGACGCATTTTGCGAGGAGGTCTGTAAAGGGCTTCTCGAGGAAGTAAGCTTTGTGGGCTACTACATGGTTGACTCGGAGGAGGAAGCCTACGGGGATGTTGCGGCCACCCGCGCGGAGTGTGCGTACATCTTCGAGCCGGGACTTCTTCAGGACATTATGAAACTCGAGTATGAGGGGAAGGTGACGGCCATTTCCTCGGACAATACCCAGTACAAATCCCTCATCAACGAAAGCGTGTACTGTATGATTTATCACTGCTTTGCGGATGATGTGACCACGGAGCTTTTGCTCGATTACGAGAAGGAAAAACTCCGCGAGGACCCGGATTATCCGGCGCTCGGCGAAGACGGCATCCGCGAGTTGATTAGCGAGCGCTATTCGGCCCGTCAGAGCAGCATTTTCACTTATTATTATCTGGACCGAAACGATACCGAGGGGCTTGGTTTTACAACGGAGTCCTCCAGTGTGGAATCGAACTATCTGACGAAGCCGATTCGAGGCACGATTGCCTTATTCATTCTGCTCGCCGGTCTTGCGGGACTGGTATTCTGGTTCCAGGATGACGGCGAAGGTCGCTTTAATGCCTTCCCGTACTATAAACGCCCGCTTTTGTTCGTGGGTTCCATGTTTCTTCCGGCGATGCTTGCGGGCATCATGGGATATCTCTGTCTGTTCGTTTCGGGCGTTGGGCAGAGGCCGTTCAAGGAGCTCGGAATGATGCTTGCCTACGTGGTGCTTACAACCGGTTTCTGCAACCTGCTTCGCCTGCTGGTTCCTTCGGCAAATGCGGCCTGTGCCATGATTCCGATTCTCACCCTCGCAAGCTACATCTGCGCGCCGGTCCTGATGGACATGATTGCCTATATTCCGGCCATTCGGTATGTTCGCTCGGTTTTGGTCGTTGACTATTATCTTCAGGCAGCGCTTAGCCCGGCAATGATTCTGCGTTTTGTGCTGGCAGCGGTAATTCTTCTGCCAATCACGGTTTTACTCGATTATTCCGGTCGCTTCCATCGGAAGCTTCGATAAAATAATCGTATACAGAACCCGAGAGGGTATGGTACAATAAATGGAATATATCGAAAGGACGGGGAGCCATGAGCGTTCAAGAATTCTTCGGCCCAATCAGTGGACCGGAAACCGATCGTTTGATTTATAAAACCTTTGGACGATGCAGCTCGTCCCGCCCGGTAAGCGGTGTGAAGGACACCGATGATGTGGCCGCCCATGTGCGAAAGGCGGACGTGGGGCGAAATATGACGAGTTTTACCGTGTTGGGAACGGATACCGCACTGGCAACCTTTGCGATGACACAGGCGGCAAATGCCCTTCTGTGCGAGGGCGTTGTTCCGGGCAGAGTCGCATTTTCCCTGAGTGTTCCGACAGAAACCGACGAGGCCACGATTCGTGCCTGGGTACTTGCATTAAAGCACGGAATGGAACAGTATAAAGAACCGATGGTGTTGTCCGACCAGACGATTCAGCGAGCGATTGTTGCGGCACCGATTCTTACGGTAACGGTAAGCGGCGATAAGAAAATTGTCCGTGAAACCGCGAAGGACGGAAAGCCGTGCATGTTGATTCAGTGTGGGGAGATGGCGAAGGTTGCCACCTACGAGATGTTTCAAACCGAGGAGAAGCTTCAGAGGTTTCCCGAGCATTTTCGAAAGCCCACTTATGAACTTTTGGAGCAGCTTTCCTTGGACGAAGCGATTCGAACAGGCTATGCAAATGGAGCTCTGGCCATGCAAACCTATCATACCGGGGGAATCTTTTCCGGGCTTTGGGAGCTTGGGGAGCATTTTCGATTGGGCATGGAGCTGAACCTGCCGGACATGTTACTTTCGCAGCAGACGATTGAAGGCTGCGAGGTGCTGGATGTCAATCCATATCTCCTTGGCGGGGGTGGAAGTGTCCTAATGATTACGCAGGAGCCCGAGAGACTGCTTGCGGCCTTGTGGGACGAAGGCCTTGCGGCGGAGCAGATTGGAACGCTTCATACCGGCAAGTCCCGTATTGTTCGAAACGGAGAAGAGGTACGAAACCTGGAACCGTATCGAAGCACGAACAAATAGGGTGTAAACGGAAACCGTTTTACATACATAATGACACAGAAAGGATGAAAAACATGAGTAAAGAACTTCAGATTCTTGAGACTATTGATAAAAATGCCCGTCTCTCTGCCAAGGAACTGGCGGTTATGCTGGGAGAAAGTGAGGAGGCAGTCGCGGCCAAGATTGCGGAGCTGGAAAAGCAGGGCGTAATCTGCGGCTACACCACTCAGATTGATTGGGATAAGACCGATAAGGCGCAGGTTATGGCGTTGATCGAGGTGAAGGTTACCCCTAAGATGGGCAAAGGCTTCGACGAGATTGCCGAGAAGATTTACCAGATGGAAGAGGTAGAAGCGGTTTATCTTATGAGTGGCGCGTATGACCTTACCGTTATGCTTAAGGGCACCAGCCTGAAGAATGTGGCTGAGTTCGTATCCAGCAAGCTTTCCGCAATGGAGACCGTCCTTAGTACGGCAACTCATTTCGTTTTGAAGAAGTACAAGGAGCACGGCGTTATCTTAGTGAAGCCGTCCGAAGATGAAAGGATGTTAATTACCCCATGAGAGACCCATTAAATCCGATGGTTGTTGGTATTAAGCCATCGGGAATTCGTAAGTTTTTTGATATTGTAAGTGAGATGAAGGATGCTATTTCCCTCGGTGTGGGCGAGCCGGATTTTGCGACGCCGTACCACATTCGTAAGGAGGGCATCGATTCTCTCGAGAAGGCAAGAACCCATTACACCAGTAACTCCGGTCTGATGGAGCTTCGCCGTGAAATCTGTAATTACCTGGACCGTCGCTATGACCTGAAGTACGAGCCTGCAGGCGAGGTGTTAATTACCGTTGGCGGTAGTGAAGCCATTGACCTTGCGATTCGTGCCATGGTTGCTCCGGGCGAGGAGGTCATTATTCCTCAGCCGAGCTACGTATCCTACGAGCCATGTGTCATCCTGACGCAGGGCAAGCCGGTTATTATCGATTTGAAGGAGGAAAATGATTTCCGCCTTACCGGAGCGGAGCTTCGTGCTGCAATTACCGATAAAACCAAGCTTTTGATTTTGCCGTTTCCGAACAATCCGACCGGTGCTGTCATGACCAGAGAGGATCTCGAGGAGATTGCACAGATTTGTATCGAGAAGGATATTGTTGTTGTATCCGATGAAATCTACAGTGAGCTGACCTATGATATGGAGCACGTGTCCATCGGTTCCCTTCCGAACATGAAGGAACGCTGCATCATTATTAACGGCTTTTCCAAGGGCCATGCCATGACCGGCTGGAGACTTGGTTATGCCTGTGGTCCTAAGAACATCATTGCACAGATGACGAAGATTCATCAGTTTGCCATTATGTGCGCTCCGACCACGAGCCAGTATGCGGCTGTGGATGCGCTCAAAAACAGCGACGACGACGTGGCTATGATGCGTGATTCCTACAATCAGAGACGTCGTTTCGTGCTTCACGAGCTGAGAGACATGGGCCTTACCTGCTTTGAGCCGTATGGCGCATTTTACGCATTCCCATGCATCAAGAGCACCAAGATGACAAGCGAAGAGTTCGCAACCAGACTTCTCGAGGAGGAGAAGGTAGCCATCGTGCCGGGCACCGCATTTGGCGATTCCGGAGAGGGCTTTATGCGTATCTCCTACGCATACTCTATTGAACAGCTTCGCGAGGCCTTAAAGCGTGTTCGCCATTTTGTCGAGCGTCGTCGTAAGGAGCTTGGAGAATAGCATGATTAATATTGTCTTACACCAGCCCGAGATTCCTGCCAATACCGGGAATATCGGGCGGAGCTGTGTGGCGTCCGGCGCCCGTCTTCATCTGATTCGCCCGCTCGGGTTTCAGTTGGATGAAAAGCATCTGAAGCGGGCCGGTATGGATTACTGGGACAAGCTGGACCTCACGATTTACGATAGTTATGAAGAGTTCCTGGAGAAGAATCCGGGAGCAAAGATTTATTACGCCTCCACGAAGGCGCAGCACATTTACACCCATGTGGCGTTTGAGCCGGACTGTTTTATCATGTTCGGTAAGGAAAGCGCAGGAATCCCGGAGGAGATTCTGGTACAGCATCCGGAGGAGTGCATCCGTATCCCGATGATTGGGGAGATGCGTTCCCTGAATCTGTCCAATTCCGTGGCGATTGTGCTTTACGAAGCACTCCGTCAGAACGACTTCGAGGGAATGAACTGCAAGGGTGAGTTGCACCGTCTTCACTGGTAGGGCAACATGAGAAAAGAGAGAGAATTATGAATGAAAAGGTTCTGACAACCCTGGAGTTTGTGAAGATCAGGGAAATGCTGGACCATTTTGCAGGAAGCAGTATGGGAAAGGCAAAGGTCAAAGCCCTGGTTCCGACGGACAATCTCCGTGATGCCGATGCTTGGCAGCAGGAGACGGCCGACGCGTATTCCAGGCTTTGCCGAAGAGGAAATTTGTCCTTTAGTGGGGTGCCGGATATACGGGACTCCTTCTTGCGTTTAGAGAGGGGC
>DCGJ01000153.1 GCA_002315495.1 Lachnoclostridium sp. UBA1781 | reverse complement strand
AGCATCGTAGCTAACGCCCTCAACATAATTCATAAAATCTGAAGACAGATCTACATAACAAACCCAATTTCTTGTAACAATATGATTGATTTTCGTGCCCGTTGGTACCGTCCTACGATACTCTCCAATACCATCACCATTGATCAGCGACTCTACAATCTGTTGTTCAATTGTGTAATTATCATTGGAATCCACCTGTACCGTTTGAGCGATTAACCGGTCACCGGAAGCATTTGCATAAAACAAAACAAGCTCAGAGGTTTCGTTCATCATTCCGATTTCCTCGAGAAATTCGGAATCCTTCATAATTCCGACCTCTGCACCTTTCACGGACAGCGGTTCCTTTACGGAGTCAACACTGTCATCCAAAAGAAGATAGAATTCAACACCGCTAATCTCCGCTAACTGACATAGGGTTTTTACGATTGCTCCGCGGGACATAACTTCCTTCTGCACAGACATATCCACGTACTTTTCACCAAACGTAACCTGAAGAATGCCTTCTTCGCTTAAGGACCAGCTAATAACATACATGGTGTCGTCAAGAATACCGGTGTACTCACCTCCGGACAACTTTAACATTCCAAAAAGCTCATTAATTCGCCCCTTTGTATCTTCGGACCGGAACTGATAACCATAATTTACAAGCTGCATGGTCTCTTCTTCGAAGGCATAGATTTGGACATCCGCTTCCGTATACACTTCCTTCGAATTCTTGTCGCAGCCAACCGGGATAAGGATTAGAAACATTGAAATTAGAAAAAACAATATTTTTCTCACGCCTGCTCCTCCTTTCCGCTCGAAGTCGTTCCTGAAAGCGGGATACGCAACGTAAATGTTGTTCCGACACCATATTTACTATATACCTTAATGGATCCGTTATGAAGGTTCACAATCTCCTTTACAATGGACAGGCCAAGACCGGTGCCTCCGGTTTCACGGGAGCGGGCTTTATCGACGCGATAGAAGCGATCGAAAATGCGGCCTACATCTTCCTCCTGCATACCAATACCACTGTCTTCTACAGTAATATAAAAATAGTGTATGTCAGCATTTACACTGGCATGAATATAACCATTGTCTTTATTATACTTCACTGCATTTTCCACCAGGTCAGACAGTGCGACAATCATCTTTGGCTCATCAATATACGCAAAAACAGACCTGTAATTCTCCAACACAATCTCTATTCCACGCTTTTTTGCAAGTGGACGGACACGCTTCAGAATAATCTCCATAAGGTCATTGATGTTCTTGCGCTCCAGATGTAACCGGTTGACGTTCTTGTCAAATGAGACAAGGGTAAGAAGGTCGGAAATAATGGCATTTTCACGCTCAATTTCGTGATCAATATCCTGCAGGAATTCCGTTACCATCTCCTCCGGCGCACCCGGCATGGAAAGTAACGACTCCGATAAAACCTTCATCGAGGTCATTGGTGTCTTTAATTCATGAGATACATTGGATACGAATTCCTGTCGACTTGCCTCTAATTGCTGGTTTCGTAAAAGCATCGTGTTCGTTACAACAGAAAGCTCGTAAGATTCTTTATTGTTATCTTCCTCCGCAACAAAATCACCATTTCCGTCAGAAACCTGCTGAAGTGAAGTAGCAAGTCGACGAAACGGCTGAACGGAATGAAGCGCCAGAATGGCTGCAAGAACAAGGGATACCAAAAGAAGAAGTACCGATATGGTAATAATCTGCTCGCGATATGCATGAAAATCATCAAGATTTTTGGAAATTCCGAGTACAACAAGAACAGCTCCCATCGCCTTCGACTGACTCGAAGGAATAATCGGGAGATACATCTTGGCATTCTCCTCATCATAATTCATGACCATAATTTCATCGCCGCCAACGGAGCGCGCAATATTACCGGAAATCAGGGTCATTCCGACATCTCTGGAATAACTGTCATATACCACAGTCTGATATTCATCAACAATCAACATACGACAATTGAGCAAGTCGCAAATGGACGCGAGCTCTGTATCGATATCACTGTTGGTCTCACTCATATAATCCGTGATATACATCTGATTTGCCAGACGAGACACAAAATCCCTTAATCGTGTCTGCGTCGTATCGAGAAGCTGTTTTTTCTTCATGTATACAGAAAAGGAAAACAGCGAAACAATACATATAACCGCGATAAAGGTTACAATCATAAACAGAGAAAAACTCAAACTGATTTTTCTTAAGATACGATGTTTATTCCTGGTCATTGAAATAGTAACCCATTCCCCATTTAGTTTGAACATAGATTGGTTCGCTGGAATTCGGTTCAATCTTCTCTCGCAAACGTCTAACATGAACGTCTACCGTACGAACATCCCCAACAAAATCATAGCCCCAGATGATATTCATCAGATTCTCACGGCTATAGACTTTATTCGGATGTGTAACCAAAAGCTCCAGCACCTCAAATTCCTTGGATGTAAGACGAATCTCATTATCTCCGATAAACAATCGTTTGCTTTGCGGCTCCAATCGCAGATTCTTGGCACAAATCACATCTGATTCCGGAGCATGCTCAGCAACAACACCGCTACTGCGACGTAACACGGCCTTCATGCGCGCCTTAATTTCCAAAATATTAAACGGCTTCGTAATATAATCGTCGGCGCCATATTCGAGACCGGTAATCTTGTCTACGTCATCGCCCTTTGCAGTAACCATAATAATCGGGACATCCGAAAATTCTCGGGTTTTGAGACAAACCTCAAGTCCGGACATTCCCGGAAGCATCAGATCCAGAAGAATGGCATCATAATTATTCGCACGAATCTTCTCAAGCGCCTCGTTACCATCATACGCGCAATCCACAATCATGCCGTCCTGCTCCAAGCTAAAACGTACACCCTTTACAATAAGTTTTTCGTCATCGACAACGAGAATCTTTTTACTCATAGTAACCCCCGAGTTCATTCCTCTACTGTAATATACTCAGAAAGCTGGGAATACATCTTTTCACCGATTCCCGTAACTTTCATAAGGTCTTTATTCTTTTGAAATGCACCATGTTCATTTCGATATGCGACAATCGCTTTAGCTTTCGCTTCCCCAATTCCGGGTAACGTCATCAGCTGCTCTGCTGTCGCCTTATTGATATTGATTGGAAATGCCGACACTCCCACAGAAGAAGTCTCAGTCGGTAATACCTCCACCTTTTCAGACATCGTAGGAACATAGATTTTATCCGTATCCTTAAGTACCGCCGCAAGATTCCAGTAATTCTTGTTGGCATCCTCCCGAAAGCCTCCTGCCGCATCAATCGCTAAATTGACTCTGGAGTCTTCCGGCAGTTCATAAACCCCCGGACTTCTTACTGCTCCGCAGACGAAGACTTGGATTGTCTTCCCTTCAGTTTGATTACCAGTTTCACCAACGGAAACAACTTGATTGCCATCTTCACCAGAAACACAATCGGACTTACAATCAGTTTCAGAAGACGAATCAAAAGTGGCTTCTTCTTTTTCGGTTTGCCCTTCCTGTTGTCCTTTTTGTCCTTCTTCATCAAAAATGCCTCCGCTTCCGTACAATAAAGCTCCTACGATACAGACCACAATTCCTGTGGCGATCCAGAATAATATCTTGCGCATAATCCCTCTTTCTGACTATGCGTAACTCACTTTATTATTGTACCAAAGCGAAGGCTAATTCGCAATTGTTAAATTTGCTTCATTTGGAAATGATTTCCTAGATTTCAGACAACACTTCGGAAAGCACATTCATACACTCGTCCGTGTCCTTTTCGGTAATTACAAGGGGCGGAACAAATCGAATGATGTTAGCTCCGGCACCGATTAAGATAACACCTTTTTTCATCACTTCCTTGATAACCGGACCGGCCGGAATGTTGAGCTCAATACCCTGCATCAGGCCCAAACCGCGATGTGCCTTAATGACATTCGGATATTTTGCCGCAAGCTCCTCCAGCTTCTCATAGAGATACGCTCCCTGCTTCTTGGCACTTTCA
>DCGJ01000017.1:10846-11026 GCA_002315495.1 Lachnoclostridium sp. UBA1781 | reverse complement strand
GCGTTAAGATTGATATTACCGACGATGGTGCAGTATCCGTATGCGGTACCGATCCGGATGGCATGAATGCTGCAATCAAGATGATTCAGACCATCGTTACCGACTTCGAAGAAGGTCAGGTATTTGAAGGTAAGGTCGTATCCATTAAGGAATTCGGTGCATTCCTTGAGTTTGCTCCTG
>DCGJ01000017.1:0-10816 GCA_002315495.1 Lachnoclostridium sp. UBA1781 | reverse complement strand
TGGTTCACATTTCCAAGATTGCAAAGGAAAGAATCAACCATGTTGAAGATGTTCTTACTCTTGGCGATGTAGTTAAGGTTGTATGCCTTGGCAAGGACAAGATGGGTAGAATCAGCTTCTCTATCAAGGATTATAAGGGTGAAGAGTAAGTAAACCGAATTTGTTGCCCTATAGCAGATTGAATTAAGTATATTGGAAAGGTGTCATGAATGGGTAAAACTAGTTGTGGCACCTTTTTTACAGAAGGAAGGCTAATTATGAAGGAAACCATGACATTTCATGAAGATCCAAAAGTGCTTCACGTGAATACGGAGGCCGACAGAAATTATTATGTGCCATTTGCAAAGGAAGATAATCCTTTTTCCAGAAGAGAACTGTCTTCTCGTTTGAAAATGTTGAACGGCATGTGGGATTTTGCTTTTTATCCGAGCTTTTTCGATTTGCCGGATAATTTTCTTGATTTGGACCTGAACAAGATGATTCCTGTGCCTTCCTGCATTCAGACACAGGGGTATGACAGCTGTCAGTACACCAATGTCAGATATCCGATTCCATACGATCCGCCATATGTTCCGGACGATAACCCTACTGCGATTTATTCCACAACATTTGACTATACGCCGGATGGAATGGAGCGTTACCTTGTGTTCGAGGGTGTTGACAGTTGCTTTTATCTGTTTGTAAACGGAGAGGCATTTGGCTATAGCCAGGTGACTCATGCAACCAGCGAGTTTCGTATCACGGATGTCTTAAAAGAAGGACAAAATGAGATTAAGCTTGTTGTGCTTAAATGGTGTGACGGTACTTACCTTGAGGATCAGGACAAATTCCGTTTTACCGGTATTATTCGCGATGTCTATTTATTGAGCCGTCCAAAGGAGCATATTACCAATTATCGTATTACGACCGTGGTAAATGCGGCAGAAGATAAAGCAGGCATTCATATTGAGCTTTCCTCTGCATTACCGGTCACCGTTAAGCTTTATGATAGTGAAAAGAATCTCTTGGCAGAAGAGGTAACTTCCGACGGTTATCTTGATCTCACCGTATCTGAGCCAAAGCTTTGGAGCGCCGAGAGCCCTTATCTTTATCCGATTTCTCTCGAAACCGAGGACGAAATTATTGGCGATAATGTCGGTATTCGTACCATTTCCATTGAGGATGGTTGTTTCCTGATTAACGGAGTGAAGGTGAAGCTTAAGGGCGTGAATCGTCACGACAGCCATCCGGATTCCGGTTCTGTTGTGTCCTTAGAGCGAATGATTGCTGATTTGGAGATGATGAAGAAGTACAATATTAATGCGATTCGTACGTCTCATTATCCAAATGCTCCATACTTTTACGAACTGTGCGACAAGTATGGTTTCTATGTCGTTGATGAGTGTGACTTGGAATGCCACGGCAGCGTGGAGTCGCATTTTGTTAGCGATTACAGCAAGCCATATTACCAGAAAATTGCAAGGGTTGTAAGCGAAGAGATGTTCCGCGAGGCAATTTTTGATCGTGAAATGAAGCTGATTACGAGAGATTTTAACCGTCCTTGTGTCGTTATGTGGTCTCTTGGAAATGAAAGCGGTTTCAGTCAGAATATGATCGATGCTGCGGAATTGATGAAGGCGACGGATGTTACCAGACCTTTGCATTATGAGAGCATGATATGGAAGATGGAAGAGCTTTCGGATGACTGCATTGATGTATATTCCAAGATGTATGATTCCATCGCTGATGTCATCAAATATTTGAAGGATGATAAGCAGAAACGTCCTTATTTCCTTTGCGAGTATAGCCATGCCATGGGCAACAGCTCCGGTGACTTGGCTGATTACTGGCATACCATTTATTCGAATGACCGCTTAATGGGCGGATGCGTATGGGAGTGGTGTGACCATGCCGTGCTTGACTCCGATGGTCATTACCTCTATGGTGGTGATTCCGGTGAAGCTATGCATGACGGCAATTTCTGTTGTGACGGTTTGGTTTATCCGGATCGTACACCGCATACCGGACTTCGTGAGCTGAAGCAGGCGTATCGTCCTTTGATTGTTGAGGCAATTGATGTTGATAACGGTGAGTATGCCTTTACCAATACAATGGACTTTACTGCATTTCAAGACAAGTACCTTTTGAATTACGAGGTGAAGGATGGCGGCAATGTAATCAAGGAAGGTATGATTGACCTTGTTTGCCCTCCAAAATCAACGGTTGGTCTTCATATTGACGATCTCCAGGATGTGTTTGGCGATGATGTTCATGTTCGCTTTATTACCGTTCCTAAGACGGGCGAATTGTCTGAAATCGGCTTCGACCAGATTTGCATTCGTTCCATGACACGTAACTTCAAACCGACGAAGGTTTCCCGAACCTATCTTTCCCTGAAGGATGAGAATAATCGCCTGATTATTACGACGAAAAATGCAACCTATACCATTTCGAAGAAGACCTGCATGATTTCCGAGATGAGTATGAATGGTGTTCCTGTTATGAAGAAACCGGCTGAATGGAATGTATTCCGTGCACCGATTGATAATGACAGTCCAACCAAAGATACCTGGTATCGATTGAGTTTGAATAAGCTCGGAACTAAAATTTACAATTTTAAGTACATTGAATCCGGTGATGAGATTTTGGTTAAGGCAGATGTGTCTCTGGTCACCTCCGCAATAGAGCCGATTGCAAGACTCCACGTGGAGCACAGCATTTGTGTAAATGGTGAGGTGAACACAAAGGTTTCTGCTAAGATTATGGAGAATATCGAATTCCTTCCACGCTTTGGTATCCGTTATTTCTTCGATCGTAGCTTTGAAGATTTTTCCTATTATGGCATGGGACCGTTCGAGAGCTATTGCGACAAGCATTTAGCTTCGTTTGTTGACTTGTTCCATACAACGGTTACCGGAAATCATGAGAATTACATTCGTCCACAGGAGAATTCTTCGCATTTTGCGACACAGTATGCTACGTTAGCTGCGGAAGATAAGGCAATTTGGTTCATATCCGACAATGATTTTAGTGTAAATGCTTCCCACTATACGCAGGAGGAATTGAGCGAAAAGAAACACTCCTTCGAACTTGTGGAGAGCGACTACACCGTTCTCTGTATGGATGGTGCAATGTCCGGTGTCGGTTCCGCAAGCTGCGGTCCGAAATTGGATGAAATCTATCGCGTAAATGATAAAGAGCTGGAATATTCCTTCTGGATGGCTCCACGTCTTGTTGAAAAGGACGTTGTAAATAACAAGGAGAACTAATACATGAGTAAATTGTTTTATAAGCAGGATGCAGGTTGGGACTGGAATAAGGCCCTTCCGGTCGGAAACGGTAAACTTGGTGCCATGATTTATGGCACGACCGATTCCGAGCGCATTCAGCTCAACGAGGATTCTCTCTGGCATGGCGGACCGATGAACCGTATCAACCAGGATGCATTCCCAAACCTTGAGAAAGTTCGTAATCTTATTTTTGAAGGAAAGATTCCGGAAGCGGAGGAACTTTTGGTGCATGCATTTTCCGGCACTCCGGAAAATGAACGTCCTTATTCCACGCTGGGAGAGTTAAATATCCGCTATAACAATGTTTACGGACAGACCTGTCGGGATTATGAACGTAGTCTTGATCTTGAGCGTGGCGTTCACAGCGTTCGTAAGACGTATTCGAATGTCACCTATCGAGAGGAGATCTTTGCAAATGCGCCAAGCAATGTTTTGGTGATAAAGATCGATACCGAGGAAGATATTCCGTTTGATATTGCCGTAAATTATTCCCGCGGACCGTTTTATGATACCTCCTTCCATGATGAGAATACCGTTTATTTTATGGGTCAGCTGGTTGGTGACAATTATTCTTATACGGCCGGTGTGTCTGCATTTTCACTGGGCGGCAGCGTTGAAGCTTCCGGTGGTTTTCTTCTTTGCAAGCAGGTAAGCAAGCTCTGTATCGTTTTTACTGCTGCAACAACCTTCCGTGAGAGTTCTCCGCTCGATTATGTTCGTCAGACGTTAAATGCAGCACTTCACAAGAACTACGCTGAACTGTACGAGGAGCATTTGGCAGATTATTTGAAGCTATTTGCGACTACCAAATTGAATCTCGAGTACGATAAAGACCTGGATCTGCTTCCAACGGACCAGCGTCTGGCAAGATTTGATGCCGAGCATCCGGATAATGGCCTGATTTCCACTTACTTTGATTTTGGTAGATATTTGTTGATTTCCTGCAGCCGTCCGGGCTCGCTTCCGGCCAATCTGCAAGGCATCTGGAACCCGCACATGGATCCGCCATGGGGTGGCAAATATACCGTAAACATCAATACCGAGATGAATTACTGGCCGGCGGAGATGCTTGGACTTTCCGAGTGTCATTTGCCATTGTTCGATCATATGAAGCGCATGGCTGAAAATGGTCGTAATACTGCAAGAGAGATGTATGGCTGTCGAGGTACTGTTTGTCATCACAATACTGATTTGTGGGGTGACACCGCACCGCAGGACATCTGGATCCCGGCTACCTACTGGGTCATGAGCTTTCCGTGGCTATGCACTCATGTATGGGAACATTATCAATTTACAAAGAACCGGGAATTTCTTGAGGATATGTATCCTGTTATGAAGGATGTCGTCCTTTTCTTCCATGATTTTTTGGTTGAGAAGGATGGAGTTGCATGTATTGTTCCTTCTGTTTCCCCGGAAAATACCTATATTCTTCCAAGCGGTGTCAGCGGAAGTGTGTGCTATAATTCAACAATGGATGTCGAGATTCTTCGAGACCTTTTCACCCAGTTTATTGCTGCTTCTGAAATCGTTGGTGACGACGATACCGAGTTTGTTGAGCATACAAAAGAACTTCTTTCCAAGCTGCCTCCGATTCGCGTCGGAAAATATGGTCAGGTTATGGAATGGGTGGAAGATTATGAAGAAAAAGAACCGGGTCATCGTCACATCTCCCATCTGTACGCCCTTCATCCGAGCAGCCAGATAACCGTGGATCAGACACCGGAACTTTGTGACGCGGCAAGAATGACACTTGCCCGCAGACTATCGAACGGCGGAGGTCATACCGGCTGGAGCAGAGCCTGGATCATGAATATGTTTGCACGTTTATGGGATGGTGAGAAGACCTATGAGAATTTGGTTGCCCTTCTAAAGCGTTCAACCCTGGATAACTTATTTGACAATCATCCGCCTTTCCAGATCGACGGCAACTTTGGAAGTATTGCCGCAATCGGAGAGATGCTCCTTCAAAGCAATGCAGGTCGTGTTGTATTACTTCCGGCATTACCAAAGGAATGGGAGACGGGCAGCATTTGCGGAATAAAAGTTCGTGGCGGTGCAAGCTTTAACCTTTACTGGAAAAACGGAGTATTGTCCCGATTCTCGGTTTCTGCCGAAGCGTGTGATTATCATACCGTTGTTTATTATGGCGAAAAAACTTTTAAGCTGGATATGGCAAAAGGGGAAGTTGCCAAGTTTGAAATCTATTAGAATAGTAAGGCTTTCGATTTGCTCGGAGGCCTTATTTTTTTCGGAATTTGTTGTATATTGCAAGGGATTGTGGTACAATATACTGTGTATGTGCGCATTTTTCGAGAGAGCAAATCGAAAGCACTGCGAAAAGGGAATTTGAAAGAAAAACGGAGGCAAAGGATGGAGATTTTAGACCTGTTAAAGGTGATTTTTCTGGGTATTGTTGAAGGCATCACGGAATGGCTTCCAATCAGCAGTACCGGACACATGTTGCTTGTGGATGAATTTTTGAAGGTAAATGCCTTTTCAGACGAAAGCTTCAAGGATTTATTCATAGTTGTCATTCAGCTTGGCGCAATTTTAGCCGTTGTATTAATGTTTTGGAACCGCATATGGCCTTTCGGAAAGAAAGAAGGTGGCGGGATCGAGGTGAAGACGCCGCAGATTATATTGTGGTTAAAGATCGCGGTTGCCTGTATACCGGTCGGAATTATCGGTCTGTTTTTTGAGGACAAGGTCGATGAATACTTTTACAGTAACGGACGCGAGATTCCGACGATTGCAACAACCTTGATATTGTACGGCATTTTCTTTATTCTTCTTGAAATCTGGAATAAAAGAAGAACTCCGAAGGTAAATGCTCTTTCCGAGATGACCTTCTTCCTTGCGTTTTTGATTGGATGCTTCCAGTGTCTGGCTTTGATTCCGGGAACCTCCAGATCCGGTGCCACAATTCTTGGCGCCATGATTTTAGGCGCGAGCAGAACGATGGCTGCAGAATTTACGTTCTTTCTCGCTATTCCGACAATGGCAGGTGCAAGTCTCTTAAAGATTCTAAAATACGGTTTTCAGTTTTCCGGTCAGCAGTATGCATTGCTTCTTGCCGGGATGCTGGTTGCATTTTTGGTATCCTTCCTTTGTATCAAG
Organism: Lachnoclostridium sp. UBA1781; assembly: GCA_002315495.1. GTDB lineage: Bacteria > Bacillota > Clostridia > Lachnospirales > Lachnospiraceae > ISDg. The sequence continues at coordinate 4,430 of DCGJ01000017.1, read as the reverse complement.
TTATTGATGCAGTATATCAGTAAGCATGACTTCAAGGTGTTTGGCTGGTACCGAATCATGCTTGGTGCGATTGTTATGATTTATTTTATCACTCGATAGAAAAGGGGGTAAGTGAATAGATGGCAAAAACAACGAATTCCGGTGGAAGATCCACTGATAATACAAAGAAAACGACGAATAGTACTCGTTCCAATTCGAGTTCTACTCGTAGTAATTCCAGGAGAACTACGACACAGGAGAAATCTCCAAAACACTCTGAGGTCATTAAGGATCGTGAGAATGAACGTGCGGAGCTTCTCAAGTTAAAAGAAGCCGCTAAGAAAAAGCAGGTGTCTGATGAAGTCACCTATGTGATTGTTGCACTCATTGCCATCATTTTATATCTCAGTTTGTTTGGCGTATGCGGTGTTATCGGAAGAGGCATTAAGGTAGCCTTATACTTTCTGTTTGGCAGGGTAGTATCTTTTATTTTTCCTGCAATGCTGATTGGTATTGTGGTTTACATCCGTATTCATCCGGACGATCCGCTTGCAACCCGCAAGTCTACCATTTTCTGTATCTTTGTTGCTTTGTTCTCTGCACTTATGCATGTTGTTAGCGGAAGCAATACAGAAAAATTCACCTCAACCTTCCATGAGCTTTCAAACGGAATCGGTGGAGGATTCTTTGGCGCTCTCATTTCCGAATCGTTGTTCAAATTATTCGGAACGATAGCAACAATTATTATCATTATTGTTTTGATGCTGATATGCGTTATGATGGTGTTCCATTTAACTCCGATTGCGTATATGAAGAATCGAAAGGTTGAAAAGCCGGATCAGTATGAGTTCTATGATGATTACTCTGATTACGAAGAGGAACAGAAGAAAAAACGTGCGGAACGGGCAAGTAAGCGCGAAGAGGTGAGTGATTATCATCAGATGAACCTTACCGAGCTGCAACAGACCAGAAGTAAGCGGGAGATGAGCGAAGGAAATCGTCGCGAGATGCAGACGGTAGACTTTAATGCAACTCCACAACCAAAGAAAAAGAAAGATAATATTGTTAAAAGGCTCATCAATAACGGTAGAGACTCGGGCTCCATGGAGACACCTGACAATACGACAAGCCGCATTTCCCCAAAGGATATTACAACCACGGTGCAACCAAAATACAATCGTCCGGTAAATGCCAATGGGGTTCGTATCACCGAAGTTCCGATTGCGAATGACCGTCCGATTTATGATCGTGAGATGGAACGCAAATTCAACTCCCAAACCGTGATTGATGAGGATATTACCAAAGAACGTGTATACGAGGATGACGAGGACTATTACTACAAGCTTTCCAAACAGGAGCCAAAAGACCTTCCGCGTAGTACAAGATCCGTCACCAGCGTGCCGGTGAATACTTCCGCAGGACGTAATGTGATTACGAATGCCGGTGCAACCGTTTCGACTCTGTCCCCTGTTATTACAGCACCGTCTGCAGAGCCTGAAACAGTGAACACAGCGGTTCCTACTGCAGAAGACATTAAAAATGCCGGACTCAAGGAGCAGAGAGCAGAAGCGAAAAAGGACAACACTCCGGCTGAGCAGATTGTAATCGACTCCGCTACAGAAGTGAATAAGCCTTATGTGTTCCCGAGTATTAACCTTCTGGATAAGCCGAAGAAATCCGGAAATGGTTCTTTGAAATCACAAAGCTACTACGATTCGGTTTCGAATACACTTGAAGATACATTCCGCAGCTTTGGTGTTGAGGTTGAGGTTACCAACATCTCGGTTGGTCCTACCGTTACAAGATACGAGATTAAGCCCGCAATCGGTGTAAAGGTCTCTAGAATAACTGCTTTAGCCGATGATATAAAGCTTGCTCTTGCGGTTAAGGATATCCGAATCGAAGCTCCGATTCCGGGAAAACCGGCTGTCGGAATCGAGGTTCCGAACGATGACAAGGATGCTGTTTTGTTCCGTCAGTTGTTGGAATCCGATGAATTCCAAAACAGCAAAGGAAAGTTATCCTTCGCCGTCGGTCTTGATATCAGTGGACAGATGATTATCGGAGATGTTGCTCGCATGCCGCATATGCTGGTAGCCGGCGCGACCGGTTCCGGTAAGTCTGTATTCACAAACTCGATCATCATGAGCATTTTGTACAAGTACAAGCCGGAAGATGTTCGCCTCATTTTGATTGACCCGAAGATGGTTGAGTTTAATGTTTATAACGGCATTCCGCATTTGCTCATTCCCGTCGTAACCGACCCGTCTAAAGCCGCAGGGGCTCTTAACTGGGCAGTCGGCGAAATGCTTCAGAGATATAAAATGTTCGCTGATAAAGGTGTACGTAATTTCAGCGGTTATAACAATTCTCTGTCAGAGGGCGAGCAGAAGCTTCCGCAGATTGTTATTATCATAGACGAGCTTGCCGACCTTATGATGGCGGCAAAGGGCGATATAGAAGATGCGATTTGCCGTCTTGCACAGATGGCACGTGCCGCAGGTATGCACCTTGTTATTGCGACACAGAGACCTGACTCGAACGTAATTACGGGACTTATCAAGGCAAACGTTCCGTCTCATATTGCGTTTGCGGTTTCCTCGCAGATTAACTCACATATTATTCTCGATGCTTCCGGTGCCGAAAAGCTTCTCGGTAAAGGCGATATGCTCTATGCTCCGCTCGGTGCGACAAAGCCCGCACGTGTTCAGGGCTGCTTTGTTTCCGACGGTGAAGTCGAAAAGGTTGTTGCAGCTGTCAAGCAGGGTCACGAAAATGTTTACGACGAAAACATTATCAAACAGATTGAACAGAAAGCACTTGAGCAGAAAAACGGCGGCGGTGAAGATGACGATGACGATTACGATCCGAAGCTTGACGAAGCCATTGAATGCGTTATCGAAAAAGGACAGGCTTCAACGTCAATGCTTCAGCGTTTTGTCGGTTTAGGTTATCCGAGAGCCGCAAAAATCATGGATATAATGGATAAAAGAGGCATAATCGGTCCGTATCAGGGCTCAAAACCCCGTGAAGTGCTTATAACAAGAGCTCAGTGGGAAGAAATGAAGGCGAGACGATGAACGGATTTATGCCGGTATGCCGTGCCGATATGGAAGAACGCGGAATCGAACAACTCGATTTCATATTCGTAACGGGCGATGCCTATGTTGACCACCCGTCGTTCGGTACTGCTATTTTGACACGTTTAATGGAAAAAGAGGGCTATACCGTCGGCGTTATTGCACAACCCGACTGGAAAAATCTCGATTCTTTTAAGATTTTAGGTGCACCGAAATACGCTTTTATGGTAAATTCGGGCAATATTGACTCAATGGTTGCACATTATACGGTTGCAAAAAACAGACGTAACGTAGACGAATACTCTCCCGGAGGAAAACCGGGTTTACGTCCCGACAGAGCCGTTATTGTTTACTGCAATAAAATAAGAGAAGCATTCGGCGATATTCCGGTAATCATAGGCGGTCTTGAAGCGTCTTTACGCCGTTTTGCACATTACGATTACTGGTCAAACGAAGTTCGACGCTCGATTCTTGTAGATTCCTCCGCTGATATTTTGCAGTTCGGTATGGGCGAGTATTCGACAAAGGAAATATGCCGCAGACTTGCTTCGGGCGAGAGTGTTGACACTATTACGGACGTTCCGGGTACTTGCGTAATTACCGAAAATATTCCGGAAAACGCACTTGTCGTTCCGTCGTTTGAAGAGGTTCGCAAGGATAAAGAAAAGTTTGCGATTGCAACGAAAATGCAGTACGACGAGCAGGATGCTTACGAGGGCAGACCGATAGTTCAAAAGCACTCGCTCCGTCATGTTCTGCAGAATATTCCCGCAAAACCGATAAGCCGTGAGGATATGGATGCGGTTTACGATTTGCCGTATCAGAGAACGTGGCACCCGATGTATGACAGCATGGGCGGTGTTCCGGGACTCGAAGAAGTCGAATTTTCGATTGTTCACAACAGAGGCTGCTTCGGCGGCTGTAATTTCTGCTCAATAGTATTTCATCAGGGCAGAAATATCAGTACGAGGTCGAAGGAATCCGTTGTAAAAGAAGCGAAAATCCTTACTCAGCAGAAGCGTTTCAAAGGATATATTCACGATATCGGCGGACCTACCGCAAACTTCCGTAAAAATGCGTGTCCGAAAAAATCGCTTTGCAAAAACAGAAAATGCCTCGCACCCGAGCCGTGTCCGAACGCAAAGGCAGACCATACGGAATATCTTGATATTTTGCGTACGGTAAGGACTTTGCCGAAGATAAAGAAAGTGTTTATCCGTTCGGGTATCCGCTTCGACTATCTGATGCTCGACAAAAAGGATGACTTTTTCAATGAGCTTGTTCAGCATCATATAAGCGGTCAGCTCAAGGTCGCCCCCGAGCACTCTTCGGACAGAGTTCTCGAAAAGATGGGCAAGCCGCATTTTACAC
>DCGJ01000165.1 GCA_002315495.1 Lachnoclostridium sp. UBA1781 | reverse complement strand
ACGTGCGCCGCTAGGCGCACAATCACAAAAATGCTCCACTTCCCGAGGGATTTGGAGCATTTTCTATGTTCAAAAAAAATTTACAAATTTGGGTATGGTAAATTTCATTTACATATGTTATAATCTCTTCAGTCGAGCAGAAAGATGCACGACCGACCCGAATACTTCTATAATTACATAGAAGTTTCAACTTGTACGAAGCGGTTAAGCTTCAGATGGGAGTATATTTTATGTACAACGATTTGTTGGAGCAGGTGGAGCTAAAAAGAAAGGAAATGCTCCCCTCACAAATCATCGCAGCGATACCATGTATTATTGGTCTTGTTGCTCTGGTCATCAATCCATTTGCAGGCATCTTCTTTTTCATCATCGGAGTTGCTCTGGTTTTGGCATGGGCCTATCCGGCGAGCAAAAGGTACAAGCTCTTCTATAAAGAGACCATTGTAAACCGTTTGTTTTCCGAAACCTTCGGCCAGGTGAATTACATTCCGGAAGCCGGTTTTTCCAAGGAAATGATTTCCCAAACCGGATTCATGATGATGGGTAACCGATATCACTCCGAGGATATGATCAGCGGTACCTACAAGGACATTCCGTTCAAGCGTTCCGATGTTTTGATTCAGGACCATCGCTCCAACGGTAAGAGTTCCTACACGGTAACCTACTTCCGTGGTCGCTGGATTACCTTAAAGTATAACAAGCGTTTCCACACGGATTTGCAGCTCATTCAGAGCGGGTTTGGTTATACCAGAAAGAAATCTTCCTTCTTCACTCGTAAGGAAGATCGTCGACACAAGGTGGAGTTTGAAAATGAAGCCTTCAACCGAATGTTCAACTGCTACTGCCAGTCGGATCAGGAAGCATTTTACTTAATCACCCCGTCCATTATGGAGGGCATTATGAAATATGTATCCATATCGGATGGTAAGATTATGTTAGGCTTCAAGGATGATGTATGTCACATCGCAATCGAGAACGGTAAGGACTCCATGGAGCCGTCCGTATTCAGCTCGGTAACCTATGAAGGTGATGTGCTTCCGCTCAAGACAGAGATTAACGCGATTTGTGACTTTGTTAACCTTCTGAACCTTGACAGAGACATCTTTATGCAGTAATTTTTTAGTATGTATCAAAGCAAATGTGCTTTCGATAAATTAAGGGTTTGAGACCGAACGGTCTCAGAAAGTGAGGAGTTTATGATTTTTGGTGTTATTGCTCTTGTAGTCGTACTTTTGATTGTGTTCTGGTGGATTGGAACCATGAACAGTCTTCGTCGTTTACAGGTTAAGATTAAGGAATCTCTTTCCGGTATCGATGTAGCATTAACCAAGCGTTACGATACCTTGACCAAGATGGTCGATGTAGCAAAGTCCTATGCTAAGTTCGAGAAGGAAACTATTCTTGGCGCAGTTAAGCTTCGTCAGGGTATGAGCATGGATGAGAGAAAGACCGCTATGGCGAATATGGATGAAGCAAGACAGGGTTTGAATATTCTTGCTGAGAACTATCCACAGCTTCATGCAAATGAGAACTACAAAGCACTTCAGGTATCCATTATGGATGTTGAGGAGCATTTGGCTGCTTCCCGTCGTGCTTACAATGCAAATGTTTCTTCTTTGAATCAGAGCATCGTAATGTTCCCTACCAGCCTCGTTGCTAACTCCTGTGGCATCACCGCAGAAGCTTTCTTCGAAGCAGAGGACGTTAAGAGAAACGATGTTAAGATGGATCTTGATATCTAATCGCTAACGAAAGCGGCAGTCCAAGCGGGCTGCCGCTTTTTTATTGCACCTACCGATACAACAAAAAGGACACCCTGCTAAAGGATGTCCTTCCTACCCGGATTACTTTCCGATTTTCTTTTTCTGAATTCTGGTCTTTACGACAAATGCTCCCAAAAGAACAACTACGATGCCTCCTACAAACCATGCCCAAATCGGCACATTCTTCACATTGTAGCAGCGAACGTTGCTCCACATCTGATTTATTTCAACCGAAAGGTCAGCGTCAAAGTATACCATGATACTGGCCCTCGAAAGAGCTTCCTGACTTGGATACTGAGCCCCCAGCTGACGTCTTGTCTGCTCTTCAGGTGCGGTGAAGGAATAATCCCCCTCTTCTCCACCAAAGAAATAACTTACATCATACTCTACCGTATCTTCTTCATCATCCTCAGCGGCGTAATTCCACTGAAGATACTCGAAGATGGTATCATCGTCACCGCCGGAGATTACCGAGGTGTAGCCGATGTAATACATATTACGAACAACATTATCCGGTCTGGACACGAAGTTGATAAAGGCTTCTGCTGCATGCTGCTTAGCGGAATCTCCCTCAACGCCGCATTTTAACATAACCCATCCATCAAAATAGATATTGGTGCTCTCTGTCGGAATGCTGAAGTTCAGCGTATAATCCTCTTCGTCTGCCTGGTCCATCGTATAAACCGCATCGCCCGACCACTGGTAGTTTGCAACCACCTTACCGGTAATCATATCGGCTTTACCGGAGTCCGTCTCGAAGGAATATACATTGTCGCGAACCTCCTGAAGGAAATCCTGCGTTTTCTGAATCATCTCATGAGACGTATCATTCATCTCATTTTCAAGCTTCTGTGCATAATCCGGATCGTTCAGAAACGCTTCGGAATTAAGAAGCTCGGACTTCAATGCACCAACCGCTGCAAAATAAGTATCACGAACATTATCCTTAATGGTAATCTGGCGATAGAATTTCGGATTGTTGATAATGGTCCAGGTGGAAGCTTCCTCTTCGGTTACTTCATCCGGATTATAAACGATACCGGTAACGCCCCACATGAAGCCTGCCATATATTTGCCCCAGACTTCTCCGTTAATTTCCTTTGTGTTAAGGAAGCCGGAGATAAATGGCGACAGACCATTGGTATAATAATTATTTTCATCTTCGGTATCGAAGAATTGCTCCGATAACGGCACGAGCTTGTTCTCTGCCATCAGCTTCATCACCATATACTCGGACGGACATACCAAATCGTACACATCGCCGATGGTCAGCATATTGTAAAGGTCCTCATTGGTACCAAAGGTGGAATACTCCACTTCTACTTCAATCCCGTAGGTCTCGTAATACCACTCTTCGAAATCCTCCACCATGGAGTTCTCGCCGATGATATCGCCGCTGTCTAAGTCAATGGTCTCCTCTTCGTCCCAATCGCCTTCATCAATATATTCTTCCCAGTTGCAGACACGAAGGACTACCTTCTTCGGTGTCTCCTCTTCTTCTGCAAATGCGGCAGGAATCGATGGAAGGAGCAGCGCCACCACCAAAAGCACAAGGAGCATTTTCCGAACTACATTCTTACACTTCATACTAGTCCTCCTCCTTTGCTTTTTTTGCAGACCTCAGACTCGATACCAAAACGAACAGAATAACCACAAAGAAGATTACCGTGGAGAGTGCCCACAGAGCGGTTTTAATCTCCGTATGGGAGCCCTTAGTCGCATTTACAACATAGGTACT
>DCGJ01000119.1 GCA_002315495.1 Lachnoclostridium sp. UBA1781 | reverse complement strand
TTCCTTACCAAGGAAACGCTCTACCCCTGAGCCACATCAGCACTCACGAGCGATATAATAACACAGCAAAACGGGATTTGCAAGTACTATTTTCAGTTTTTTGCAATTTCTTTTCCCTTTGGTAAAGAAACGGGAAATACGCTAGTTCTCCTCGCGTAACACCTGCCGCATTTTCGCTTTGATTCGCTGAATGGCGTTATCGATGCTCTTTGGCGGACGTTCCATCTTCTTGGCGATGTCCTGATAGGTAAGACCATCCATATAATCCTCTAACACCATCAGCTCCAGGGACGAAAGACGATCCTTAAGCGTTTCCAAAAGGTGTGCTACCGTTTCACGGTCAATCAGAATCTGCTCCGGGTTGTTTACTGAACCAAATGGAGCATTTTCACCGAGTGTCTCCTCATCCGACAGGGAAACCACACTGGAAATCGGAATGTCGCGTTTCCGGTTTCCGGCCTCAATGGCTTTGAACATCTGATGCTGGATGCAGGTATGTGCAAAAGTGGAGAATTTTGCTCCGGTTTCCGGTTGAAAACGGACGATGGCATGATACAGGCCAATCATTCCCTCCTGAATCAGATCCTCCTTCTCCCCATAGGTCAGATACAGCGGACGCGCCAGCTTTAGCACAAGTGGTTTATGTTTTATAAGAAGATATTCTTCTGCAAAATCGTCCTCCTTTGAGGCAATGCAAAGTTCTTCGTCACTCATCTCATCATAATGCTTTTTCGCCATAAAAACTCCTAAAAAAAAGCGCTTCGGACAGCCGAGGTTCTTCAGATATCTTCCACGCATTTTCAACATATTCCTACTGTTTCGCTTATTTCTTTAACTCCGCATTCATGCGCTGACGCAAAATCTCGTAAGATAAAACGCCCATCGCAACCGATGCGTTCAGAGAATCAATCTGCCCCTTCATCGGAATGGATGCGGTAAAGTCACAATTTTCCTTCACCAGTCGGCTAACTCCATTCCCCTCGTTACCGATGACAAGACCAATCGGGCCGGTCAGGTTCGTACGATACATGGTGTCACCGGACATATCGGCACAGACGAACCAAAGGCCTTCCTTCTTCAGGTCCTTCATTGTCTGGGAAAGGTTTGTAACCTTGGCAACCGGTGTATAGTTCAGTGCACCTGCGGATGTCTTTGCCACAGTTGCGGTAAGTCCTACGGCACGGTTCTTCGGAATAATCACACCATGCGCTCCCACCTGATTCGCGGTACGAATAATCGCTCCAAGGTTATGCGGGTCCTCAATTCCATCGAGCAGAATAAGAAACGGAGCCTCGCCTTTTTCCTTTGCAATTGCAAGAATATCCTCAACCTCGGCATATTCGTACGCTGCAATCTGCGCCACAACGCCCTGATGTCTTCCGGTCTCGGAAATCTGATCCAGGCGCTCTTTTGCCACAAACTTAATCATCGTGTCCTTGCTCTTTTTTGCCTCACGCAAAATGCTCTGAATCGGACCGTCCTTGCACCCTTCAAGAATGTACAGTTTATCAATGGTTTTTCCTGCGCGAAATGCTTCCAACACCGCATTTCTACCTTCAATATTTAACTCGGAATAACGGGAATTCTCTTCCATATTGTTCTCCTTTTACTCTTCTGTTACACCTGCTTCATCCGATGTTTCGGCAGTCTTCGGACTCTCGAGACGCTCGATTCCGAGCTTTACAAGGGAAAGCAGACGCTCATTCTGACCGGTTAAGTATAAGAATCCGCAAAGGGCCTCAAAGCCGGTGGCGATGCGGTAATCCGTCACGGACGCATGCTTTGCAACCGTGTAGGATTTGGCATTCCGTCCACGCTTAAAATACCCCATCTCCTCCTCGGTCAGTTCCTCCGAAATCGCATTATACAGGTCCTTCTGCGCTGCAGCATTGACATAATGAGTCGCCGCCTTATGAAGATACGTAACCTGCACGTTCTTCTTCTCCAAAACCAAAGTGCGGATAATGATTTCATAAATTGCATCCCCTACATACGCCAGCTGTAACGGGGCATACGTTCGGATGTCTTTGGCTTCCACGGAAAAGTTTTGCCGTACGGCCTGGGCTAAATCAATTCCCATACTACGCCCTCTCTGGTGTCCTTAATGGAAACACCCTTATCCAAAAGCTCGGCACGAATGGCATCTGCCTTTGCAAAATCCTTCGCCTTCTTCGCTTCCTTACGCTCCTCAATCTTCGCAAGGATAAATGCTTCCAATTCGGAATCTACCGCATTTTCCTGCGCCTCTTCTTCCTTGGTAAGATCCAAACCAAGCACATAATCAAAGCTCCCAATAAGCGCATATTTGGTAGCGTCACTGATATCCGCTTTCAAAAGATCATAGATGACCGTGATAGCAAGCGAGCTGTTCAAATCGTTGCATAGAGCAGCCTCAAAGGCACTTCTAAACTGTGCAAATGCGGCCTGATCCACTTCTCCGTCCTTCTTCAGGTTTGCGATTCTCTTCTTCAGTTTGTCGTATGTTGCCACCATCTGGTCCAAAACCTCATACGAGAACTCAAGCGGCTTACGATAGTGAGACTGTAAGCAGAACAAACGATAAACAATTGGGTTGTAACCCTTCTCCTCCAGCAGAGATACGGTGAGGAACTCGCCCTTACTCTTACTCATCTTGCCGGATTTATCATTCAAATGATGCACATGCATCCAGTAGTTCACCCACTTATGACCGAGATATGCTTCGCTCTGTGCGATTTCGTTAGTATGATGAGGGAAGATATTATCAACACCGCCGCAGTGAATATCCATGTAATCCCCCAAATGCTTCATACTGATGCAGGAGCACTCAATATGCCAGCCCGGATAACCTACGCCCCAAGGGCTGTCCCACTTAAGTGCCTGGTCCTCAAACTTGGATTTGGTAAACCAAAGAACAAAGTCGTTCTTATTCTTCTTATTATCGTCCACGTCCACATCATCGCGAACGCCCTCCAAAAGCGCGTCTTCGTTATGACCGGACAATACGTAATACTCCTTCAGTTTGGAGGTGTCAAAATAAATGTTTTCTCCGGACTGATATGCATAGCCCTTCTTCAACAACTCCTCGATCATGTGGATGAATTCCGGAATACAGTTGGTTGCCGGCTCTACCACATCCGGTCTCTTAATATTCAGCTTCTTGCAGTCACTAAAGAAAGCATCGGTATAAAACTGTGCAATCTCCATGACGGTCTTATGCTCACGCTTCGCGCCTTTTACCATCTTATCCTCGCCGGTGTCTGCATCCGAGCTCAGATGTCCAACGTCGGTAATATTCATGACACGCTTCACATCATAGCCAATGTAGCGAAGGGTTTTCTCCAAAATGTCCTCCATCAGATAACTTCTGAGGTTTCCGATATGAGCAAAATGATACACCGTCGGACCACAGGTGTACATCCCCACCTTTCCGGCCTCGTTCGGTACAAATTTCTCCACTCTCTTTGAAAGAGTGTTATACATCATAAACTTATCTTCCATTGTTTTATCCTTTCGTATTGATTTCTATAACCAGTCCTCCGGTGCATCTTCCGTATCCGAAAAATGCTCCTCGTCGGAATCTACTTTCACATTGCCAAGCATGCTCTCCAGTTGGTTCATTCGCTCGGAAAGCTTAGCATTTTCCTGCTGCAGCTTCTCGATATCCTGAAGTACCGGATCCGGCAGGTTTACCTGATCAAGGTCCTCCTCCGGAACACGCACATTATCACGCTTCACCACACGACCCGGAACGCCGACAACCGTACAATTCGCAGGCACCTCATGAAGCACCACCGCGCCGGCTCCGATTTTGGAATTGTCACCAATGGTAAAGGAACCAAGGACCTTCGCTCCGGCACATACCATAACGTTGTTTCCGAGCGTTGGATGACGTTTTCCGTGTTCCTTACCGGTTCCGCCAAGGGTAACACATTGGTACAGTGTACAATCATCTCCGATAATGGTAGTCTCACCAATGACAACGCCCCTCCCATGGTCGATAAACAGACCTTTTCCTATCGTCGCACCCGGATGAATCTCAATATCCGTATAGTGCGCCGCAATTTGCGAAATGGCACGTGCCACAAAGAACTGCTTTTTCTCATAGAAATAATGCGCAACGCGGTGCCAGAGAATGGCATGAAAACTCGGATACAGAAACACCTCGATGGAGGAATGAATGGCCGGGTCTCTCTGCTTAATTACATTGATTTCTTCTTTGATAAAACGAATCGGGTCCACAACGCTTCTCCTGTTTACAAAAATAAGCCGCATCTCATTAAGAGACGCGGCCGTGGTTCCACTCTTATTCACACCCAAAAAGGTGCCTCAATGCACATAACGGCTGCTACCGTCCTCGTATACCCCGGTTGCCCGGCTCCCCGAAGCTGCTCCCGAATGCACTTTCACATATTCCTTCGTAAGGATGCTTTCAGCCGCTGACATCCTCTCTCTGGTCGACCTCTCATGTTACTCTATTCGTTCAACGCATGTTTCAACACTTTGATTTTATGGTTTCCGTTCGGAAAAGTCAAGCATTTTCCGAGAAGATGTGCTATTCAATGACCAAAACCGAGTAAGATGGCAAGGTAACTACTTTTCCTTCTACGGAAAATGCTTCCATCTCATCGGAAAGCATATAAAAATGATTTTCTGTCGTAGTGACCTTCTTGCCATTTACGGAAAGTGACGAAACGTCAAAACGAAGTTCTTCCGTCGAACGATGGAAAATCAGAAGAACCTCGTTGCCTTGATAGGTTCGCTTCAAAAAAATGGTATCATCATCCGAAAGCTCTTCCAAAAACTCGGTAGTTCCCCGAGCAATCGCAGGAATATGGTTCTTGATAGCGATTGTCTTCTTTACATAATTATATAAGGAACTCGGATCCGTTTCCTGCTCGGAAAGAGGACCGAATTTCTGCTTCGTATCGTTCATAAACGGAGGTCCGGTACAGATTCCGGGTGCGTCCAAATCATCGCTCCAGCGCATTCCACCACGCTTGTCCGGGTCCGTTTTCGAGCCCTTCATACCGATTTCCTCGCCGTAATAAAGAAACGCATTTCCTGCCATCAAAAGATTCATGGCATGGGCAAATTTCGTCTGTGCAACGGATTCTTCTCCGGCATAGTAACCTGCGGAACGCCCCATATCGTGATTCGTGTAGAACGGCGCGTCAATCGCATTCGGATTCACCGATAAAATGCTCTGCTCATGCTCGACAAGCTTCTTCGCATAGGTTTGCATCGAGGCATTGCCGGAGGCGCATTTGCTAATCACGCCGGAACTGTTTGAAAACGTAAAGTTAAACAGACTGTCCACGGAAGATGCATAGTAAGCCGAATATTCATTTACATCGGCCCAGCACTCACCTACAATGTAGGAGCCTGGATAATTCGTCTTTACATAGTCACAAAACCAGTCCAAAGCTTCGATACTCGACTCCTGCGCACCGGAATAATAATACTTAACCGCATCCAACCGGAAACCGTGCACACCAAGGTCCAACCAATAGGAAGCAATCTGTTCAAATTCTCTTCGAACCGCCTCGCAATCCAGATTTAGATCCGGCATATCATAGTTAAACTGCGATTCGTAATAAATCATCGTGTCCGAAACGATATGATATCCGTTCTTTCCGGTTTTTGAGAAATTATAATACGGTAAGGTCGGACAGTCCTCCTCGGACGCATTTTCAAAATCGTCGTGAGACTTCACATATTCGACGGCCTGTAAAAACCAGGGATGCTGTGAAGAGGTATGATTTAATGCGAGGTCCAAAATGACCGAAAGCCCTCTCTCATCACACGCCGCAATCAGCGCCTTGAAATCGTCCAGAGTTCCATATTGCGGGTCAATGGTGTAATAATCCTCGGTGTCATATTTATGATAGGACGGCGATTTGAAAATCGGCATTAACCAGATTCCGTCCACCCCAAGGCCCTTGATATAATCCAGTTTCTCCCGGAGTCCGTTCAAGTCTCCGATCCCGTCTCCGTCACTGTCATAAAAGGAATACACGAACACCTCGTAATAGGTACCATAGTTATCCTTTACAACCGAAGAAACCGGAAGAAAGGTGGCGTCGTCAAGCGTACTCCCTGCCTCCTCCGTTTCGTTGGTCGTCGGAACTTCTTCCGAACCCGTAACCGGTGCAGTCTCCTGCGACTTACACCCCGACAGATTCAGAAGTATTGTAATCATTAAGAAAATGCAGCACAATCTTCTCATAAAGCGCCCTCCCCATATAGAGCATTTGCCTTATTTCTTCTCGCCAACACCAACCTTCATGGTCAGCTGAATTCTCTTCTTCTGAAGATCCACGGACAATACCTGAACTTCAACGATATCTCCGACACTCACAACCTCCAAAGGATGCTTAATAAACTTGTCACAGATTTCGCTGATATGAACCAGTCCGTCCTGATGGACACCGATGTCAACAAAGGCACCAAAGTCAATTACGTTACGTACGGTTCCCTTCAAAATCATGCCCGGCTTCAGGTCCTTCATCTCCATAACATCCTTACGAAGAATCGGCTGTGGCATATCCTCACGAGGGTCTCTGGACGGTTTCTCCAACTCTTTCAGAATATCCTCAAGGGTGATTTCACCGATTCCAAGCTGCTGTGCAGTCGCTTTCTGATCCTTAACCTTGGCACGAATTCCCTTCGCACCGCCTTTTTTCAGATCTTCCTTGGTATATCCCAGGGAATCCAGAAGTGTCTTCGCAGCCTCATAGCTCTCCGGATGTACAGAGGTCGCATCTAACGGCTCCTTTCCATCGTAGATACGAAGGAAACCGGCACACTGCTCGAACGCCTTCGGACCAAGCTTTGCAACCTTCAACAGTTCCTTTCTGGTAAGGAACCGGCCATTTTCCTCACGATACGCTACAATATTCTTTGCAAGCGGCTTCGTGATACCGGAAATGTACTCTAAAAGAGGTGCGGAGGCAGTGTTCAAATCAACACCCACCTTATTTACACAGTCTTCTACAACACCACCAAGGTTCTCACCGAGTTTCTTCTGGTTCATATCATGTTGGTACTGACCGACGCCGATAGATTTCGGGTCAATCTTTACAAGCTCGGCAAGCGGGTCCTGCAAACGTCTTGCAATGGAGGCCGCGCTACGCTGTCCGACATCAAAATTCGGAAACTCCTCGGTCGCAAGCTTACTTGCAGAATATACGGAGGCACCTGCTTCATTTACAATCACATAAGATACCTTCTCCGGAATCTCCTTTAAGAGTTCCACAATCACCTGCTCCGACTCACGGGAAGCAGTACCGTTACCTACGGAAATTAAATCAATCTTATACTTACGAATCAACTGCTTTAAGATGGCTTTTGCCTCATTTACCTTAAACTGCGGAGCGGTCGGATAGATTACCACGGTATCCAAAACTTTTCCGGTGGAATCCACAACGGCAAGCTTACAGCCGGTACGAAAGGCCGGATCCCAGCCAAGTACGTTCTTTCCGGCAATCGGAGGCGCCATCAAAAGCTGCTCCAGGTTCTTATTAAACACCTTAATTGCACCGTCTTCCGCAATTTCGGTCATACGATTACGAACCTCGCGTTCCAGAGAAGGAGCAATTAAACGAGTGTAGGAATCGGCAATGGCTTCCTTTAACGCATCCGTCGTATTCGGATTCTCACGAACAATAATCTGTCTCTCCAGATACCCAATCATCTGCTGCTCCGGCGCGGTAATCTTTACGGTAAGGAGCTTTTCCTTCTCGCCGCGGTTAATGGCAAGCACGCGGTAACCGGTCATTTTCGTAACCGGCTGCTCGAAATGATAATACATCTCGTACACACTCTGCTCCTCTTCGTTCTTCGCCTCGGAACAAAACAGACCGGACTTAATCATGCGGTCGCGAAGATATGTACGATAGTCAGCCTCATCGGAGATACTCTCCGCAATGATATCCTTTGCGCCCTGAATGGCCTGTGCCACATCAGATACGCCCTTTTCTTCATCCAAAAATGCCTTGGCTTCCTCTTCCAAACTCTTATTCGTCATCTGAAGCATAATAATGTTTGCCAAAGGCTCCAGACCCTTCTCCTTCGCATCCGTGGCACGGGTTCTTCTCTTCGGACGGTATGGACGATACAAATCTTCCACCTTTACCATGGTTTCCGCTGCCACAATTGCTGCCTTCAGCTCTTCGGTCAGTTTTCCCTGCTCTTCAATTGACTTTAATACCTGTTCCTTCTTTTCTTCGAGGTTACGAAGATATTCCAGGCGCTCGGACAACGTACGAAGCTGCTCATCATCCAGCTTACCGGTTACTTCCTTACGATAACGGGCAATAAACGGCACCGTGCAACCCTCGTCCAATAATTTTACAGCTGCCTCTACCTGTTCTGTGCGTACCCCAAGTTCTTTTGCAATAACAACATTAATATTCATCGATGGTTCCCTTCATTCCTAACTTTGTTTCTTTTCTTCTCGCGTCTTCCTTATGCAACCGCGAAGCTACATCGTTCTGCTGCACCCACTGCAACCGCCACAATTCGGAACCGCTGTTCCGTCTAACGCGCGAAGGCTTTCAATCAGACACACCGCCTGAACCGCAATGCCTTCGCCTGCACCGGTAAAGCCCAGGCCTTCCTCCGTCGTCGCTTTCACACTCACGCGGTCAAGCTCAAGTCCCAGTGTCTCCGCAATATTCTGCCGCATCGTATCGATGTACGGACGAAGCTTCGGCTTCTGACACAAAATGGTAGCATCCACATTTTCAATGTAATACAGACGCTCCTCCAAAAGTTCCTTTACGCGGGCCAATAGCACTCTGCTGTCAGCTCCTTTATACTGTGGGTCGGTATCCGGAAAATGCTTCCCAATATCCCCAAGCGCAGCTGCGCCCAGCAGTGCGTCCGAAATGGCATGTAGCAGGACATCCGCATCCGAGTGTCCCAAAAGCCCCTTCTCATACGGAATCTCTACGCCTCCTAGAATCAACTTGCGCTCCTCCACCAAACGATGGACATCATAACCTGTTCCGATTCTCATACTTCCTCCTATGACCTGGTCACATTCATCATGCGCTTTTTGCTTTCCTTCAGTATACTCTCGAAAATGGCCTTCACCGTATCATCATATCGATTTCCGGCAAAAAGCTGGATACGCTTCAGAATATAACTCTCCCGATCCGCATCGTAAATCGGCTGATCATTTGCCTTGCGATAAACCGCAAGATCATCGGTCAGATACAGTCGGTGAACAAGCAGCTCCACCATATGACGGTCAATTTCATCAATTTCTTTTTTGCAAATCTCCGGATCCTTCATACCAATCTCCTTCCATAAACCAGCCAAATACCCCATTTGTCCCCGCATTTTCACCGTTTTTCCGAAAAAAGGGCACAAAAAAATAGCGAAGGGGGGATTCGAACCCTCGACACCACGGGTATGAACCGTGTGCTCT
>DCGJ01000019.1:3856-4521 GCA_002315495.1 Lachnoclostridium sp. UBA1781 | reverse complement strand
ACTTGCAGCAGCACAGGCAGCAATCGCTGAGAAGAAGGAAATCTTCAAGAAGATGGCAGCTGAGAATCCGGAATACGCATGGGCATTTAACGTAAAGTAATTTCATACGCATTCACAAACTCTGTTCTAATCGAAATGGTTAGAACAGAGTTTTTTTATTTCTTGATAGATGCAGAGAATCATTTAACGGATAAATATGAAATTATTGCAATGCAAATATTGACTTATTGCAATGCATAAAGTATGATTGGTATCAATAAATTTATGTGGAGGTATATTTATGGCAAGAACAGGAAGACCTAAAGGGAAAAACAATAAAGAAGTAAACTATACGTTACGATTGGACGAATCAATGAATCGTAGGCTGCTGACCTATTGTGAGGCAATGAGTATTAGTAGGTCAGAGGCGATTCGTGAAGCAATTGAGGAGATGGATGTTCTTGAAAACAGGGACTCTTTTGAAGAAGGGGACGTCGTCAAGCAGGAAATCATGGTATTTAGAGACGGGGACCTTATACTTAATGTACCTGTTGATTATGAAGAAGAGACAGTTTGGTTGACTAGAAATCAGATGGCAGCGCTCTTTGACAGAGACGTCAAAACAATTGGTAAGCATATTGCAAATGCACTGAAAGAGGAGCTTGACGATTCAACTGTCGCAAAAT
>DCGJ01000019.1:3581-3843 GCA_002315495.1 Lachnoclostridium sp. UBA1781 | reverse complement strand
TTTGCGACAGTTCAAATGGAGGGCGAGCGACAAGTAGAAAGAATGGTAGAACACTACAACATAGATATGATTCTATCCGTAGGTTATCGCGTGAAATCACAAAAGGGCATCGCTTTCCGCCGCTGGGCTAATTCTGTTCTTAAGCAGTACCTGCTCAAAGGTTATGCTGTCAATGAACGTAGAATGGAAGCATTGCAGAAGACCGTTTGTATCCAGACAAAGATGTTAGCCAATGCGTTGGAGATTGAGGAGCAGGATATTT
>DCGJ01000019.1:0-3570 GCA_002315495.1 Lachnoclostridium sp. UBA1781 | reverse complement strand
ATATTTTATATGCTGTGGAACAATATACACAGGCCTTGCTTCTGTTGGATCAGTATGACCATCAGACGCTTGTAAAGCCTACAGGCAATGCCCCGGTATATCGAATTACGTACTCGGATTGTCGTAAGATGATTGATTTGATGGAAGGTTCCTTTAGCTCGGACGTATTTGGTGTAGAGAAAGAAAAAGGAAAGGTGGAAGGAATACTTGCGGCTGTTTATCAGAGTGTGTTCGGCGGAGATGTATATCCTTCGCTTGAGGAAAAAGCCGCTAATCTTCTGTACTTTATGATAAAGGACCATCCGTTTGCAGACGGATGTAAAAGAATTGCGGCGTCCCTTTTCCTAGAGTTTCTCGGAAGAAATGGGATTCTCTTCAAAGGAAACGAAAAACGAATCAGTGATGGCGCTTTAGTTGCAATCACGCTAATGATTGCGGAATCCAGACCGGACGAGAAGGACATTATGGTGAATCTGGTAATGAACCTACTGACGATGTAATGACAGTTTTTTTCTGTTAGGCTGACCACAAGCGGTCAGCCTTTTTAGTTAGAATACACCATTTACATTCATGTAAAATCTATGTAAAATGTATGGTCAGGAGGGGGCTCTTAGGAATTGCCCGAGGAGCCGCATTTTAAATTTAATTGTGCACATTGGGTGCACGGAAAGAGGATGCTTATGTCTAATCCGTATTTGCCAAGTTGGGAGTACATCCCGGATGGAGAGCCTAGACTGTTTGGAGACCGTGTTTATATTTATGGTTCTCATGACCATCCACAGTCGGAAGAGTTTTGTGACTTTAAATTGAAGGCGTGGTCTGCCTCAGTGGATGATTTGGATCACTGGGTATGCCATGGGGTAGTGTTCTCCACGAAGGCCCAGGGAGGTTCGGGAGAGGCCAGTCTGCCGGGTTGTGACCGCCAGCTTTATGCGCCGGACGTTGTTGAAAAGGACGGAAAATATTACCTGTATGCCTATATTGTAGGCTACCCGGGAACTATCGCTGTAAGCGACCGACCGGAGGGACCATTCGAGCCGATTGGTCAGTTTGATACGACGGCACAGCTAGAGGATCTGAAGGCTCATCCGGAAAAGTATCTTGAGAATCCGGATGCCATTGATACTTATCTCGCCAACGGAAAGCCGGAAGAATACGGAACGGAGCTTGAGATTGCCATTCGTGATCTGGAGTCCCGTATTATGATTGACCCGGGTGTATTGGTGGATGATGACGGCCGTGTTTATGTCTATTGCGGCTACCTTCATTCCTATATGTTTGAGGTTGACCCGACGGATATGAGAACGGTAATTCCGGGTACGTATCAAAAGGATTTTCTGAAGAAGACTGATCCACACTGTTTCTTTGAGGCGTGTTCACCACGTAAGATTAACGGAACCTACTATCTGATTTATTCTCCTCGTACTTGTGGCAGACTTGCTTATGCAACCTCTGACAGCCCGATGGGACCATTTACCTATCGTGGATATTTTGTTGATAACGGTGTTGATTATCCGGGTGGCAATGACCACGGCTCGGTATGCAAGATTAAGGACCAGTGGTACATTTTCTATCACCGTATGACGAATAATACGATTATGTCCAGAAGAGGCACAGTTGAGCCGATTACGTTAAATGA
Source organism: Lachnoclostridium sp. UBA1781 (assembly GCA_002315495.1). Taxonomy (GTDB): domain Bacteria; phylum Bacillota; class Clostridia; order Lachnospirales; family Lachnospiraceae; genus ISDg. The sequence goes on along the minus strand of DCGJ01000019.1, from coordinate 1,931 downwards.
GGACGGAACCTTCTCAACGGTTCTGATGACCTCAAACGGTTTCCGCAAGGCGCTTAGCCCATATGAGGAAGTAAAGGCGGATCTTGCCTGTGTACTGAAGGGTGGCTGCTACATCGCGGAGAAGGACGTATTTACCAGACCAATCGTTAATTTGAAGGATGGTTGTGTTGTAGGCTTCCGTAGCTTTGATTTTGGCGAGGACTATTCCGGTGCTGATATGAATCTGTTTATGGAGCTTGGCGGTTCCTGCGAGACCGGCACCATTCATGTTCACCTGGATGGTGAGGACGGTCCGGAAATCGGAAGCGGAAAGATTCCGCCGAACGATCAGATTCTTTCGATTCGACTTGATAATCTAACCGGCATTCACAGCCTGTTCTTCCGCTTCACCAATGACCGTGTCAGCTGGATGAAGGGAAGCTTTACCGACCGTGAGCTTTGCCGTTTGAATCGTTTTGTGGTTTGTAAGTAATAAAAATGCGTTGTAAACGCAACCAAACTGGGAGGACACTGTTTTGGCGATTTTTTATCACATTGTAGCTTTATTGGGCGGCCTTGCCATGTTCCTATACGGCATGCGCGTCATGGGCGACGGATTGAAATCCAATTCCGGCGGTGCCATGAAGGCAATGCTCGCAAAGGTTACGAATAAGCCTGTACTCGGTTTTATTCTTGGTATGCTCGTAACCTGCGTTATTCAAAGTTCCACGGCAACGATTGTGCTTACGGTAGGTCTTGTCGGAGCAGGCTTTTTAACCTTCCGTCAGTCGATCGGTATCGTGCTCGGCGCAAACGTTGGTACTGCAATAACGGCTCAGATTATTCGTTTGATGGACTTGGAGTCCGCGGAAGACAGTATTATGTACTTCTTCAAGGCAGATAATCTGGCACCGTTAGCACTTATTATCGGTATCGTAATTCTGATGACTACCCGCCGTGAGTCCAAAAAGAACATAGGTAATGTGGCTTGTGGTTTTGGTGTATTGTTCATGGGATTAATCTTTATGAGCGATGCAGTAAGTGTATTCGAAGACTCCCTTAGTAAGATGTTAACCGCATTTTCCAATAACTACGTATTGGGCTTTGGCACCGGTGTTTTGGCAACCGGAGTCATTCAAAGCTCCTCTGCGGTAGTCGGTATTCTTCAGTCGATTGCAAGCACCATGGGTGTTACCTTCGCGGGTGTATTCACGGTAATTATCGGTGTTAACATTGGAGACTGTTTGACAACCTACCTCGTTAGCCGAATCGGTGCCCGTCCGGAGCAGATTCGTACCGCTGTGGTGCATGTGGTATATAACGTGTGTGCTGCAACATTGTTGATTGTGTTGATTGTCATTGGTCGTACCACCGGCCTTCTGAACGATGAGTTTTGGAATCGCAGTTTGAACTCCGGTGGTGTTGCAAATGTGCATGGCCTGTTCCGTGTCATTCCGGCAGTTATTTTGCTTCCGTTTTCCGGTCTGTTGGCTAAGGTTACCGAGACGATTGTAAAGGAAAAGCCGGCGAAGGTGGATTCCGAGGATGCTGCGACAGAAGAGATGTTAAAGCAGCTCGATCCGCATTTGATTGAGAGTCCGATTATGGCCTTGGAGCAGGTTTCCAAGCTCCTTGAAAATATGTCTGACATTGCATATCGTAATTACCATGCCTGCAGCCAGCAGATTTATAATTACGAGGAAGCACGTAAGAAGCGCATTAACGAACGAGAGAATCTGCTGGATCGTATGACAGACTCCATTGGTCAGTATCTGGTAAGCATTACCGGCCATATTAAGCGTGACCGTGACTTCCGATTGCAGAATTTCCAGTTGAAGACATCCGTTTGCTACGAGCGAATCGGAGACCTTTCCGTTGAAATCACGTATGCGTTAAATGCTATCAAAGAAAGCGGAAAGACGATGTCTCCGTCGGCACAGGCTGAGCTTCGT
>DCGJ01000172.1 GCA_002315495.1 Lachnoclostridium sp. UBA1781 | reverse complement strand
AAAACCTGCCATAAAAGGCAGCAACCTCACGCTTCACAGCTATCAACGTCACAACGAAGCCAATTATAAGGGATATAAAGAATAAATGCAAGAAGTTTTTTTAATAGTTTTCACGATTTTTTCGTGTTTTTTTTGTACAAACTGCACACAAAACCGCATTTTACTTCCAAAACTGCTGAAAATACTCCTCCAACTCGCCCGAAATACGTAGTCCGTACTGCACATTTGCCCCATCATTACCATTACTTTCGTATCCAACCGTCAAAAAGATGTGATTTTGATACTGAAACAGTTCAAATGCGGCTTTGTACACCAGTCCGTCTGCGGTAAACACGAATACCTCGCGGCGAATGCTCTCATTTTCCGAGATGAGCGGATCATCAATTTTCACCACCTGATCCGTGCCCACAGTTTCCCCGGACTCATAACGTCGCAGGAGGTCGAGTGCGGCAGAGCATTTATCATCGTCAGCATCCTTCAGGGAAGTATAGGTCTTAGAACCACTGGCGAAACGATAGTCCACCAAATTTTCCTCCGAGGTCTTCTGCTTCCACTTCTCCTCTGTTCCCTTCTTTACATACAAACGATCGCGGGTATCGACCAGAAGTTCTCCGCTTTCATCCCCCTTTACCTTATATAATACAGCCAGCGTCATAATACCATAGGAAGAAACGGTGCCGTATTTTGCTCCGCGCTCAACCTTCAGATAATCACTTACCATCGAGCCGACATAGGTTTCGGAGGTAACATCATTAAATAAGGTATAAAGTGTACCTTCCGCTTCCAGCTCGGTAACTCCGTTTGTATAATGGATGGTAACACCCTTTGTCTTATTCCCGGCGGTAAGCACAAAAACAAGAACGGAAATAAACGCTACTCCAAGAATAATCCAAATGCCCCATTTTCTCACCCAGGCCCCAAAGCCCTGATCTACTCTTTCCGACATAACACATAACCTCTCTTACCACTGAACACGACAAGCCGCTCCACAAGGAAGCGTCAAGCCGTTGGAGCTGACCGGAAGCCCGATTTCTCCTGCCTCAACCGTTCCGCCAAATTTCGGAACAATTGTAATTCCTGCCACATATGCCATCATGGCCGGCTGCAATCCGGTGGTATAGGAATTAATCAGTACAAATAGCGGATCCTTCGAAAGAACTCCCGAACAAATCTCAACAAACTCATGAATGGAATCTTCAATCTTCCAAATTTCGCCCTTCGGTCCGCGTCCATAAGACGGCGGGTCCATGATAATGGCATCGTAGGTGTTGCCCCTGCGAATCTCACGCTCCACGAATTTGCGACAGTCATCCACGATGTAGCGAATCGGAGCTTCCGCCAAGCCGGAGGAGGCCGCATTTTCCTTCGCCCAGGTCACCATACCCTTAGAAGCATCCACATGGGTAACCTCTGCGCCGGAAGCTGCTGCTGCGAGCGTTGCCCCGCCGGTATATGCAAATAGATTCAAAACCTTTACCCTGCGATTTGGATCCTTCTTCTTTGCTTCCTTTATTAAGGAAGAAAACCAATCCCAGTTTGCTGCCTGCTCAGGGAATAATCCGGTATGTTTAAAATTAAACGGTTGCAAATTGAAGGTCAGGCTCTTGTAGTTAATTGTCCATTGCTGCGGCAAATCAAAAAACTCCCACTCTCCGCCGCCTTTTGCGCTACGGTGATAATGAGCATTTGGCTTTTTCCACCCCGGAAGCTTTCGCTCCGTGTTCCAAAGCACCTGCGGGTCCGGACGAACAAGTACATAATTGCCCCAACGCTCCAACTTTTCCCCTTTTGAAGTGTCTAACACTTCATAATCCTTCCACTGATCAGCAATCCACATAACGTTACCTCGCTTCTTCTATTGAAAATGCGCATTTTCCGAAAATGCAGGAAATTACGCACAAATCGTCTAATTTGATGCATATGACCACATTATATAGTATTTCTTCGATTTTGACAATGTCTTTACTTGACGGAAAGTGTCGGATGTACTAAAATAAATACAGACTTTTTGAGTGTAAAGCCCAAAAGTAAAAAACATATAACTAGGGGAGGATCCTACAATGGGTATTTTATCCAGATTCAAAGACATTATGTCCGCTAACATCAACGCACTTCTTGACAAGGTTGAAGATCCTGAGAAGATGATTGATCAGTGCTTAAGAAACCTTAACACCGACCTTGCAAAGGTTAAGTCTGAGACCGCTGAGGTTATGGCTCAGGAGAAGGCTGCTAAGAGAGATCTCGATGCTGTTGATGCTGAAATCGCAAAGATGAACAACTACGCTATCAAGGCTGTTGAAGCTGGTAACGATGAGGACGCTAGAAAGTTCCTCGTTGAGAAGACCAAGCTCGCTACCAAGCAGGCTGGACTTCAGCAGAACTACAACCTCGCTCATGAGAACGCAGAGAAGATGCGTCAGATGCATGACAAGTTGACCTCTGATATCCGCGAACTTGAAGAGAGAAAGGCTACCGTTAAGGGTAAGCTTGCTGTTGCTAAGACTCAGGAGAAGATCAACAAGATGACCTCCGACATCTCCGGCACCAACAACACCATCGCTTCCTTCGAGCGTCTTGAGAAGGCTGCTGATGCTAAGCTTGATAAGGCTATGTCCATGGCTGAGCTTAACGCTAACAAGCCGGGCGCAGAGATCAAGGATCTTGCTTCCAAGTATGAGAACAACCCTGATGTTGATGACGAGCTTGCAGCTTTGAAGGCTAGTCTTGGCCAGGCAATGACCTCTACCGAGCAGTAATTGCTTCTCTCCCATTTGGGTAACGAATAAGATTGATAAACGCCGCCCGATTGGGCGGCGTTTTTGTTTCTATTCCGGAATGTTATTCATATACTCTGCGATAGCCGTTTTCCAATCATCGCATACGTAGTTCAGCTTTTGTTTCAGCATATAATTATCCAATACACTATATGCCGGTCGGTCGGCAGCGGCCGGATTCATCTCCGAATACTGCTTGGAAGTGATATGATTTACCTTCGTGCTCTTACCTGCAAGACGGAAGATTTCCTCTGTGAAATCAGCCCAACTGCAGATACCTTCACACGTACCGTGATAGAGTCCGTAGTTTTCCGTCCAAATCAACGTGTCGATAATATCTGCCAATACCCTCGTGCTCGTCGGGGACCCAATCTGGTCGCATACAACACTTACTTCATCACGAGTTTCCGAAAGACGAAGCATCGTCTTTACAAAATTCTTTCCATCACCATAAAGCCATGCTGTACGAATGATAAAGTAGCGTTCCGCTAATTGTTGAACAAACCGTTCACCTTCCAATTTCGTCTTTCCATATGCACTCTTTGGCGCAGGCGCATCAAATTCTGTATAAGGTTCGTTTCCATCCCCGGAAAACACATAGTCCGTACTAATATGAACAAGTTTTGCGCCTGTTTCCTTTGCTGCGATTGCAAGATTTCTCGGCCCAATGGCATTAATCCTGTACGCCAGGTCCAATTCCTTCTCACAGCCGTCAACATTAGTTAATGCCGCACAGTTAATAATAGCATATGGTGTTACCCTCTGAACCAGCTCATGCACATCATGTTCATTTGTAATATCAAGGGCATGAATAGCACCCTCCGAAACAACATCCGTAAGATACAATTCAACGTCGTTCTTTTTTTCAAACAATACGGTCAACGCTCTTCCCAATTGTCCATTTGCTCCGGTAATCAATATCGTCTTCATAAAAAACCTCAAACTTATCTCAATGCATCCGTCATACTCTTAACAAATGCTCCAACCGGTTCCGCAGCATCCTTACCATACTTCGCAATAATCTTCACAATCGCGGAGCCGACAATGGCCCCATCGGAAAGGTCCGCCATCTTCTTTGCCTGAGATGGCTCACTGATACCGAAGCCGACTGCGCAAGGCACCTTGGAATTGGCACGAACCGCTTCCACCAGGGAGCCGATATCGGTCTTAATTTCAGAACGGGTACCGGTAACGCCAAGGGACGAAACGATGTACAGAAAGCCTTCCGCTTCCTTTGCAATCATTGCAATACGATCTTCGGAGGTCGGTGCAATCATGGAAATGAGATCCACATCGTGAGCATGGCAAATATCCAAGAACTCACCCTTCTCTTCGAATGGAAGATCCGGCAAAATGAGGCCGTCAATTCCAATCTCCTGACAGGTAGCAATAAACTTCTCCGCACCATAAGAAAATACCACATTTGCATAGGTCATGAACACAAGCGGGATGGTCACATCCTTGCGGAGGTCACGTACAAAATCAAAAATCAGGTCCGTCGTAACCCCACCGGTAAGAGCGCGAAGGTTTGCGCCCTGAATGACCGGGCCTTCTGCGGTCGGGTCGGAAAACGGAATTCCAAGCTCAATCAGCGAAGCTCCGTTTGCCACAGCGGCACGAACAATCTTTCCGGTAGTCTCCAGGTCCGGATCACCACAGGTAATAAACGGGATGAACGCCTTGCCGTTTGCAAAGGCATTTGCAATCTTACTCATAAATCTCCTCCCCTCTGTAGCGGGCAATCGCTGCACAGTCCTTGTCTCCGCGACCGGAGATGGTAATTACAATAATCTTATCCTTATCCATCGTTGGCGCAAGCTTCATTGCATAAGCAACCGCATGTGCGGACTCGATGGCAGGAATGATTCCCTCCACCTTGGAAAGGTACTCAAATGCATCTACTGCCTCATCATCGGTTACCGGCACATACTGCGCACGACCGGTATCATGAAGCCATGCGTGCTCCGGTCCGATGCCCGGATAGTCAAGGCCTGCAGAGATGGAATAAACCGGTGCAATCTGGCCGTATTTGTCCTGACAGAAGTAAGACTTCATACCATGGAAAATGCCGAGTCTGCCCGTGTTGATGGTAGCTGCCGTCTCAAAGCCGTCAATTCCGCGACCGGCAGCCTCACAGCCAATCAGCTGCACTTCCTTGTCCTCAATAAAGTTATAGAAGGTTCCGATCGCATTGGAGCCGCCGCCGACACATGCGATTACCGCATCCGGAAGGCGTCCCTCCTTCTCTAACATCTGCTGCTTAATCTCTCTGGAAATAACCGACTGGAAATCACGAACGATGGTCGGGAAGGGATGCGGTCCCATAACGG
>DCGJ01000106.1 GCA_002315495.1 Lachnoclostridium sp. UBA1781 | reverse complement strand
GCTATATCCTTCCCACTACCGGGCGGATTAGGGACTTTAACCCTTAAGAAACGTGCGCCGCTAGGCGCACAACGCAGATGAGGTGTGATGATTCACACCTCATTTTTTGTAGATTCACGAAAAAAGAGCCGCAAAGCGACTCTTTTTTCTTTGTTACGATACTTCGTTTCACTTTCAATTTTACTGAACTTCAGAAGGACGATTCCCCAAAGTAACCGTCAGTTCCTTGGACACGTACTTCCGTCCTTCGACTCTCTGCACGACCAAAGTCACTTCCGTTCCGGCCGGTGTATAACTTAAGAATGAGGTCAAATCATCCATGGATGAAATCGCATTTCCATCAATCTCCACGATGATGTCACCTGCCTTAACGCCACCCTTCTCTGCCGGAGAATCCTCCTGTACGGAGCTTACATACACACCGCTGGAGATTCCGAAAATCATGGCATAATCCGAAGTGATATCACGGCTGGCCTGAATTCCCAGATAGCCTTTTTCGGAATCGGCAAGTTCCACACGGTTGGACAATTCCTCAATCAGTTCGGTAATGTTACTGATCGGGATTGCAAAGCCCATACCTTCAACAGAGGAATCGGAATACTTTACGGAATTAATACCGATTACTTCACCATTGACATTAAGAAGCGCACCACCACTGTTACCCGGATTAATTGCCGCATCGGTCTGAATCAGGGTATAGGTTACATTATCAATCGTAATCTGGCGGTCCTTCGCGCTGATGTAGCCAACCGTTACCGACTGACCGTAGCCGAGAGCATTTCCAATTGCGATTGCCATCTGACCAATCTGAACCTCGTCGGAATTACCCATACGAGCGATACGAATCGCATCAACCGTCTCCTGCTCCATATCACCAAAGGATACCGCAACTACTGCAAGATCCGAAGAAGAAGCCGTTCCCTTCACGGTAGCATCCAAACTCTTGCCATCGACAAACTCAATGGAAATGCGGCTTGCACCTTCAATTACATGGTAATTGGTAACGATCAGAACTTCATTTTCATTCTGACCAATAATAATTCCGGAACCGGAGCCTGCCAGAGTTTCCGATTGCTCCGAATTCTGATTGTTTCCGCCTCCAAAGCCGAATCCGTAGCTATAACTGCTCTTCATCTGATAACAGTTAATAGAGACAACCGAAGGCATAACAGAAGAAACAACAGAAGATACATCAACCGCACTGACTTCGGTTTTATTCGCAACCTGAACGGTATCGGTTGTTCCGATGACGGCATCGGTAACTCCGACCGTCTTCGTCGGCTCCACCTGATTGTTCGGCTTTGCACCCTCTTCGACATTCACTTCCTGCTTCTGGTCAATCAATGTCTTAATGCCTACAAAAGAGCCGCCGGCAATTGCACCGAATAACACAGCCGCTGCCACAAAGGCCAATGCCTTTTCGAAGTAATGCTTTCTCTTCTTCTTTGGCTTCTGTGCTTTTTCGTTACGCTGCTCAAGTTCCTTCAGGTATGAATCCTCATTCTCGGCAGTTTCCTTCTCTACCACCCAAAGCTCTTCCTGCAGTTCCGAAGTGTCAATCCCCTGCATATTGTCAGAGGCAGCTTCCTCACGTTCGCTTTCCTGAACTTCCTCTAACACCTGCTCCGTTGGTTTTTCGCTCCATTCATTGAATTCCACATCACTCATCTGTATGTACCTCCTGAATCGTTTTCCATCCAAAGAAATTCAATTCCCTTTACGATTTAGATAATACCCTATATTTATGACCAAAATGTGTACTGAAAAGGATTGTTTTGTGATGTTTTCTATTCTTTTATGTGAAAATGGGATAAAAAGGCTTTGCAGAGCTTCTTTATCCCATTTTATCATCATTATATTGTTCTTCCGTTCAGCACACCTTAGCTGCTCTACTCCGTATATTCCATGCCGAATTTCTTATATACGTACTTCACCTGAGCGCTGATATGCTTTGCTCTTCCATTTAAGAAATCACGGATACAGGAGGAACTTGCATAACCTCCGTGGAGTGCATCATTTACATCACCGGTTCCCGGATAGCGGTTAAAGAACTGCTCCAACAGCGGTCCGTATACTCCTTCAAACTGATCCAGTGCACTCTTTGCGTTTGCCGCCTCAAAGATGCCATCGGAAAGACCGGTCAGTTCTTCACAGAAAGCCAGTCGGAAGGACTCATTCGTCATAAGATATGCAAAGCACAGAACGGCCGGATTGGAAGTCGACTTATCCAGAAGTCCGCTTGGCTTGTAATTGTCTTCCTTAATGGTGTTTGTAGAGCAATCGCCCTTTCCGCTTACACCGCCAAACTCCAAATCGTAGAAGCAGAATCGGAAGCGACCGTCGCCATACGTAGTTCCATCATTTGTCGAAGTGCGCCACATCGACCAGTTCTTTCCCGGCCAATCCCACTTGTTGTTAATCCAGCACTGAACTGCGAAATAATCCATAACCGACTGTGGGTCTACCAGCGCTGCGAGTGCATCATAGTCTGCCTGACTTTCGCAATTGCTGTGCGAGTCAAAGAAATTGAGAAGGTCTCTCATATAGTAGCTCTCGTCGGTTTCTCCCTCCGGAAGCAGACCCTCATCCAGCTTGTAACCAAGTTTCAGGCTCTCAGCGTCACCCTTATACACGACAACATCATCCTTGGAGACATCATACTTGTCTGCAAAATAATCATTGGAGTAGTCCTCCTCCAAAATATAAAGTCCCCAGTACTCTCCGTTCATATATACAACGCACGGACGTGCCTGCTGCGTGGATACATCCAGGTCTCCAACAAGACTCTGCCAGTAGGAATCGTTATATTTACAGGTAAATGCGCAGTTACCGCCGTTTCGAAGAATCAGACTCTTAAACTTATCCATCGTCTCGCCATTGACATCGGTGTAACCATTTCCAAAAACGGCATAATTAAAGTTGTTCATACCGTAATCGCTTCGGGCAATTAAACGGAAACCCTTTTGATAATCAGAGCGGGAGTAATTTCCCTGAATACGAACGCCGCAATTCTGATCCAATACGACAACCGCTCCATTGGCATCGCACTCCATCATCGTCATGCCGGCCTCACGCTCCCAATCCATTCCCTTCTGGTTATAGTTTGCCGCAAGACGTCGAATGGTATCGGTTCCGTCCAATTTCTTGGTCAGAAGGTAAGCTTTCAACGCATTTTGATACGTGGAGCCAAGGACATAGATTCCATACTCCTCGTTGAACAGATCCTGATAATCCATGCTAAGGCTGACTACCATCAGTGTCTGTCCGGCCGCTGCACAGCTCTCGGTAATTCCCTGAATATGCTCCTCCATTGTTCCAAGGAAATAAGTCAGTGTTGTCTCCGGTCCGTACACCTCATCCGCATCACAAGCCACCGCACGAATGGTTACAATCTTATCCACCGCATTGTCGCTTGGTGCACTCAGATAGCAGTCGTATCCGGTTCCGTCCGCATTTTGCTCAACGAAGTTTCCGGAGAACAGATCCGGGTCCACAGCGGATACCACATTGGCTTCACCGCTCCGGTCCTTCACCTCAATCGGATTCGCATACTTCACTGCAGTTTTACTCATCATAGGGTCGCTGCCGTCAGTGGTGTAATAAATCGTTGCGCCACTTTCACTCGATAATCCCAAGGAAAATGCGTCCGTATACAGTCCGCTGGCATGGTCAGCCTCGACCTTCACGCCTTCACTGCTGGTACGATAATTACTCTTGTCCGGTCGCTCGTTCATACCGGTTTCGGTCTTGCCGTCGTCCGTTTTCGCCGGGTCTGCCGGGTCATTTTTCTGACCATTGTCCGTCGTTTGGGCAGCGCTTGGCTGCGTCGAACCGGTTGGCGTTTCACTTCCGCAGGCAACAAGTGATGCCAGAAGCATCGCTACAAGTGCGATTGCTAAGTTTTTTTTCATGGTGTAAACCTCCTCTTTATTCATATTACACGATCAAAAAAAGAATCTACTTCTCATCCACTACCTGGAAGATATAAAACTTCAAATAATAACTTTCCTCCGCCGCCCACAAAATCGGGTGGTCGGCTGCCTGATGACGATATTCAATCTGGCGCACTCGCTTATGTACTGCCTTCGCCGCC
>DCGJ01000029.1 GCA_002315495.1 Lachnoclostridium sp. UBA1781 | reverse complement strand
CTGTACAGACCGTCATGCTTCAGTGCGAATTATGGACGGACAATAACGACATGAGCGGTCGAGTTGAAGCGTATGCTTCCCGGCTTGGACAGTATGCTTCGGCAACACACGAATAATAGAAAGACGAGGAAACCATGTAATTTCGGAGGTAGGAAATGAGCGCAGCATTATCAAAAACGCTTAAAGATAAGGATATGGACAGGATTTTCGCGGAGGTTCCATGTACAGAAGACCTCGGCTTGAGCAAGCCTGGCCAATTGCGCCTTTTTCACCTTCTTGTTCGTGACGGTAAATTCTATCACGAGGATTTGGAGAGGTGGCTGTATCGGAATCTAAGCCGCTATGTTTTCTCACGTGCTATGCTTGAGCAATTCCGCAAGGATGATGATTTGGATGCTGCCATTGAACGAGCCATTCAGACTATGCGTGAGAACGGCGATGCTGATGAGAAAGGTACGGGAAATGAACTCGGAGAAATGCTGATCTACGCCTTTCTGGAAGGCAAGCTCTCCGCTCCGAAACTGATGAGTCGTGTGGAGCTATCCACCGACCTTTCACAACATAAAAGCGTCTGCGAGAGCATTCATCTGCTTTCGGATGCCGATGAGAACGGTGTGCCGTTTAATCAGATGGTATTCGGGACATCAAACATTGTCGGTGAAATCCGCGATGCCGTAGATAATGCTTTCGAGGCTATCCTGCGCATCAAAAACCACACATCCCGCGAAATTCAGATGGTAGAAAAAACAGTGCTTGACCGATTCTTCGATGATGACGAGATCGCTTTTCTGAAGGACACCATCATCCCCACACCAAATGCCCAGAGCAGATATAACACAGCTTATGGTATATTCCTCGGTTATTCCATAGGCGTTAAAGCCGAAGAACACCCGGAAATCGAATATGATCAGCTCGTTACGAAAAAGATGACAGAGGATATTCAGCGTCACGCCGGGTACATAGCAAACAAGATAAAGAGCAATGGCCTTGATATGCATTCTTTCTACATCTACATTCTTCCCTTTATGGATGCGGAAACCAACAAGAGCGAAATAATGGATCATGTTATGAAGGGAGTTGTTGTCCTATGAGTGATGTCCAGAAAACGAAGCTCGGCGATGCCATATTCGGCAGCATTGATGATAACGACTTCCTTAATGTTCTGTATGACAATATGCTCTATAACTATGCCATCTTGAAGCTGCACCTTGAGGGATTTCAGCAGGCACGGCAGGTCGATGTGGAGGCGGCTCTGCGATTTGCAGACCTTCTATCCAAATCCACACATCCTACAAAATCTGATGATCATAAAATGTGGGCGCAGGCAATCATCACGCTCCTTCTTGAACTGGAGCCAGACAACGAGGATGTTGCATACTATGCCGGTTCTGTTCTTTCGAGCATCGGCAACTTCCGTGGCACAGAGATTGCCAGAACAACATATAAATCCGGCTATACGGAAACTACGCTTCAGGAGAAAGCCTACGCAACATTCATAAGTGATTATCTGTCCATCCCTGCGGAAAGGGACAAGCGCTTCTTTATTCCGCAGAAAAACATTTATGATCAGCTGAATAATGGTGCATTCAGTTATTCGGCACCGACCTCTATGGGCAAATCTTTTATCATGGAGGTCTTCATTAAAGATAAAATTCAAAAAGGCGAAAAGTTCAATTTTGCCCGTATAGTCCCTACCAAAGCTCTGATTAACGAGGTCAGAGAAGATACGGTCAAGGGACTGGATAAGTTGCTGGAAGAAATGAATTACAGCGTAGTCACAGCGGCAAGTGATTATTCTCTTGAAGAGAATCATAATTTCATTCTCGTGATGACGCCGGAGCGTTTGTTATACCTTCTAATCAGCAAACCCGAGTTCAAAATCGACTATATTTTTATAGATGAGGCGCACAAGATGACCGGCAGAAACAGCCGGGGACCTTTTTACTACAAAACGGTCGATATGCTTGCACAGCAAAAGCCCATGCCGCATTTCATCTTTGCTTCACCCAACATTCCAAACCCAGAAGTCTATCTGAAACTGGTAACCGAAGCACAGAAAGGTGAAGAAAATGCTATTTCTTCCACATTTGCGCCGGTTACACAGTTCAAATTTCTGATAAGTCAGGAAACGAAATCCATACGCATTTTCAATGACCACACGCAGGACACCATCTTTGTGTGCAAATATGGGAATGCCACCATGTCGGTCGTGGATTTCATGAACATTATGACTGCCTTTGACCGCAACAAACCGCTGAATGAACGCAAGCGTAATATTGCTTATTTCAGCGGAAAGAACGGTGCAATCGAAGCAGCCAGAGCCTTTGCCGAAGGAAAAGATGATATTGATGATGACGATCTGAAGCAACTGGCGAATGATATCAGGGACCAGGTACACGGCGATTACTATCTGACGAAACTCATACGCAAGGGTATCGCATACCACATCGGCTACCTTCCTGCTTCAATTCGTCAGAGAATAGAGAAGCTGTTCAAGGAAGGTAAAATCACTGCAATGTTCTGCACCAGCACTCTGATAGAGGGTGTTAATCTGCCTGCGGATAATCTTTTCATTACGAATTATCGCAGTGGCAGACCGCAGATGACAAGCGTGGAATTCCGTAATCTCATCGGTCGTGTCGGGCGAATCAAGTTCAATCTTTACGGCAATGTATTCTTCATCAGCGATGGAGAGCAGGTCACCGAAAAGGAATATGTACGCCTTTTGCGTGAGCCTATTCCCGACCAGAGGCTTTCCATTGTGCAGGAACTGAAGCCGAAACTAAAAAAGCACGTTGTGGAGACACTCCTTTCCGGCAGTTCCAAAATTGAGCCTTACGACACAAAGAGCCAGAAGCAGCCGGAAGAAGAATATATCATGATGCGGAAGTTCGGTCTGATTCTTCTGAAGGATATAATGGATGACAGGGATAGCCTTGTTCGCCGTGAATTCGCTGCATTTATGCCGGAAGGCGGCGAACAGACCATCCGTGAGAAGTTTGAGGGGCAGAAGGAGTTCATTGACAGCGATATTAATATTTCTGCCGATCAGTCAAGACGGCTTGCGGCTGCGATCAGAAACGGAACTCAATATCCAAAATCCCAGGATGGCAGATTCTCTCACACGGTTGTTCTCGGCTTTTTGGAAGAATTGAGCCGCATCTTTAATTGGGACAAATATGAGTTTGGAACTCTTGGTAAGCGGAATAAGGCTGGTGAACACGCAAAGTTAAGCTGGTATGCCGTAATCCTCTCTCAATGGATGGAAGGTCACGGACTGAGTTATATCATGCGTAAGGCTATCGAATA
>DCGJ01000140.1 GCA_002315495.1 Lachnoclostridium sp. UBA1781 | reverse complement strand
CGATAATCCAGCCCTTGGACCAGTGTGCACTAATCATTCCGTCCTGATAAGCTGCCGGCGGTGCCCAAGTCGTTGCGGCTTTACATACGGTAAATCCACTGAGTGTAATATAGCTGCGATACCGTTCTGTCGGCATAAAGCAGTTTCTTCGAACGGCAATTTCCACCTTCTCCTTCCTTGGATCAAGGTCCTGAAAATTCGCATAAATCACCGTCTCATTGGTTTCCTTGTCCTGCTCACAGCACCATTTATAGATGGAATACTCACGTTCCCAGCTGTTCTCGCAGATTTCTCCTGCCATACACTCCTCGAGGTTCGCTGCCTCATAGAACATACGATCATTGACATAAACCGAACCGGTATGCATATGGTTATCTGCAAAATACCAGTCGCCTTCAACTTCCTGAATATACGGGTTGTAGCTACCGAATATTGTATTATCCACACGGGTCACATAGGTCGTCCCGGAAACCAAAGTCCAGTCCGTTACGACCTCCGCTCCGGTAATCACCGCCCCCAAAGGTACCTCCGAGCGGTACACGATACGTGCATCCTCACGCCCCGCATTTGTCGGATTCACATACTCACGGTAAATGCCCGGCGCCACAATAATCTCATCTCCAGCAACGGCAATCTTCGCCGCATCGTTGATGTTCTTAAACGGTGATTCCTTGGAACCGTTACCGCCTCTTGCGGCGTTGATGTTTACATATAAAGTCATTTTATCCCTCCTACACAATCTTTTCAGTTATCGAAAATGCTCCTTTTGCAAAGCGAGACTTCCGAAACCTGCTTATCAAAAGTATTATACTCTTCTTCGAAAACCTTTACCATTGCTTATNNGAGGACATCGAAATGCCCTCTGAATCGTATTATTTGTACTTAAAGATTTCAAGATTCCAAGCTACGATAGCTCGTCTCCATACGACTTAATAAATCCTACAATTTTACAAGTATCACCTCTACATATTATTTCCCCGGTATGATCTGCAGCAATTGCAATCCCATCACAATCACCCAGATATATGCACAGGTCTTTGGAATCATAAGCATTCCTATCATCGGCTTCTTCTTGCTAAGAAGCGTAACAGGAAGATAGCAGCCAAATGAAATCAGAATTGCTACAACCATTCTTGTCATATGATAGTCATAGGTATTCCCCGAAATGGCATAAAGAATAATCACTCCTATCCCCGTAACGGCAAAAACACTATTTCTAATAATAGAGAGCTTCATATTACCTTCATCTGTAGTCCAGTTATTCTGTGGTAGCAAACAGATAACAAATATCAAATAGTGCCTCAAAAATGTCAGGTATACGTGGTTTGTAATTGTTATTTTCCATATACGTTTCCTTCTTTCTTACGTGCTGAACCAATATCGGCTTTCCTTTCTACAACTCTTTCTCAAAGCAGGCATATTGATGTCCGAACAACTCACATTCCCCCGCCTTGCAATAGCCGAACACCTCGTAAGAACGAAGTGCTACCTCGTGATTCGGAACGACCAAAATGTGAACTCCCGAAAAGCCACGGTTTCGAAGTTCGTTTATGGCATAGGCCATTAACATTCGACCGATTCCTTTTCCGTGCAGGTCCTTTCTCACTCCCAGTCGGGACAACTCTCCCACCGGTTCCAACAGCGGATTCCAAAAAGGTAATGCACACACATCGGGATCGTCGTCAATGGAAACGGTTCCAATCACTTCTCCCTCCGAATTCTCCATCAAAAACAGGGAGTTTCTGCTGATATCAAATTCGGCAGTCTCTCTATTCGGATAATCCTCACTCCAAAGAGACGCACCGCTAATCAGCGAATGATAATGGGCCAAAACCTTTTCCATATCGGAACACTTTGCCACACGCAGACCACGCATATACGAATAGTCTTTAATCCCCACCTGAGATGCCGCTTGTTCAAAGCATTCCTCCGGAATGAAGGGCCACTGAAAATGCTCCGCATTTCCTTCTTTTTGCCCCTTTTCCTTCGATAGTTCCATCGCCCGCACAACCATTTCCGATGTCCGATCAATTCCTCGAAGAAGGATATGAATGTTATTATTCATAAACCAGGGCGCCATTTCGTAAAGCCCGGATGTAAACAGGTCGGAAATAACCGCATTTACATCAAAGCGAACACGTAACAGTTCCGGCGTCCATTTTCCCGCTTCTCCGTGTAAAATGACGCTGTGTGCATACCCTTGGTCGTCGATGGACAAACCACAGGAGCCCGTATTCACATAGGTTTTTCCTGCATGCACTGCCACCCCCTGGTGATGCGTATGCCCTGCAATTAAGTAATCTGTATCCAGTGCTGCTAAAACCTTCTGTACCGGCTCCTCCGTAAGCTGAAGAAGTTCTCTTGTATTCGTCGGCGAACCATGACAGCAGGTAATGGCCGGCAGTCCCTCCTGCTCAAACCGAAACGTAATCGGAAGTGCTTCAAACCAGTCCAAATCTTGCTCCGTCATCTGCCCATAAGCATACAAAAGGTTTCCGCTCGCCGAGTTCGCAAGCCATTCCGGTCCTTCCGCTTCTCCCCGAAGTACCCTCCGATGAGAAATCAGATATTCCTCCCGGTTTCCACGAAGAGCATAGCAAGGAAAATGCTCTCTGAGTTCATAAAGCATATCCATCGTTTCCCGATTGCCTGCGGTATCGGATACATAGTCCCCCAACAGGAAGAACATTGTACAGCCCTTCGTTATCATAGCGTCGATTGTGGCCGCCAGTGCTCTTTGGTTCCCATGAACATCGGCGATCACCCCAACTGTACATGTTTCCGCCATCACTGTTCCTTCTTCTTTCTCTTAAGATGTACCTGTGGAAATGCGCCGGAATAATCCACGACGGCCTCTAATTCCTCGTCGGGCACATTCTCTGTGATGTTATCCATTTCTTCCTGATTTTTCAGCTCGGCCGCATTTACCTCTTCCTGCTCATCATCTCCTTCAACCGTAATCTCCGGAAATGCTCCATTCATATTGACAATAATCTTCTTCTCTTCACTCATAACTGCCTTCTCCTTATAACCAGTTGATGAAAAATGTAATTACAATACTGTTAATAAAATCCGCAAACATACTGCCCACAATCGGAACCAGTATGTACGCCTGTACGGACGGTGCAAACTTCTCGGTCACCGCCTGCATGTTCGCCATCGCATTTGGCGTAGCACCCATACCGAAACCACAGGTGCCGGCGGAAAGAACGGCCGCATCATAATTTCGTCCCATAACATTGTAAACCACAAAGTATGCAAAAATCGCCATAAACAAGGTCTGCGCGCCCAACAAAAGAAATAGCGGAAGCGCTAAATCGGCAAGCTGCCAGAGCTTCAGGGTTACCATCGCAATTCCGAGAAAAAGCGACAGACAGATACCGCCAATGTCATTGATTTCACCCATATGAACCTTATATTTTCCACTGTATTCCCCAATATTTCTCATAAATGCTGCAACAATCATTGCACCAATATAAATCGGGAACGTCATACCGGTTTTCGAAAGAAGCATGGACACAATCGTTCCGATACCCATGGCCAGTGCAATCTGATAGGCCGCCGGTGCATACATACTGACGCTACGAATATGCTTCTTCGCATCCTCTACCAAAACGGTTTCGTCCTTGTTGCTAACCGTCTTCATCAGGTCATGCTTTAAAATCAGGCGACGGCCAATCGGGCCCCCAAGAAGGGAACCAACAACAAGACCGAACGTGGCAGCGGCCGTACAAAGTGTCATTGCTCCCGACACCCCAAGGTCCTCAAGTACCACGCCAAATGCGCCTGCGGTTCCGTGACCGCCTACCATTGGAATAGAACCGGTACAAAGACCGATAAATGGGCTAAGGCCGAGTGCTTTTGCAATTCCAACCGCAATTCCGTTCTGGAACAAAATCAATACAACGACACAAAGGAGGAATACCACAAGCTGAATTCCACCCTTCTTCAGAATCTTCAGATTGGCCTGGAAACCAACGGATGTAAAGAAGATAACCATGCATACGGTCTTTAAGGTTTCGTCAAAGGAAAACTCAACCAGACCGGTTTCATATAAAATGCATGACATAATGGCAAAGAGCAAACCTCCCACAACCGGAGCCGGAATACAGAAGGTTTCGAGGAACCGAAGCCTCTTTCTAAGATATGCTCCAAGGTAAAGCACCAAAACAGCTAAGCCCAGTGTCAGATACATATCCATCGAAACGACGAAGCGATTGTCCTTCTCCCCCGCATTTTCCGCCGGCTCAGTCACTGTAATACCAAAGCTTACTTCCTGAAGCTGCTCATTTTGTTCCTTAAGAACCTGCAGAATCTTACTCTCAACATCTTTATCAACGCTGTCATTTGCAATCAAAACCGCAGTAACACCAATGGTATGAATGTCTGCCTCCTGACCGGCATAAGTGCCTGCCGGAATCACGGAATCCGTATAAGCGCTGTTCTCACTAAGAAGTCTCTTTGCAATATCGGAGTCAACGGATAGAACCTTTACATCCATCTTCTTGGAAAGCTCAACAACAGCCGTCGTAGGTGCGGAAGCCGTTACAAAAAACGCATCAAGATTGCCCTTCTCCAATGCTTCAGCAGCGTCAGCGAAAGACAAATGCTCTACCGTAATCTTACTGTCGGAGATTCCGTAGGCCGCAAGAATATCGGCCGCATTTTTCGAAACACCACTATCCTCTTCACCAACCGAAACCCGCTTCCCTACAAGGTCTTCGATGCCGTTAATGTTGGAACTCGCGGACACAATCACCTGACAGGACTCCGTATACAAACCGGTAACGGTGTGGAAACCGGAGAGCTTATTTCCGGCAAATGCTCCCTTTCCGCTTAACGCATCCGCAAGCGTGTCAGACTGCACCAGAGCCATACCCAGATACCCCTGGGAAATCAGTCGAAGGTTCGATGCAGAACCCTGCGTTGATACAACCTGAAGGGTAATACCCGACGACTCCAAAACGGCCTGCGAAAGATTTACACCGTACCCGTAATAGTTTCCGCCGGTCCCACCGGTACCAAGCTTCACAACATTGCTCTTCTTCTCGCCACACCCGGTCATGAGGAGCATGACCGCAAGAACAATCACCATTATACATCGCAATTTTTTCATAGTATCTCCATTTCCTTGCTCAAAAAATCATATTATTTATCATATCATATCTTCCTCTGTTTGAACATTGATTATTCTTGATTTTTTGAAATAGAAAAAGGACGCTGATGGCGTCCCTTTCCTAATGGTAAATATTTATGGTTTAGTTTACGATAATTACGTTTTCACGGTTAGTCTTCACTAACTCTGTGGTTAGAATACACTAACTCAATCGCTTTGTCAACTGTTTTTTTCGATTTTTTCAAAATTAAGAGGGCCGCAATCTGCAGCCCTCATTTTTGTACATCTTTGTTATATAAAAGAATTCGCTTTACTTTCCTGCCTGTACCAGAATATTGTACAAACCACTGCGGATGGCATTGTTGTCGTGATCGGCAGCGGTAATCTCGTACCAGATATGCTCTACGCCATTTTTCTCCATCAGAGTGTGGTAGCTCTTCGGGAACTGTCCTACGACACTGTCCTTCGTGCCACAGCAAATCATCAGAACCTCAGGAATCACTTCGTCCTCTGCAAATACGACCTCATCCTCCTGTAAGCTTCCGACATGCGTCATTGCCCAGTCCTTTCCAGGAACGAGGCCCGGTGCAGGAGAAATCGCGCATACATATGCAAAATACTTCGGATAAATAAGAGTTGTGTAAAGCGTCTCTCTTCCACCCATGGAGAAACCGGCCAAAATCGTATTCTCGCGACCGGTCTTTACGGAATAGTTCTCCTCGATATACGGCATCAGGTCATTTACAAGGTCATTGGCAAAATTATCGTACGGCGCAATCGTTTCAGCCGTAAAGCCCGGCTGTAAGCTGGAGTCGGTCGTTGCATAAATGTTCGGGCATACGACAAGAAGATCATCAATGATTCCGTCCGCTACCGCATTTGCCACGATTTCTTTAATCTTGTTGTTCGGATCAGACGAGAACGAGGTCTCATTTCCGAAGATACCATGAAGCAGGTACATTACCTTGTACTCCTTCTCCTCGCTGTAATCTGCCGGAAGAAGAATCATAAAGTTACGGTCCATACCACAGGTTTCGGAATAATAGGTCCCCTTCTGATAAGAGCCATATGCCACGTCGGTTCTGGTTTCATATGCTTCCTTCGGGCAAAATTCCGAGATGCCGTCACCGGTCTCTGTAACCGTATCCGTTGTGGTAGCCGCATCCTCTGTCGTCGCTACGTCTTCTGTTACCGGCTTACCACCGGCCATATTATTCTTGTCCTCATCGGACAGACCATCGGTTTTTGTTTCTGCACCGGTCGTAACCGCCTCGGTTTTTGGTGCCTCCGAGGTCGGTGCCTCTGTCGTTACCGCCGGTGTACTTGCCTCCGGCTTCTTTTCCTTTTCTCCGCAACCACTAAATGCAAGCCCCATTAGCCCGCAAAGAACAAATAAAAGTCCACTCTTCATAATCTTTTTCAATTGGGTTGCCCCTCCTTTCACATGATGGGTTCATTGTAATCAAAAATCCCCCAGAAGAAAATGTAAAAATTTTTCTTTCTGGAAGATTTTTTGAAAATAAAGACAAGATTGTCCTTTTTATTTACTGAGCTCCACGATTTCAAACACGCCAACGGATGGTAAAGTGAAGGAAAATGCTCCCTCCCCGCTCTCGTTTGCAACCTCTTTCCCGCTTGTAAGACTTCTTGCGGTCCGGTATCCGTCCTCGTGAATCATGACGGAAACGTTCGCAACCGGAATTACGGGGGACTCCTCCTGCTCATTTAAGAAGGCTACATAAAGCTTTCCTTCCTTTTTCCAGGACAGGGTTTCGAGCATCTTCGGTGCGTTGCTCTCCACGAGAAGTTCGCCTGCGAGGCTACGCAGCATTTTCGCAACCACTCTGCGACTCATAAATGGTCTTGACATTTCGATCGGTGCTGCCACATAGAGAAGCTTTCCGGCTCCAACCTCACGCAAAATGCAAGCCGGCTCACCGGTATGAATACCCGGAGGATTACTGTGGATTGCTGCAAATTCCGGTGTGTTTGGGATAGTGTATGGAAGCGTCTTGGTCGCCAGTACCTTCGCTCCGGCCGTCGTCAGTTTTACCTCATACTGAGACATCGGTACCGATAACGGTGCCAACGCATCAAAGCCCTCGAAGTACGCTTTTCCTTCGTCTGTCGGATCCAGATAGGTGAAGCTTTCCACCGTCTGAGGGTTCGAGCAAACTCCGGTAAATTCCACACCCAAAAGTTCCGCAAGTCGCGGGTGTCCAATCGGGCCACTGACATACAGGTTTCCACCCTGCTTCACAAAGCGTTCCAAGGCATCCATCTCATCGTCCAAAATCTGCGATACATGGCAGATTGCGATGCATTTTCCTTTGTAATCCGCTATGTTTTTGGAACCGATGACATCGAACGGGACATTCTCCTCCCGAAGAATAGAGGCCATTTTCACAGGTGCCTCCATAAAGAAGCGCGGACCAAACGACTTCTCCATCATCGGGATGTTCGTTTCATTCGGATCGAATTTGGAGTGGGTTGCAAACCAGATACCGACATTGGAAATCAGGTCTCCGGTCACGTAAGGTTCCATCCCCTTCGTCTCATCATAGATGGATTTCATCAGTTTTCGATATACATCCGGCACGATGGTTCCGTCCGGATTAATTGCATCCACAAGCAAAAATGCGCCATTATGAACGAGTGCGGTAATGACATGAAGCAAAAGCTCGTCGCGCGACTTCGTGGTCGTGTGATAGTCGAGCGCCGGGTCGCATCGCGACGTATGATACACAAACGGCAGATTTGGAGAAATATTCTTAAAATACTTATTGATAAACGTCTGCTGAAGGAATCCCCCATAGTAATCCCCACCCGTGTAATCCACCTGGTTCGCAATATCCTCCGAGCAGGCATGAATCCATGAGCACGCCACCATCGACATCTGATGCTCAATGGTACAGTCCGGATGCACATCTTTTATCACCTTCGTTGTAAATGCGGCAAACTCCCCAAGCCAGCGTTCTCTGCACCGCTGCCACTCGCGGAAGTTTTCATCCTGCCAGTCAATGATGCGCGGAAGCTCTCTTCCGGTTTCGGATTGATAGCGGTCCGAGCAGCATTTGCAATAACACACCTCCGGCCAGAAGGTCATATCCAAAAACATGCCCTCAAAAGAATACATTTCATTCAATTCTTCCAGGTTGGCCTTTACATAGGAGCGATATTCCGGGTTATTCGGGCATACAATACCGTACCGACCGTTTCGGAAGCAGTCCTGATTTCGAAACTCCTTCTGCTTCTTTCCGTCGGCGGCAACGGTACGCCAGGACGGATGCTTATCGTAGGCTTCATTATCGAAGACCTGAGAATAATAGGCGATGACCGAAATGCCGTTTTTGTGACACTCGTCAACCACCTCACCAAAGAAATCCCTGCCCTTTAGCCCACGATGCATAACCCCTCGCTTCGTCGGATAATTGCAGAGCCCTGTGTGCGGCATCGCCTTTACCATCGCGGCCTGAAACCCGGCCTCCTTCAGGCAATCCACATATTCCTTTGGGTCTACCTTCGACAGAAATTCCGGATTCCAATCCGCAATATGCATATCCAGAAGATTTCTTCGATAGTTTCCTTTAATCCACATAATTAGTTTTTCTCCTTCTTACTGCGCATTTTGATGGTTGTTGCCTCGATGGCACGGTCACAGAGAACCAAAAGCTGCGGCAATACCGTCATTACCATAAGCATGGAAATGATGGCACCGCGTCCTACCGCAAGACCGATATGGCCGATATATACGTCACTGACACGATAAGCTATCAAAA
>DCGJ01000050.1 GCA_002315495.1 Lachnoclostridium sp. UBA1781 | reverse complement strand
CTAGAAAAGCGCCTCCACCCCACGATTTCTCAGGGGTGGAGGCGCTTAATTATCATAAGACGCACGAATGCCCAACCAGTCATCCACGATATTCCAGCCAGTCACATGAAGTCTCTGCCAATCACAAAATCTCAACCATCACAAAATCTCAGCCGGCCCTTACCTCACATACATCCGCTTCCAGTCGTAATGAAGCGTGACTGTGTGATCTCCCTTCGGGACGGCAACAGCCATATAGGCGACATCGGCGCGGATAATTTCTGCAGGATTTCCGTCCACGGTTGCGACCCAGTTTGGGCTATACGGAATAGAAAAGAAGACAAATTCATCTTCGTGGTTGTAACCTGTTGCGATTACCGTATCGGTTTCAAAGGAACAGTCCCATTGGCCTTTTTGATTTCGAAGAACAAGAAACTGAAAAGCCAGTCCCGGGTGGATGGTGTCGACGCGGATGTTGTCAAAAGTGAAATCGCCGGAACGCTGGAAGCGAACGGTGATTTCCGTTGTTTCCGATTCACAGAAGCCAAGCGACACGGTAAAGGTATCACGGCCGTTATAATAGGCGTAGGAGTCGGTGGCGTACTGAATGACCTCCGGCGTCATGTCGCCGCGAGATACATAGAGCTTCGACAGGAAACCATCCTCCTTTTCCAGAAGATATGGTGTGCTTCGGGAAATGCGTCCTCCCTCGAAGGTAACATAAATCGTCTGTTTTACAACTGCCGGAATGCGAAGGGTGACGACGGAATCTGCCGAGGTTACATGGAAGGTATTTCCGTCGACGGTAACCCCTGAGCCGGGAATGATTTCATAATCGAGAGGCGAGGAAGGAATCATCTCTGGCACGCCAACGGCCTCGAAACCTGTTGAGTGTGAGACTCCAACCTCCGTCATACCGGTTGCTTCACACCCGAGCCGGTCGATGTCCTCATCCTCCAAAACGATGCCGCCGAGAAGCATTTTTTCTTTGTCTACGATGGAGAACTGATCCCATTCACTTCTTGCAAAGACTATCGGGTAACTCCAAACCATTGGAAATGCATTTTCGCATTGATAAACCGATGCTCCCCCGGCCGTCTGCCCGATTGGCGCATATCCGAAAGGAACCGGTGCATCCGAATCGGAGGAAATATAATACCGCACACCCGCAAGAGACAGCAGCGCCTCGCGATGGTCGTAGCCGTTCACTTTATAAAGTGAGTATTCGTTGAGCCCAAGAGCATTCCGATATTCACTGAGATACGGATTACCAAGAGACCAGAAATACTGCGTGGACGACATACCTGCCAGGAAATTCTCATTCTGCGCAAGCTCCGACCCGGAATAGCGATATGGCTGAACGGAATCGGATGAAAGCGTCCCGTTCAGGCGAAGAATGTCCAAAGCCTCCAGCTGCTCCGTCATCGACAAGGCATCCTTCAAACTCACGCATTCTTTCGCATAATCCATCTCAACGGCGGTATTCAGTCGCAAACCATTTAGGAAAAAGCTTAGGAAAATGCTCCCCGCCACGATACCAATCGCAGTAATCCGCTTCGGAAGTCTCGCCCTTTCAGAATCGGAAAGAAGGAAGAGAAGAGCGAGGAGAAGTGCCGCATTTACAAGAGGCTGCCAGCCGTTCAAAACCACGCTTGCTATCATAAGAACCGCGTAACTCGCAGTAGCAATCCAAAGCACCTTCCGGTCGGAATCGGATAACTTCGTAAGCTCCGGTAACAGGACGGTCATCAGTACACCCGCAAGTAGGGCAAATGCAAAACTCCAGCGATTGGTTGCATAGGAAAAGCCGTTCAGAATCCGTCCGAAGAACGGAAGGCTCAGCAAAACCAAAGAACTGACGGTAAGTAACACAAGAAATCCATGTTCCTTCCGCCTGCGAAACAGAAGCACCAGGCAGAAGAAAAACGGGAGCGGAAAGCCGAAGCAGGCCCAGAAGGAATCGCCTACACTAAGGAGAAGACCGAGCATTTTCACATAGTGAACGAGCGGATAGAGGACGTGGAACGGATAGGTGATTCCGGCACGTGCGTCATCTAAGAATACCCGAAGCATAGGGATTACAATCGGAGAGGCCAAAAGGACTCCAAGAAGGCTACGCCACAATAGAGACCATAAAACCGTGAATGAACGGCGTCCGAATCTTCCGTGCACGAGGCGGAGAACCGTGTAAATCACAACGAGAAGCACCTGCATATAGAAGAAATAAAACTGGGAGATTGCCGCAAGGAAAACGGTGGCGATAAAGCCCTTGTTCTTCTCTTTTCGGAGTGCCTTCTCTACCCCGAGAATCAAAAGCGGCAGGGTAATCATCGGATTGAGAAAGAACGAATGACGCACCACGTTAAAGATTCCCCAGAAGGAGAACACATAGGAAAGCGCGCCAAGAACCCGAGTGTTCTCATTTCCGAAATCACAGTAGCGCACAAGTGCAAGAAAAGCGAGCCCCGCGAGATACAGGCGAAGCAGCACCGAAATCATATAGTAAGCGACCAAGAAACGTTCCGGAAGGATTGCAGAGATGAGGACAAATGGATCCCCGAGTCCGTAAAAATGCAACGTCTCCAGCACTCCGGTACCTTCCCCGATGGTGAAGTCATAGCTTGGCAGCACCAGGCGATGCTCCGAAAAAAGGGTGCCTGCCACCTGCTTTAGATACCTGCTGATGTAAACCATCGCCTTAAAATGCTGATTGTACCCATCGCGGTACCAAAGAAAGCTGCGACCGGAAATCAGATACCACCCGAAAACCAGTAAGGCTGCGCAGAAGAAACCAAGCGTGTAGCGGGACAAAACGGATGACCGCTTGACGGGCATTATATTGTCTTTTGTCTGCTCCATGGGGGCTCCTTTCCGAAGGGTGTGTATTACGAATCGGGATACAATAAGGACAATCGTATCCGATTAGGTTGATGAATGTGCAACATAGTCTAATGATATCGGACAAAAGACGCATTTTCAATAGGAAAATGCCCGCCCGGGCCGAGTTTTTCGGGTTGACAAAAGGAAACAGAAACTGTAATATGGTTTTCGACTATGAAGGTGTTTCAGTAGTCGTCGGATAGCCTTCCCAAGAGAGCTGCAGGTGGTGTGATTGCAGTGTTGGTCCGATGAACGAAGTTCGGCACTGGAGTCCCAACCGAATACAAAGTGCGAGCTGCGCAAGCGGTTCGAACGTGGGTGGTACCGCGGGGAAACTCGTCCCATATTGGTGAATTCCAGTATGGGCTTTTTTATTTTTTGGAACGGCAACATGCACGGAATCCACCTGAACATATATTATTAATTGGAGGTCAACATGGAAGGACTGGAACGTTTGAATGAAAGCATTGCAGCCATTAAGGCAAAGATTGCCGAGGGTGCAAAGAAACTGGAAAGCTCCAAGGCCGTTTATGAATTCAAGAAGCTTTACATGGATTCCAAAAACGGTGAAATCAGCGCACTGATGAAGGGGATGAGAGATATCGCCCCGGAAAGCCGTGCCGCATTTGGTAAGAGTGTAAATGAGCTGAAGGACTGGGCAACCGCTACCTTTGACAAGCTCGATGAGGAACTGAAGAAGAAGGAAATGGAAGCAAAGTACGCTTCCGAGAAGATTGATATTACCATGCCTGCAAAGCGTTGCAGCTGCGGTAAGCTTCATCCGATTACGCTTGTTCGTAACCAGCTCACCGACATCTTCGCATCCATGGGCTTC
>DCGJ01000149.1 GCA_002315495.1 Lachnoclostridium sp. UBA1781 | reverse complement strand
GGTGGACAGTGTGTCAACACCACCGACTCCGCAGTGCGTCTGACGCACTACCCATCCGGTATTGTTGTGTACTCACAGACCGAGAAGAGCCAGTTGCAGAACCGCGATAAGGCATTTGCCCTTCTTCGTGCAAAGCTGTACGATTTGGAGATTCAGAAGGCTCATGATGCTGAGGCAGCGGCAAGAAGAAGCCAGATTGGTACCGGTGACCGAAGCGAGAAGATTCGTACCTACAACTTCCCGCAGAGCCGTGTAACCGACCATAGAATTAACCTCACCCTTTATAAGCTTGATAAGATTATGAACGGTGATATTCAGGAAATCATTGATGCATTGATTGCAGCCGATCAGGCAGCAAAGCTTGCAGCAAGCGAAGAGAACTAAGAACAGATTGGAACGATTGAGGGAATTGCTATATAGCGATTCCCTTCGTTCATAGTTAACATAGGAGTTTATATGATTACTTCCACATCAAATCAGGGATTAAAACGAATCGGAAACCTCCTTGCGAAGAAAAAGGAGAGGGACCTAGAAGGCGTATATGTCTGTGAAGGACGGAAAATGTTCTTCGAGATTCTGCGTCAGGAGCCGGAGCTTTTAGAGCGCATTTACATAGCTGAGAGCGCATATGAAGCGCTTTCCACAGAAGAGCAGGTGGAACTTGCAGCGGTTTCCTTCGAGCTTGTTTTGGACAGCGTATTCGATAAGGTAGCGAACACCGTTACCCCTCAGGGCTTCCTTGCGGTCGTAAAACGAAAGAATTATACGCTGGAGCAGTTTCTCCCTACGAGCGATGGGAAAATGCGCCTAATCCTCTTAGAAACGCTTCAGGACCCGGGCAATCTTGGCACTATCCTTCGAACGGCGGAAGCTGCGGGGATGGACGGCATTTTGCTCAGTTCGGATTCCGTGGATGTGTACAACCCAAAGGTCGTGCGTTCCACGATGGGTGCGATTAACCGTGTACCGATTTTGTATGTGGAGGACCTTCACGGTGCGATGAGAGAGCTTCAGAGTCGGGGCATGAAGCTGTTTGCGGCGGCACTTGACGGAAGCATTGAGTACCAGACGGCGGATTACGGAGAGAGCTATGGAATCCTTATTGGAAATGAAGCGAACGGACTGAAGCCGGAGACGGCCGATGCTGCCGATGTCCGCGTACGCATTCCGATGGAGGGACAGGTGGAGTCGCTAAATGCGGCCGTAGCCTGCGCGATTATCTGCTATCGGGCGAGATATTCATAAGGAGGGAAAAGATTATGAATGTAACTTTGGAAGTCTTAACGGATGAAAATCGGGAACAATTCATCCGTGAAAATCAGTATGCTTTTAAGTTTGGTGCAATGGAGGAGTTTGGTCTTCGGGATGACCACTTCGAGGAGGACGGCGAAATCATTTCGCGAAAGACAATCGAAGAGTCGATTGATGGTGGAATTGCATATCGTATTATCGCTGATGGCAGATTCGCCGGTGGTGCGGTGATTCGTCTCGATGGGGCGAAGGGAGACCTGGACCTGCTTTTTGTTTCTCCGGCAATCCATAGCAAGGGTGTGGGATACGCAGCCTGGTGTGAAATTGAGAAGCGGCACCCTGAAGTTGAAGTGTGGGAAACCTGCACACCATACTTTGAGAAACGCAACATCCATTTTTATGTGAACCGTTGCGGATTTCATATTGTCGAATTCTTCAATGAAAAGCACAGGGATCCTCATGACACCGACCATGATAAAGGGGATGATTTTGATGGCATGTTTCGGTTTGAGAAGAGAATGAAATAAGGGAAGAGTATGAAAAGAAGATAGGGTGACAGGTGTAAACCCCAGCGTGAGAAAATGCGGCATTGCACACCTAATTTATGAAAAAACGATTGATATTTTCTTTTTCGTGTGTATAATAGCATTGTCTTTCGGACATCCGAAGGATAAACACTATATCAGTTTTTTTCTGTAATCAAGAAAGGAAAAAAGAAATGAAGAAGTTTATGAGTATTGTTCTCGTACTTTGCATGGCAGCTGCTATGGTTGCTTGCGGCGAGACCGAATCTACCGCTACTCCGGCTGCTACTACCGCAGCAGCTACTACGGAAGCAGCTACCTCCGAGGCACCTGCTACTACTGATGCAGCAGTTACCACCGATGCAGCAGTTACCACTGACGCACCGGCTACCACCGATGCTGCAGTTACCACCGATGCACCGGCTACCACCGATGCTGTTGTCAGCGATGTAATGAGCTACGAAGAATACGCTGCAATCGTTATCGATGACGATAACAACAATGTTCCTGTAAAGATTGAAGCTTACGTTCAGGCTTCCCAGAGCTGGTGGGACGGCAAGCAGAGCCTTTACCTTGCTGATGGCGACTATGGTGCTTATTTCGTTTACAACGCAGCTGTATCCGAGGAACTTTCCGCACAGCTCGTTCCTGGCACCAAGGTTATCGTTGAGGGCGTTAAGACTGCTTGGGCAGGCGAGAACGAAATCGGCGAAGGCGCTACCGTTACGATTGTTGAGGGTGCAGACACCTACACCTCTACTCCGGTTGATGTTACCGATTGCGACGAAACTGAACTCTTGGGTTGGCAGAACGCATTGGTTTCCTTCCATGATATGTCCGTTGTTGCTGTAGCATACAAGAACAACGAGCCGGGCGATGATATCTATGTAACCCTTGCTAAGGCTGATGGTACCAACGTTGAGTTCTGTCTTGAGTACTACCTCAATGGTTCCGATGAGGAGTTCTATAACCTTGTTGGTGGTCTTACCGCTGGTCAGACCGTAGACGTTGAGTGCTACCTTTACTGGTATCAGGGCGCTGACGGACATCTTACCAAGGTTACTGTAAAGTAATTTCGGCCGGACTATCCGAAAAAATTAATAACAACGAACAGAAGGGGCTGTGAAAAAATGATTATTTCATTTTTTCATGGCGCCTTTGT
>DCGJ01000015.1 GCA_002315495.1 Lachnoclostridium sp. UBA1781 | reverse complement strand
GCCGGTCGGCGTAGGCATCTCACCCACAAGTCCAACTCTCGCCTCCTCAAAATAGCTCATGCAAATGCTCCCCTGCATCTCCATCGCCGCCTCCTTCGAAAGGCGTGTGATCAGCACCGTCTTCTGTCCGTGCTTTGTAAGACTCTCAATGATTCCGAGCATCTGCGGCACGGTTTTTCCCGCTCCATAGATGACCTCTGCCGCACCCTGGCGGTTCTTGCGATGCAGGTCCACCTTGGCATAGCCGATATCTTCAAACGGCTGCATTTTAATCTGCAAAAGGGCCTCTTCAACAGACACCTCGCCGTCACTAACCTTCTGAAGTAACTCTTTTATTTCCGTTTGCATGTTTCCCTCCGTCCATAAATATGTTCTTAGCCTTCCATTTCCACAATCTCAAACCTTCGCCCCTCTGTATCTACCGGTCCAGTGATTTCTATCTTCTAACCTCCGAGTCAAGCCAAACCTTGTCATACAACTGAGACAGCCTGTCCACAATTTCCTTCTCCATTTTGTGAAAATGCGGCACGTCCGCCTCCGTAAGCCGGATTTTCGCCGAATTGTCTACCGTTCGCACACGGAAATCAGTAAAGCCAAGCGAAAACAAAAAGTTCTCCGCCTCCTCCTTTGTAAGTCCGCACAAGCGTAACGGTGACAACACCTGAAGCTCCGCAAGTGCCTTCATACCCGGTCGGTCGGATACGTCATCCGATGCATTCGTACCGTCGAGTAACACGGAATAACCATCCAAATCCGCACTCTCCATAATCCTCGTGAAGATACGCCTCTTACAGTAGTAGCACCGATTCGCCGGATTGTCCGTAACAGCGGAATCGGCCAATACATCCACCAAAAGCACCTTCAGTTCTACCCCAAGCTCCGCTGCCAATCGCTTCGCATCCGCAAGCTCGAACTCCGGCTGGAAAGCCGACTTCACATAGTATGCGGTCACAGCCTCAGCATATTGTTTTGCCGCATACAATAGGTACGCCGAATCCACTCCTCCGGAAAATGCGATGGCAACCCGTGGGTATTTCTGAAAGAATTCTTCAATCGTCATAATATCTCCCAATGATAAAAAGGACGGTTCTGTACCTCACAAAACCGTCCTGCTAATCTCTTACTTTTTCTTGAATAATGCTGCCTTGATAACGCCCTTCGGGTCCTTCACGAGAAGCACCACAATCCATATGATCATTCCGAGCGCAACGACGGACAGTCCGAGGAACAGATCATTTAACAAATCGGCCGGAGCCGGCGAGAACATCTCAGCGCCAACTTCCTTATACTCAAATATGGCATCTGCGAGCCACATAATCGAGGCCCCCCAGTACAACCAGCAAAGAACACTAACCATCATCTTGCTTTCCGGCGCGTTCTTGTACCAGACCGCCGTACTAATAACGGCAGCAAATACGGTCACCAATAAAGTCATTCTACACGCGCTCCTTTGCTTCGGCAATCGCATTCTTCTGAATCAACGAGGTGATCGCAACCATGGCCCCCCACGCAGCGGTTACAAGACACGCCATCGTAACACCCGTGGTGCTCATCTCACTGAGCATCTCGGCAGCATTTCCATCCTTTACAGCGGATAAAAATGGGAAGAACGGAACTACCTCTCCATGCCATACATGCTCAAATGCAAGCAAAGCCGAGCCTCCCCAAAGCATCTTATTCAGCCAACCAAGTTTCGTGGAAAGCTTCACCTTCGTCGTCTCAATCGTCTCGTGCTCGGAAAGCGAAACCTGAACGGTTTCCTCCTTCTCCTTCGTCTTCACAGCCTTATTAATAATTGTCGTAACAATTGCCTCTCCTGCCGGAACTAAAAAACATCCCATAATCAATACCTCCTATACGAGCTTTCGTGATTAATTCATTATACCCATCAAAAAGTCTCTCTGTCAATCGGTCCAAGCCCCATTTTGCGGCAGATATCCACTGAATAATAGGATAATTTCGCAATGTCGCATATTTGGGCATTTTCCTCTCATTTTGAGCCAAATGCGCTACTTCCGAAGTTCCCACATCACCAGTGCCGCAGCGACCGCAACGTTCAGGGAATCGACGCCATTTTGCATCGGAATCTTCGCCACATAATCGCTCGCCTCGATGGTGGAATCGGCAAGCCCGATGCCTTCATTACCCATCAGAATCGCAAGCTTCTCCGCCTGCTTTAGTGCGGGATCATCGATGGTCACATTGTCCTCTCGAAGCGCCATCGACACGGTCGTAAAGCCCTCGGCCTTTAGCATCTCGATGCCCTTCTCCTTCCAGGCCGCCTCGTTAAAGCCGACAAATGCCCACGGGATATTGAACACATTGCCCACGCTCACGCGCATCGCCCTTCGGTAAAGCGGATCCACGCACGCCGGCGATAACAGCACGGCGTCGATGCCAAATGCGGCCGCCGACCGAAAGATTGCCCCGACATTCGTCGGATTCTCCACATCCTCCAAAACCACGATTCGCTTCGCATCGCGAATCACCTCGCGGTAATCCGCAGGCGCCTTTCTCCGCATAATGGCCGAGATTTCTCCGGTCAATACATAACCAAAATGCTTCTTCGCTTCCCCAAGCGTCACCACGTAAATCGGCGCCTCGCCGACGCGGTCCAATAGCTCGTCGGAAAGCATCTTCTCCGTGCACACCACACTGTAGGCCTCGTAGCCGTGTCGAAGCGCGATGTCAATTACATGCGCAGACTCAGCGATAAAAAGCCCCGGCTCCGGCTCAAAGTACCGTAACAGATGCACCTCTTTGTTGCCCACATACATATCGAGTTCAGGGCAATTCATCTCTGTTATTCGAATGATATTCTTCATAGTTCCTACTCATCCAGCCCATGCTTCACCGCGTACACCGCAAGCTGCGTCCGGTCCTTTAGCTCGAGCTTCTCCAAAATCTTTGAAATCAGGTTTCGCACACTTCCTTCCGCGAGGAACAGTTCTCCTGCGATTTCCTTATTATCCATGCCCTGCACCACAAGCTTCACCACATCGAGCTCGCGCGCGGTCAGTGCCTCCGACACCTCTGACGCCTCCTTCGAGGTCGAGGACGCATTTCCATCCATGCGCTTCTTCATCACCTGGTACACGCCGCTTCCGAACACACTCATCCCCGCGTGTACGCTCTTAACGGACGCAATCACGCGCGCGTCCTCCATCTCCTTCAGGATGTAGCCGTCTGCTCCGGCCGAAACCGCACGCTCAATCGTCTCCTCATCGTCAAAGGTCGTGAGCACCAGAACACGAATGTCCGGCAGCTGCTCCTTTATTGCGCGGATGCCGTAGGCACCGTCGTAGCCCGGCATACGCATGTCCATCATCACCACATCGGGACGGTAAACCTTGCATTTGTCAAAGGCTTCCTTGCCATTCTCCGCAAGCGCCACCACTTCGATTTCCTCGTCCTGCTCCAACACCGCGCGAAGTCCCTGACGAAGAATCATGATGTCATCTGCAATTAATACTTTAATCTTGTTCATATGCCCCCCTATTCCACAGGCAGTTTAAACCGGGTGAGGAAGCCCTCCCCATCATTACTTTGAAAATGCACACTTCCCCCGACAGCCTCGATTCGCTCCCGAATGCCCCGCAGGCCGTTATTTGCCGTAATGTCCGCACAGCCCTTGCCATCGTCCGCAAGCATCACATCGAGCAAATGCGGCTGGAATCGAAGCACGATATCCATCTTCGACGCATCGGCGTACTTCAGGGTGTTGGTAATGCTTTCGCGCACGGTGTCGTACACCACCTGTGACAGATGCGAGTAGCGACTGTTATCCTCCCCGCGAACGGTAACCTCGACCGAAATCTCCTTCACCTGATTCGCCAGATGCATCACACCCTGCGTCACGAGTTCGTACTGCGCTCCCTCGCGAAGCATGTTAATGGATTCTCGAAGCTCGCGGATGCCCTGCCCTGTAAGGGTACGGGCCTCGGAGAGATAGGTCTTCACTTCATCGTATTTCCCGTTATCGACAGAAACCTCCGCAAGCTTCATATACGACTGAATCATCGTAAGAGTATGCCCCGAGGTGTCATGCACCTGCTGGGCAATGCGGTTTCTTTCCTGTTCCAAAAGAAGCTTCTCGTTCACGATCACGAGCTCCCGCTGCAGATTCATAAAGCGGTACGTCCATGTCGCTCGAAGAATTAACACGATGGAGATTCCAAACCCAAGCGGCGTGATATCGAAAGAGGTCTTCACAACGCCGGTAAGATAAAGCACATTCAGTCCGACCGGAATCAGCACCGAAGCCACCACGAGGCGTCTCGCAAGCGCGTCCTCCTTCTTCGTATTCTGGTAGAGAAGCTCTGAACCGGCGATGGTAAAGAGATACGTCATAACCACATTTGCATAGAAAATCGGACCATGCTCCACAGAGTCCAGGGTGAGCACGCGATAGTACAGATGGTGCCAGCCGTTCGAAAGCACCGACAGATAGAAGCACACGGAGAGAATCGCCGGAAGATATCTTCGAAGCCCTCTTAATTCCCGCCCCGTGTAGAGCATCGCGAAATAAAGCCAGGCACAGCCGACAAAACAGATACCGAGATTACCGATGCCAAATGCGGCCCAAAGCTCCCATTTGTCCGTCGCCACCATTCGTAAAATCTGCGACGCACACCACAAAACGACCATGCTCTCGCAGAAAAAATACACATTTCCCGCAGCGGAGCGCTCTCCACGCAGGCGAAGCAGTGCCATTGACCATAGCACTGCTCCAACCACAATAATATATATAATCCCTAATAAAAACTGCATCTTATTCTGCCTTTTCCTTCTTGATTGCCAACACTACAAGTGCCACACCGGCAACGAACAAGTAAACCCACCAGCCGAGGTGCATCCAGATATTTCTGGTAAGATAAATCACCAAAAGCAACAGGGTAACGGCGCTTGCAATCGCGTAGTTTTTCTTCTTAAGGACGGTTGCAATCATCAGAAGTCCAAGCGTTGCCACGGCCATAAAGAGCACGTTCGGAAATCGGGAAATGCTCATATTGTAGCAAAGCATGAATAACAGCAACACACAGGTCAAAACGAACTGAAGCATGCCAAATACCGTCTCATCCAAATGATACCATACGAGACCGCAAAGAACAATGCCAATCGCTGCAATGACAGCGATATACTCTACGTGGAAATCAACCGGGGTGTTGAATAGGATGAATTTCGTAGGCAGCACCGCATTTGCCGCAAGAGAGAAGAGAAATACGACCATCGAGCAGGTTTCAAAACTCTTGCGACGAATCATATGATTCTCATTTTCGTCTCGATAATAAGCCGCAAAAAGGAGCAACACAAGCGCAAACCAGAAGTGTCCGCCATGATCTTTTGCAAAGGTGTCCGTCCAGAGGAAGCCGAACATGGTATTGAGGTCGAGCACGAAGAACACACCAACCTCCATCAAGGTACGCTTCCAGGTTCTGTCGCTCTTCCAAAGCTGACGAATCAGAACCGCTGCCGCAAAACACCAGGCGAACGGATAGAAGCGAACATCCGGCTCGTTGAAAAAGAGCGCCTGGAATACGTATTCCAGCATCAGAAAACCGGTAGCGCAGATTGCCACGAAGCCATTCAAAACCTTCAATTCTTTGCGGTTCATAACCACCATCACCACAAGATTCACAAGGAACGTGAAGAAAATCTCCCATACGGAGCGATGCACGCGAAAGTACCCGCTAAGGGTCAATCGCTCCATCACGTAAACTATGATACTGTAGTTTGCAAATGCGATGCTTACACTCTGTACAACGCGTAACGCCTTCGTCTCCGTGCCAAGCCAGAGCACAGTAGCAGCTACAACCATCAGAAGGGCCGGAATCACGCTAAACCAGAGTTCCTCCCCTTCCTGTACGCAAGCAACAATTTTCGGAGCCGAGAGCAACCCGTGAACGAGACAAAGGATCTCTGCCACCCTAAGGATGCCACCCTCTTCCTTCTCGTAACGGTTGCAGTAATAAACTACACCGGCCAAAGCCGTTGCTACAACGGCAAATAAGAGGCTGCGATATCCCGCAACGTTGTCAGTGCTGAGCTGTGCCGCGCAAAGGACGATTCCATCCACGAGAACGGTTTGAAAGATGAAATCAAAGACTTTACGTCTCCGGTAAAATCGGAAACCAACCGGGATAAGCATGACGAGGAAGGTTCCGAGCATCCGCTCGTGAAACTTTGAACACAATATGGGAAGCAAGGAATATGTAGCATATCCCGCAAAGCATACACCCAAATAGTAAAGAAGTAACGGTGCCTTCCGAAGCTCGGTCTTCTTCTCCAACAGTACGGAGCCTGCGAAGAACGCACCCGTCACTGCGAGGAGGAGCATTTTCTTAACTGCATCCGGCAGATAGCTCCACGTCTGCGATACGAAGATTGCTCCGGATACCAGAATAAATATTGCACCAACCACCATCAGTAGGTTTGTATAGAATTTCTTGTTGTCACTCATCAGGTAACACCTCTTTTCCTAAGATGGCTTTATCATAGCGCCTCTTTGGAAAATGCGGCAGTTGTCATTTGTCACAAGTGTGAGGTGGTGGGATGTGACAAATGTCATGAAGAGACCAATCGTTTATCCCTCCGTAACCTTCCAATCACGATATATGGCATTACATTTTGCGACTTGGCAAAACTCTTTATCGACTCAATTTCTAAGTTTTGATTATTTATAAACACTTGGTAATCCGGCTCGGAAATCAGTTGATTATCAGCGAACAAATCTGCAGCCTTCTCCCTGTTCTCATCAGTACCATCATCCAGAAAATCGGATCTTCTCCCGACATCCCCATTAACAATATGCCCCAATTCATGAAAAACCGAAAGCCAGAAGGTATCCGTATTCTCTTCCCCTAATGCAACCACCATTCGGTATGCGCCCTCATTTTTCGGTGCCACATATCCTTTGACGGGCGCTCCGCTAAAACTGTTAAGAACGGAAAAATCAATTCCATATTTTGCAAAGACAGAACTCAATTCGTCCGAGGTATCATTATTACACCGTACCA
The DNA here is from genome assembly GCA_002315495.1 of Lachnoclostridium sp. UBA1781. Taxonomy (GTDB): domain Bacteria; phylum Bacillota; class Clostridia; order Lachnospirales; family Lachnospiraceae; genus ISDg. The sequence continues at coordinate 8,618 of DCGJ01000015.1, read as the reverse complement.
TTACTTCCTTCAATTCTTCTACGAGTTCTTTCGTATTCTCTTTCGAAAATCCGCAATTCACCCTCCCCTTGTCACCTGAAATCTGGCACAATCGTATCCAAGCACCTAACACATATTGATCCACGTGCGATGTAGAGGATATCCACGTGGAGTTTGCTGGAATCATCTCCTTCACATTTGCCACGTTGCTAATCATCAGTGCCCGTCTCAAGGAAAGAATGAAACCCTCTTTCTTCTCCCTTGCAGAGAGTTTACCCCTCTTCCGAAGATAGTATGCGACTTCCTTTAGCGCCTTAGCCGCTTTTCGTTCCGCTGGTGTTATGGTTTCCTCCTCATTTTCCTCCAGCAACTCTGCATCATAGTTTGCCTGCAAATTAATCCAGAAGGTCTTAGGAACTCCCAACGCATACTCCAACGCCAACGCGAACTTCGCAGAGATATCTTTCTTCCCGGCAATCACATTACTAACATAAGCTGTCGAAACTCCCGTGCTTATAGCAAGTTCCACCTGTGAGATTCCGCGCTCCTCCAACACTTCCGCAATTGTCTCACCGGGATGAATCAATAAATCACGGGATATACCAGTTCTCTTTGTCACCATGATAATCACAAACTCCTTTCACTTCAATTTCATCACATATCATTACAGTGTCTTGGCTCGCCACCGGTTCGATAATCAGTCTAATATGTGGAGCCACATGCAAAGAATAACGTATCTTAGCATACCCAGTCAGTTGCTCTGGTTTGCCCAAACCAAGCGACAAAAAATCACCAAAGCAGTCCGCAGCTCTTAATCTGTCCATATGCTTCTTTATCGTCCTAACCCAATCAGCGGGCAATGCCTTCTGCATCTTTTTATAGTCCAAAAAATATTTCTCAACCTTGCCACTTGCATAGGTTATCTTCAATCATAACCCCCTCTTTTCTTTCAGTTAACCATTTGGTTAATTTAGAATATCACAGTAAAAATAGAAAGTCAATCCATATTTCATCCCGGAACTCGCTCAGCTACATCCTCCGTCGCTCACCACTTTGCTGTTCTTAGCGGAATTTTCACTTGCAGTTAATATAATATTGGCAAATGCGGCTTTTTTTGCTATTATAAGTATCAGCTCGGTGCATTGCGATCCCGCCGACATTTATATATTTCCGTTTGAAGCAGAATAAGGTTCCATGGAGGTGCCATTTGAAAAAGATATCCACCAAATTAATCGCAGAAATTATCGTTCGCAACAGAAAAGCACAGAAGCTTTCGCAGGCGCAGCTCGCTGAAAAGACCGGAATCAACCGGTCCATGATCGGCCGAATCGAGAACGAAGAATATATACCGACGATTGAGCAGCTTCAGGCCCTCGCCGAGACGCTCGGCTTTGAGATTACCGATGTGATGGTAGACGAGCAGGGTGCAGCTCTTAAAACGCAGGCCAATGCGCGCATTTCCGTAGACAAAGCCTATAACATCGCCGTTGCCGGCACCGGTTACGTCGGACTTTCCCTTGCCGTACTTCTCGCCCAGCACAACCACGTAACCGCGGTCGATATTATTCCCGAGAAGGTGGAGCTGATTAACCACAAGAAGTCTCCGATTCAGGACGATTATATCGAGAAGTATCTGGCCGAGAAGGACCTTGATCTGACAGCCACGCTTGACGGTGCAGCTGCCTACAAGAATGTAGACTTCGTCATTATTGCCGCTCCGACCAACTACGACAGCAAGAAGAATTTCTTCGACTGCTCCGCCGTGGAGGCCGTAATCGAGCTGGTGCTTGCGACCAATCCGAATGCAATGATGATCATCAAATCCACCATCCCGGTCGGCTACACGAAGCATGTCCGCGAGAAGTATAACACGAAGAATCTGATCTTCAGCCCGGAATTCCTTCGCGAATCCAAGGCGCTTTACGATAACCTTTACCCGTCCCGCATCATTGTCTCCTGCGATGACGAGTCTGCCGAGAAGGCGCGCATTTTCGCTACCCTTCTTCAGCAAGGCGCCATCAAGGAGAACATCGACACATTATTTATGGGCTTTACCGAGGCCGAGGCCGTTAAGCTCTTTGCAAATACGTACCTTGCCCTCCGCGTCTCCTACTTTAACGAGCTCGATACCTACGCGGAGACCAAAGGCTTAAGCACGCAGCAAATCATTGAAGGTGTCTGCCTCGACCCGCGTATCGGAAGCCACTACAACAACCCGTCGTTTGGCTACGGCGGCTATTGTCTCCCGAAGGACACCAAGCAGCTGCTGGCGAACTTTGAGGATGTTCCGCAGAATATGATGACCGCGATTGTGGAGAGCAATCGAACGAGGAAGGATTTTATTGCGGACCGTGTGCTTGAGATTGCGGGTGCATACGAAGCGAATAGCCAGTGGGATGTGGCCAAGGAAAAGGAAGTCGTTGTGGGTGTGTACCGTCTTACGATGAAGGCCAATTCCGACAATTTCCGCCAGTCCTCCATCCAGGGTGTTATGAAACGAATCAAAGCAAAGGGCGCAACCGTAGTTATCTATGAGCCAACTCTTCCGGCTGGTTCCACCTTCTACGGAAGCCGCGTGATTGGGGATTTAAAGGAATTTAAGAGTGTCTCGCAGGCAATCATTGCCAACCGTTATGACAGTTGTCTGGACGATGTGGCTGAAAAGGTATACACACGCGATATCTTCAAGAGAGATTAATTAGGGAGAACAGTTATCATGCAGAAAATTGATTTAAAGAATAAGACCGTGTTCGTTACGGGCTCTGCCGGATTCATCGGCAGTAACCTCGTGCTTGAACTTCTGAGAACGCAGGCCCCAATTACCATTATCGGCCTTGACAATATGAACGATTACTATGATGTATCGATTAAAGAGTGGAGACTTTCCGAGATTGAAAAATGCGTCTCAGAACATCCGGACTGCGCTTACACCTTCTATCGCGGAGACCTTGCGGACAAGGCACTGATTGACCGAATTTTCTCCGAGCATAAGCCGGCCGTTGCAGTAAACCTCGCGGCTCAGGCAGGCGTTCGCTATTCCATTACGAATCCCGACGCGTACATTCAGTCCAATCTGATTGGCTTCTACAATATCCTCGAGGCCTGCCGTCACTCATACGATAACGGAGAAAATGGTGTGGAGCATTTGGTTTATGCTTCCTCTTCGTCCGTCTATGGAACGAACAAGAAGGTCCCTTACAGTACTGACGATAAAGTAGACAATCCTGTTTCGCTGTACGCGGCCACAAAGAAATCCAACGAGCTTATGGCTCATGCCTACGCAAAGCTCTACAATATCCCATCCACCGGTCTCCGTTTCTTCACCGTATATGGTCCAGCCGGAAGACCGGACATGGCTTACTTTGGCTTCACCAATAAGCTTCTGAAGGGGCAGACGATTCAAATTTTTAACTATGGTAATTGCAAGCGTGATTTCACCTATGTGGACGATATCGTGGAAGGCGTAAAGCGTGTCATGCAGGGCGCGCCGGAAAAGAAAAATGGAGAAGATGGTCTCCCACTTCCTCCATACGCAGTCTATAATATTGGCAATAACAGTCCGGAGAATCTCCTCGACTTCGTCGACATTCTCCAGCAGGAATTGATTCGCGCCGAGGTCCTTCCGGCCGATTACGACTTCGAGGCTCACAAGGAGCTTGTGGCCATGCAGCCGGGTGACGTTCCGATCACCTACGCAGACACAAGTGCGCTTGAGCGCGACTTTGGATTTAAGCCGAGAACGAGTTTGCGAGATGGATTGAGACGATTTGCGGAATGGTATAAGGCATTTTATATGTAGCTAGAAAGGGTGCCGACTTGACAGTTCGTCAAGCCGACACCCTAATTCGTTCCGTTCAAAATCATACAATCAGGAAACAACATTCGCCTCTGCCGCCGGAAACCTAATATTTCCCTGTGCGGCCGTTTCCCAGTCCAACGTTCCCGGAATCTCGATTCGAAATGCCCTTGTCACATGATCAAGCATCATTTCCCTGCCAATTTCATCCTTTTGGTAGATTCCGATACTGATGTAAAAAACGCCTTTTGCAACCGTGCTAAGATCCATTTTGCAGCGGATTACGTGAGTTCCTTTTTCCAGTCCGCTCATATCGATATCATTCGACCAGGAGGTGCCGAGTCCGGTATCCGTATCCGTTCTGAGTGTAATTCTGACCTGCACATCCTTCAGTTTTTCTTTTAATTGTACGTCTAAATCAAATAAAAGCGGCTCCTTCTGCTCGTAGACTGCGCTGGTTTTATCCACCAGTTTAAGGTGCTCCATTGTAATCTTCTGATTCTTTGACTGCCAGCCATGGTTCAACTTCGTCAGATCAATATTCACACCATCACCGCCAAGCGAACGGTCCATATAAAGCGCAATGGCCTTTTCCACGTCACCATCAAATATAATCTTACCTTGATTCAGCACAATGCATCTTTTGCAAAGTCTTCTGATGGTATTCATGTTGTGACTGACGTAAAGTATGGTCCTTCCATCCACTTCCACAGCTTCACGCATCTTATCCAGGCATTTCTGCTGAAATGCCATATCGCCGACAGCAAGCACCTCATCCATGATCATAATCTCACTGTTCAGATGCGCTGCAACGGAAAATGCAAGCTTTACAAACATACCGGAGGAATACCTTTTTACAGGCGTATCAATAAATTCTCCGATTTCAGAGAACGAAATGATTTCCTCCATCCGCTCATCGATTTCTTTTTTTGTCATACCGAGAATGGCCCCGTTCATATAGACATTTTCACGGCCTGTCATTTCTCCGTGAAAACCGGTGCCGACCTCCAGCATAGAGGTAACTCTGCCGTAGATATCGATTTCCCCTTCCGTAGGAGCGGTGATCTGAGAAATGATTTTTAGGAGCGTAGATTTCCCGGCACCATTTGGACCGATGATGCCCACTGCTTCTCCCCGATTGATTTCAAGATCAATTACATCAAGCGCCATAAAGGTCTGACCGTAAAGACCGGAATCCGCACCGATTCGACTGTTCGGATCTTCTTTTCCTCTCAGAAGGGCCCACCTGCTTTGTATATCCCTCTGCAGTGTCTTTCTGCCTATGGAGCCCAGACGGTATTTCTTTTTAACACCGTTTATGATGATTGCTTTTGTCTCTTCCATATGCCCCCTTAAACCGTATCCATAAAGGTACGTTCCACTTTATGAAATACGATGATACCAAGGAACGTCACAAGTACGGTGAATACCACAGAAACGAGGATGCTTTCCGGCAAAATGGTTCCTTTTCCCAGCACTGCGTATCGAAAAAGCTCAATCGGTGCCGTAACCGGATTATATTTTATAAAAGCCCCCAAAAGGGTGTTGTCCAGCTGGGAAAGCGGATAAACCACCGGCGTTCCGTACATCCAGAGCGACATGCCAAAGCTAACCAGCACCGAGAGATCGCGGTATTTTGCTGTCAGACCGGAAACCAGAATCCCGCAGCCCATGGCCATCAGACCGATCCAAAGGAGAATAACGGGAACGAGCAGCAGGCACCACCAATGCGGAGTAACGCTTCCGGTGATACAGTAAATAACCATCAAAATAACCGGAAGTATCATTGCTATGGCAAACTTAATCACATTTGTCAACACATTCGCGATCGGTACCGTAAGCCTCGGAAAATAGACTTTTCCGAAAAGGCCGGCATTACTTGTAAATGTGTTTGCATTTCCCGAAAGACTGCTGTTAAAGAAATTCCAAAAAGCCGTACCGGTCAGATAAAAAAGAAGCTGCGGCACGCCATCGGTGGAAAGCTTTGCAATATTTCCGAAGACGATCATGTGCATGACACTCGTAAGAAGTGGGTTTAAAAACAGCCAGGCCGGTCCGAGAATAGTCTGCTTATAGCTGACCGCAAAAGATCTGCGCACAAAAAGAAGGATCAGGTCCTTATATCGCCAGACCTCATCCAACTTTAAGTCAAAAAGCTTATGTTTTGCTGAAATATGTTTATGATATGTGTTCCCCATGTTTCAGTTTACCTGCTATGCATCTTAGTTTTCTTATGACTCTTCCCGGAAATGCCCTGCACCACTTCACATAATGACGAAGCCAAAAATGCCTGGTATATCCTTCCACATACGCCAGATATTCCGAATCCTCCGTCATATGCCACAAAATGCCATCCGCCGCATACGCGGTCATGACACCGATTACCCATTCCTTCGGAACCTTTTCAAGTAATACTCGATTATCACCGACGATCAGGTAATCTTTTTTTCTTACCTTCACAATTCTGTGAAGCACATACTGCCCGCTCGGTCTTACATAGAGCGGAACAGAATTTTTCGGAAGTTCTCCCTCCACCCGCTCAATCCTCACCAGAGATTGATGACTATGTAAAAGCGGCTCCATGCTGCTTCCGACCGTCGGCTGAATGATAAAGCCTTCTTTTTCCAGGTATTCTTTCAAAGAGCGCATCCCGACACCCATTATTCTTCAACCGCAATTTTGATGGTATCAAGAAATTCTCGCAAATCAGTTCTTGCCGTCTGTTCATCCAGACCTGTGTATCTTTCCAACATCTTCGCAACCAGCTCATCTTCCGAGATTCCCTGCTCCAGTTCTTTCCAAAGGTACTCTCCTGCCGGATTCAACTGAATCATCCCGGAGAATTCCTCACTCATCTCTCCAACTGCAACTGCAATACATTTGTTGCCGATGCTGCTTAGGATATAACCATCTTTAATCTTCATGAATCCCCCTTCATTCCTTCGTATGCAGTGGTCACCGCATCATCACGGAAATTGTTTATTTTCATTTTGTAGACCGGAACCGCGTTCAAAAGCTTTGATATCAGTTCCAAAGTCTGCGCCATCAGTATCTTATCCTGCGGGCGATAACACGACCACGCCGGCTTCCAGCTTGGCTTTCGGACTGACATATGCACTAGGATGAATCAACGTAGCAAGTTTTGCCCCTGAGGACAGTAACTCATTGCACCAAAATAAGCGAAACTCGTTATTTCCAAATGCCGGAATAAAGCACGTATCGTCGTCAATGTATCTATTATACGAAGATAATGGATGTCCTTCAAGACTATCATCCAATACAACAATTGGGGCAAATCCGATTTGTTCTGCGATGTCGACTATGGTTCTTCCATAGCCGCCTGCACCTAATATTACCAACCTCATGTCATTCCTCCTCAGTATCCCCGTTGACTTCTCTGTCATTGTAATTATGAAGCATTATGTTCTCGCATTCACGGATCCCATTGAAAATCACGCGGTTGCGCTTTGAATCAATCGCTTGTGAGAACATTCCATAATACTTCATAACGCGGTAAACTCGTCCAGCTGAAATGGTTCGCTCACCGGCTTTTCTGCGTCTCCGATTAATATGTAATGTAATCGTCCTATATCCTGCACTGTCATCATAGGCCTTCTGTACTTCCAATATTTCCTGACGCAAATGCATATTTTTATTAATCTTATCATCCCGGTGGCGTAGAAATCTGTAAGGGTATGCTCGACAGTGAGGGACTAACCAAAGTGGGTCGAGACCGATAAATTCAAATGAACGTAACAGGTTTTAACTTTCAAACATTAAATGTTTCTTGTTTTGCGTTCAAAGGGGAATTAGTCAAATTGAGTCAAGGCAGATAAATGTAATTTCCCCGATGAGTCAAGGCAGATAAAATTGAAAAATAAAACCTCCAACCGGGAACGTTGGAGGCTGAGACATAAAAAGAAGCCCACCTGGCAGCTTTCCTTCCTGATCCGATTATGATCAAGTTGGATTGCAGCCAAGTGGGCTACTATTTTTCTTATTCAGTTTTATCTAGAAACCCTCAACTGGACGACTATCCTTTTTCGGGTTCCTACATTATAATAAGTAAGAGGGGCGATTACAGCACGCCATCCAGCATCTGCTCGAACGTGCTAACAGCATCTTCAAAGTTGAGTGTTGACCAGGAGTACCTTAATCCACCTCTATCTGAGAGTTTGTCCACATTGAAGGTAACGTCCTTCCAATCGTAGAGATACTCTTCAAGATTCTTTACGCGGATGCCTGTAGAGGTTCCTACGACCGCTTCTTCGGTCTCTACAAAGGTTTCGTTCAGCATTCTCTCCTGCATATCCACCGTGTGATGCTTGCCATAGTTGATCAGATGACCACGCTTTGATACGACCTTCCAGAAAGGAATATACTCCATTCCGGCTTCCTTATCTGTTTTGCACTCAGCGATTCTCTTGCTGAAATCCTCCATATCGGGTCTTGTGATCTCGTAGTCCACACTCAGATTACGGAGCAGGAACGGCATGCTGCTGTCAGAGAAGCCTCTAAGCTCCATTCCTGTGGCTTTGTTTACAAAGTCGAATATGGACTCCTCTGTTGCGACCTTACCATCAGGGATAAAGTAAAGCAGTTCACAATATAGCTGGATTGGCATAGGTGTGTACTTCTTTGCCGGTATTACGGTTACTGGGCCTTTTTCTGCTTCAGGCGCTTCTTCTGGAACCTCCGGATATCCGGTACAGTAATTGCAGTGAAAGAAGTCTTTAATGTCCATCTGTAAGGCTTCGATTACGCTACATGCAACCTGGAAGGAAGCAGTCTTGAAATTCGAAGGCGGTATTCGTAACATCAAGACTGCTTCCTTCCAGGTTGC
>DCGJ01000155.1 GCA_002315495.1 Lachnoclostridium sp. UBA1781 | reverse complement strand
AGTTAAATAATCAGGAACGATTTCCATTCGATTGACCCCGAAAGAAGACTCGGCATCATAATGCCACTTATCTCCCTCTTTATAAAATTGCAGTTCCATCTTATTCTTATCCGTGCGGAGAATTATCTTATTTTCGTACAGAAGATAGCGTCCACAGAATCCGTTATGTTCGTTTTCTACTTGATGAAATGGAGTATTACCAATGACCTCAAAGATCTTGAATTTGCCGGATGGATCTAAGGTTATCTGGGTCATACAAAAACCACCTAAATTGAGAAACAATGGTTTTTCAACGGTTTGGCTACCCGTTTCATCCTGCGCTCTTTTTGTAACCAGTTTGTTTTTATACGCATTTCCGTTGATGTAAAGTGTACCGCTTTCGATATAATAACAATAAACAGAATCACGTTTTTTTGCATCCGATGTTTTCTTGTATGTTTTTGAATAGGACTCTCCTCGTGATAAATAGTCAGACTGGTCAGGATAATCATTTTTGCCATCAACGAATGTGTTTTCAATAGTAATCACCAAGGTTTCATCTTCCTTAAGTTCCCAACTTCCAGTGGTGCGGCTTTCATGAACGAAATCACCTTTGGTTACGATGCGATAGCTCTCAAAATCGCCGTTTTCGTGGAATACAAAACCAGTTTCGGAGTTATCTTCATTTCCGGTAGTCGTTTCAATTGGTTCGAGTCGTGACCAAGACCCTGTAATAGAGTCCGAATTAAGAAAGAAAACAAGTAACAGGACAAGAACTGTAATTGCGACTAAACTTGCTAGGCAAAGAAAAAATGGACTTCTTCATAAAATATTTCTCCCTATGTGCTAAGATAATGTTTCGTATGGACAATTTTCCCACGCCTCTAATTCCTGAAGCATGGTAACCAGTTCGGAAAAACTTCCCTTCGGACCATTCCAAGGATGATCCGGATATGAAATCATTGTGTCTGTAACCAGATAACAGGAGATGCCAACGGAAGAAGCCGCGAACATATCTTCGCGCTCATCATTTCCGATTAATAGGCATTCCTCAGGTTTACAGCCGATTCGTTCCAGAACGGTTTCAAAGTAACGAGGGTTCGGTTTGCAATACGAATCGGTTTCATAAGAGGTGATTAGATCAAAATCGGAAGGCTTTAGGCCAACCCAGTCCATACGGGACACCTGACCCACCATTGGAAATAGTGGGTTGGTGGCCAGTGCTACAATCGGAGCTTTTTCGTGAGCAATGCGTACGGCGGTTGGCGCCAAGGGATTCTCTTGAGTGAACTGTTTGCCTTGATAGAATTCATGGGCGTAAAAATCTTCCGTTAACGGTTCCATCTGTTCTCTGGAAACACCGGTTTCCTTACAGAAGCAGTCCCAGAAACGTTCCCGGTTCTTCACTGTTCCGTCATTCTTTACCATGGCATAAGTGCCGCGCCACACGGCGGCGATGAATTCCTCAATTGGTGGAAGGTTACAGCACTCGCATTTCTTTGCCAGAAACTGAAAGTATCCGTTACTGAACTCCTTCATGTCCATCGGTAACAGCGTGCCGTCCATGTCGAAAAGAATCGCCCTAAACTTCATTTTCCAAAACTCCTGTTTCTTTCAACTTTACAATTATACCTGCTCGTAAACAGAGTATCCGAAGATGGCGAAGATTCTAAGATGACCTTCCTCATCAAAGGTAATTGTATTCATTGCATCGATATCTTCCTGTACGGTCGTGGTGTTTTCTGCACCGCTTGCATAGGTGAGCTTCCCGTCCGCATCCTGGTTGTAATCCTTACTCTCAATGCAAAGTCTGTCGCCGATGACTTCCATGCCATCCGCCTTCGCTGCCTCAATCTCTTCCTCGGAGGTTCCTTCCGGAATCAGCATAAGGCTCTGCATCTGGCCGTTTTCATTGAAGTAAAGAATGGTATTCCTCATCATGCCCCAATCGTTAGGACCGTCCTTTTCCTCTGCCATCATTTCATCGATGGAGTGAAATCCCTTTTTGCCATCGATATCCAAAGCAATATCCATACCGATGTACTTCCATTTTGTTCCTACTACGTTCATTTTTTGTCCCCTCATTTCTTTATAGTTTTTGAGTTGTCGAAGCATTTTGCTCCGATATAATAAAAGCGCCTGCCCAGAAAGACAGGCGCTTTCATTCGTTATTCAGTTAGGCAGATGCCTAATTAGCCAAGCGTTACAACAACTTCGTGTTCGCCTGCAGCAAATGCAGGAACGACATTGCCCTCTACTGCCTGACCATCAACGGTCATAGCAACTACGCCCTTGCATACGTGATTCGGATTCTTAACGGTGATGTTGTAAGTAGCACCACGGAACTGACGCTTCGCCTTGAGACCATCCCATGCAGCCGGAATAGACGGGTCAACCTTGAGACCATCGAAGTCTGCTGCGATACCAAGAATATACTGGGAAATAGCAACCATGTTCCAAGCAGCGGTACCGGTGAGCCAGGAGTTCTTACCCTGACCGAAGTTCTTTCCGCCGTTACCGATATCTGCACCGGCTTCCTTACCACCAATCATCTGACCGTATACATA
>DCGJ01000088.1:7898-27254 GCA_002315495.1 Lachnoclostridium sp. UBA1781 | reverse complement strand
AGCTTCTAAATAATCATACAAGGAAGATATGAAGTTTACACTTGATTATGACAAGTATGCAACGGCGGCGCGTTCAGTAGTTAGTGAAGGCGCCGTCCTTCTGCGTAATGAGGCAAATGCCCTGCCGTTTCAAAAGGGCACAAAGCTTGCGGTATTCGGCCGTATGCAGTTTCACTATTATAAGTCCGGCACCGGCTCGGGCGGTCTGGTAAATGTGTGGAAGGAGACCACGCTCGGAGAGGCGTTGGACGCGAGCGAGGGACTTGTAATTGATGAAGAGCTGAAGGCCTTTTATAAGAACTGGGACGATACCAATCCGGCCGGTAACGGCATCGGTTGGGGAAATGACCTTTGGTCCCAGCCGGAGATGCCGATTTCTCTTCTCGGAGAAGACGCCTTAGCAAAATGCGCGGCAAGAAATGACGCAGCTCTCATCATCATTGCCCGCAGTGCAGGTGAGGACCACGATAACAGCTATGAGGAGGGCTCCTATCGTCTTCAGAAGGAGGAAGAGGAGCTGCTTTCTGCGGTTTGCAAGGCATTTTCCAGAGTTGTTGTATTAATGAATGTTGGCAATCTTATCGATTTCACCTTTGTTGAAAAGTATGCTCCGCAGGCGGTGCTTGTTGCTTGGCAGGGCGGTATGATGGGCGCCGAGGGCACGGTGGATGTATTGACCGGCATTGCGAATCCGTCCGGACATCTGACCGATACGATAGCGAAGAATTTTGAGGAATATCCGTCCTATCCGTATTTCGGTGATTTGAAGTCGAATGCTTATGTGGAGGATATTTTTGTCGGCTATCGTTACTTTGAGACCTTCAAGAAGGATGCTGTTTTGTATCCGTTTGGTTATGGTCTGTCCTACACCACATTTTCCATGGAAGCAGCAAAATGCGAGTTTGACGGCGAGTTCGTATACTGCTTTGTGAACGTTACCAACACCGGCGATGTGGCAGGTAAAGCAGTTTGCCAGTTTTATGCGGAAGCACCTCAGGGTAAGCTTGGTAAGGCGGCAAGAGTATTGTGCGGCTTCGCAAAGACCGAGCTTTTGGCTCCGGGCGAATCCGAGACGTTAATTGTTACGATTACGAAAAAGGAGTATTGCTCCTATGATGATACCGGTGTGACCGGCGAAGAGTCCTGCTTTGTTTTGGAACCGGGAACCTATGGAATTGCAATGGGTGAGGACGTTCGTTCGGCTAAGACCGTATTTACCTTTGAGATTCCGGAATTGGAGGTCGTGGAGGAGTGTTCCGAAGCGATGCGTCCGGTGAAGGCCTATGACCGTATGCACGCGTCCATGGGTGAGGACGGACAGGTTCAGCTTTCCTTTGAGCCGGTCAGTCTTCGTTCCGACATGGTGGCGCAGGGAGATTCCTTTGTGTCCGACACGACGGGGATGACCAGAAACCAGATGATGGCAGAGGGTATTATTACCGCGAAGAATTGCGAGCCGGCTGTTTCGGGAGTGAAGGAAACGGCTTCCGGCCCGGATGTGATTCGCCTGATGGAGGTGAAGAACGGCACCCATACGATGGAAGAGTTTTTGGCTCAGATCAGCGATGAGGATTTGTTCTGCTTCGTTCGTGGCGAGGGTATGGGAAGCCCGAAGGGAACGCCGGGAACAACGTCCGCATTTGGCGGTGTCAATGAAGCGCTGAAGGCGCTCGGAGTTCCTTGCGGATGTACCTCCGACGGACCTTCCGGTCTTCGTAACGACTGTGGTGTGAAGGCCTTCTCTCTTCCGAACGGAACGATGATTGCCAGCACCTTTAACCGTGAACTGGTGGAAGAGTTGTTCACCTTCCTTGGCGTGGAGCTTCGTAAGAATCGGATTGATACCTTACTTGGACCGGGCATGAATATTCATCGTCATCCGTTTAACGGAAGAAACTTTGAGTACTTCAGTGAAGATCCGTATGTGACCGGTCAGATGACCGTAGCTCAGCTTCTTGGTATGAGTCAGTCGGGTGTTACGAATACACTGAAGCATTTTTGCGGTAATAACCAGGAGCAGCATCGTTACTCCGTGGATTCCGTGGTATCTGAGCGTGCGCTTCGTGAAATCTACCTTCGTGGCTTTGAAATCGCTGTTAAGGAAGGCGGAGCATATCTGGTAATGACTACCTATGGTCGTGTAAATGGTCTTTGGACGGCCAGTGACTACGAACTCAACACGAAGATTCTCCGTGAGGAATGGGGCTTTGACGGCATGGTTATGACCGACTGGTGGGCTGCCATTAATACCGAAACCCGCTATGAGGAGGCAGGTTCTCCGGGAAGTCATACGAACTTTACCCGTATGGTTGCGGCCGGAAACGATACCTACATGTGCTGTCCGGACGGCTCAAAGAATGTGCAGGGAGACGATCTTCCGGAGATGCTTTCTGCAGGTCTTCTGACTCGCGAGATGTTAGAGCAGGCAGCGATTCATGTCCTTCGCGTTTTGATGCGGTTCCCTTGTATGGAGCGTATCGAGGGCGAGGTTACCGAGGTGGACGTGCTTGGTGAGATGGAGGCCTGGGATGATGGCGGAGCAAAGGATGTTCCGTACTTTAAACTCGGAGAACAGGGAACGGAGATTCCGCTCAATCTTATTACCGAAAGAAACGGTGACTTTGTCTTCGGGCTTGAGCTGGAAAAGACCGGTGGTTATCAGATTGAGGTAATTGCCGAGAATGCTATGGAAGGCCTTGTACAGTTGCCGGTAACTCTCTACGCGTGGGGTATTCCGATCTACTGCTTTACCTGGACCGGCGCGGATCAGGGCGAAGTGGCAAAGGGCGGCAAGGTGTACTTTAATTCTAACTTCACGGTGGAGAGACTGCATTTTGGTCAAAGTGGTCTGCAGGTAAAAGCCATCCGTTTCACGTATATTGAAAGCGTAGAATCCGCTGCGACAAATGCAGAGTATGCACATGGCTAAAAAACTATAAAATAGGGGTTGCATTTCCTAAAAAGATATGTATAATAAAGAATACACTACAAGTGTAGAAAACGTAGTTGTTCGATAGTAAAGAGTAGTTTATCTACTCTCTGACATAATCCTTCTTAGTGTAATGTATGAATAAAGAGCTCGGGGTTTTTCCTCGGGCTCTTTATCATTTGCAAAAGTTCTGATTTCGGGGATACGTGTTTCTTTTAGTTGCAATATTGGCGCTTAGAGGGTAAAATAGGGGGCAGTATTGAATCCTACTAAGGAGATTTTTATGGATACCATAGAATTGCGCGCATACGCGAAGATTAATCTGGCACTGGATGTTACCGGAACAAGACCGAACGGATATCATGATGTGAAGATGATTATGCAGACGGTAGGACTGTTTGACCGCCTGACTCTTCGCCCGATTGCGAAGAATGAAATTGTTCTTTCCTCGAATCTGTCCTTCCTACCGACCGGAAAGGATAATCTGGTGTATCGGGCCGCAGCCGCATTTTTTGAGGAAATGGGCGAGGAACATGGCGTTGCAATTGAACTGGAGAAGCACATTCCTGTGGCAGCGGGCATGGCCGGCGGAAGCACTGACGCGGCGGCAACCCTGATCGGACTGAATGAGATGTACGGGACCGGTTATTCGCTCGAAAAACTGCAGCAGATTGGCGTAAAGCTCGGTGCAGATATTCCTTACTGTCTGATGGGGAAAACTGCACTTGCGGAGGGAATCGGTGAGATTCTAACGCCGCTTCCGGCACCGCCTGCCTGTCAGGTGCTTGTTGTGAAGCCGGGCATTTCCGTATCCACAAAGGCGGTTTATGACCACCTTGTGTTGGATGAGAATACGGTACATCCGGATGTGGATGGTATGATCGAGGCAATCAAATTTAAAGATTATAAGGGTGTTGTGAATCGTCTGGGCAATGTTTTAGAGGACGTTACCTGTGAGCTTCATCCAATCATCAAAGATATTAAGAGCAAAATGCTCGAACTCGGCGTAGACGGGTCTCTTATGAGCGGCTCCGGTCCGACCGTGTTCGGTCTGTTCTCGGATCCGGAGAAAGCCAGAAAGGCTTATTATGAATTCAAAACCGGTGATTTCGGGCAGACATTTTTAACAGAGTACGTGAACTAAAAGCAAGTAGTGAGGTAGATATTATGAAAACAGTTGCAGTTATTTTTGGAAGTCGCTCTTCGGAGCATGAGGTGTCCTGCGTATCTGCTACGAACATTATTAAGAGTATGGACCCGGCAAAGTATGAGGTGGTTCTGATTGGTATTACAAAGGATGGACGTTGGCTTAAGGTAGACTCCGTGGAGGAGATTGAGAACGGCACCTGGACGGAAAGCAAGGTAAAGGCAATCATCGTCCCGGACGCAGGAATTCACGGCGTGATGTTTGTAAGCGGTGAGAAGACCGAGACGAAGTATGTGGATGTAGCATTTCCGGTTCTTCACGGCCTGAACGGCGAGGACGGAACGATTCAGGGACTGTTCCAGCTTGCCGATATTCCTTATGTTGGCTGTGGGGTACTTGCCTCCGCCTGCTCCATGGATAAGCTTTATACCAAGATTATTGTAGATACTTTGGGCATCTGCCAGGCGCAGTACGTCGCTGTGATGAAGAATGATTTGGAGGATATGGATGCCGCAGTAGCGAAGGTAGAAGCAAAGCTTCCTTACCCGGTATTTGTAAAGCCGTCAAATGCGGGGTCTTCTAAGGGCGTGAACAAAGCTCACAACCGTGAGGAACTGATCTTTGCATTGAATGAAGCAGCGATTCATGACCGTAAGATTCTCGTAGAGGAAACCATCGTTGGCCGTGAAATCGAGTGCGGCGTTCTTGGAAACGGACGTCACACGATTCCTTCCGTAATCGGTGAGGTGTTGGCTGCCGATGAGTTCTACAGCTTCGATGCGAAGTATAACAATTCCGAATCCCGTACCGTTATTGATACCGTTTTGCCGCAAGGTAAGAAGGAAGAGGTGCAGGAGGATGCCAAGAAGATTTTTGAGGCACTCGATGGCTTTGGCTGTTCCCGTGTGGATTTCTTCCTTGAGAACGGAACGAACCGCGTGGTATTCAACGAGATTAACACTCTTCCGGGCTTTACGGGCATTTCCATGTATCCGATGCTCTTTGCAGCTTCCGGTATCGAGAAGACCGACTTGATTGACGAGCTGATTCGTATGGCTCCATCCCGTTCCTAGGAGATTTCAGACCAATGAGCTTAGAGAAGAATTTACCAATCGGCGTGTTTGATTCCGGTGTCGGCGGGCTGACCGTTGCAAAGGAAATCATGAAGCAGCTGCCGAATGAAAATATCATTTATTTTGGTGACACCGCGCGCGTTCCTTACGGTAATAAATCGCGCGAAACCGTTACCGAGTATTCCCGTCAGATTACGACCTTCCTTCTTTCGAAGAAGGTGAAGGCGATTGTGATTGCTTGTAACACCGCCAGCGCATTTGCCCTCGAAACACTTAGTAAGGAGTTTCCGGAGGTGCCGATGATTGGTGTGGTACTGCCTGGTGCAAGAGCCGCCGCGGAGGCTTCTCAGAACGGTAAAATCGGCGTCATTGGTACGGCAGGTACCGTTCGAAGCGGACTCTACGAGAGATATCTTACCGGGATTCGTCCGGACTGCCAGGTGTATGGACAGGCGTGCCCTTTGTTCGTTCCGCTTGTGGAAGAGGGCTGGGCGAATGACCCGATCACCGAGCAGGTCGTGCATCGCTATATCGATCCGCTGTTGGATAACTGGGTGGATACGATTGTTCTCGGCTGTACCCACTATCCGCTCCTTAAGGACGTGATTGAGCAGGTGGCAGGTCCGGATGTTACATTAGTGAATCCGGCGTATGAAACCGCTCTGGAATTAAAGCAAATGCTCACCGAGGGCGATTTACTCGCCGATGAGCGAAAGAAGAAGGGGAACTACACCTATTCGAATCATACCTTCTTTGTCAGTGACGGTGCCGAGCAGTTTCGAGCATTTGCAAACTCGATTCTTCCTTGTGAGATGATTGAGACGAAGGATGTTAATGTGAAAGTGTTTTAGTTTGACTTAAAGGAGTTTTATGAAGAAGGAATGTTTGGTTCATTTGAAGAGCTGGAGCGATAACGACCCACAGGGGCAGGAAATCTGGGCTTCCGGAAAGTGTTATGAGCGCACGCCGGGCGTATTCCAGGTACTGTATGAAACCTTCGAGGAAGAGGATGAGAAAGCCGTTCCGACTCCGGAGAAGATGACGAAGCATCGCCTGAAGATTGCAAAGGACCGTTTGGATGTCGAAAAATACGGCCCGAACAGTACGATTCTTGCATTTGCAGAGGGGCTGGCGCATGAGACGAATTACCAGACACCGTTTGGCGTGCTGGAGATGGTGTTCGAAACCAGGCATTTTCAGGTGGATGTGAAGGAAAATGAGCTCCGCGTGACGCTTCGGTATCATATTCACATGAATGGCACGAAGGCTTCAGAGAATCAGATGAATATCGTAATCAGTAGTGAAGAGTAATTCCAATTGATTGCATGAAAAAAGGTCGTGGGTTAGTGTCCACGACCTTTCGTTTGTCTTATTACTTATTCTTCTTAAAGCGGGAGAAGAAGCCCTTCTTCTTGGTGGTTTCGTCCTTCTGGAGTGCACCGCGCATTCCCTTTACATCGAGAATGTAGATGCCGCCGAGCGTTGCCTTTACTTCCTTCTTAACCGGAATGAACTCGAACACCTTCTCGTCACACATCAGGGTGTGAATCTGAGGACCAATCTTAGCCTTAACTACGGCCACCTTCTGGTTTCTTGCAAACTTCGGTGTCTGATCCACAACGGCCTGTGGGAAACCGGCATCCTTTAATTTCATACGCTTCTTGTCAATAACCAGCATCGAAACGTTCTGAGAGTGAGCACGAAGCTCAGCCATTGCTGCATCATTTTTCTTCTGCATCTTCTTGCCGAGGATGCTAAGTACGATAAATGCGATTACCATGATAACGGTAATCGTGATTAAGGTCCAACCTAACCAACCCATAATCTATGTTCTCCTTAACTTATAATCTTAGAAGTTCCTTCGCTCTTTTGACCCAAATGATCAATCGCGTTCTCCCTCTTTTGTCCGTATCATTCTATCAAAGCAAACCTTAAATTGCAAGGACTTGAATGAAAAACCTATTTGTGATTTGCCTTCATCTCAACCAGCATCGCGTCGATCTCGGCGCGAAGTCGGTTCGGAAGTTCGAGACGCTCCTCACGGCTCATCTCTGCAATCGGAATCGGCTTTCCGTAGCGAATCTGGATCTTACCATGCGTGAAACGATGGTTGTTGGATTCGTACAGTTCGTCGGTCTTCCAGATTGCGACCGGAACAACCGGCACATTGGTGCGTTCTGCGACCTTCAGGCTTCCCGGCAGAAACTCTACCATATCTTCTTCATAGTTTCTTGTGCCTTCCGGCATAATGAAAATGCTGTACCCGTCCTTCACCTCGGCGATGCATTTCTGCACGCACTGAAGACCTTCCTTCGGCACCTTGCGGTTAATAAACTGGCAGCCCATCATGCTCATCCACCAGCTGAGAAGCGGAACCTTTTTAAGACCGATCTTTGCAATAAAGCCGAGCTCGTGGTCGGCCGGAAGCGAGTGGTACACAATAACCGGATCAAAATAGCTTCTGTGGTTTGCGGTAAACAGCATCGGCTCGTTCGGAAGTTCTTCTGCTCCTTCGCATGTAATACGGCATCCAATTAGTACGCAGAGTACATGGATCGCACCTCTGGCAAAGGGCTGAATCATTTTTCGAAGCGACTTCTTGCTAACGAGTCCGACAATCTCAAAGAAGATAAATGCGGGAAAGGTTACCACGAAGAATAGGACAACCAGTACGCATACATAATAGTGAAATAACATAATTCCTCCCTGCGTAAAACGCGATATTTGGCTTACACCGAACGACACAGTTGGATTATCGAAGCGGAATAATCTCTCCGTTTCGTCGAATCTCGCGGATGTTTTTCTCTGCGGTAACTCTCGGAATCATAAGCGAGTGTTCGCAGCCCAGGCATTTGATTCGAAAATCCATGCCGGTTCTGGTGACCAGCCATTCCTTACTTCCACAAGGGTGCGGCTTTTTCATCTTGATAATATCGTTGACCTGAACGTCCATGGTGATAGCCTCCCTTCGTGAAGTGCGCATTTACATAATGAAAATGCTCCATAAACAATACCAAAAAAACGGAAAAATCGCAAGTGGCAGAGGTCGTTTTGGGTGTGTTTTTAAGAAAAGAAGAGAAAAAAATATTTCTGCTTGCTTTTTGACAAATGCTATGATAGAATTCAACATTGTGATAAGTTACACAATTTTCCTTGCTCTCCCCAGAGGAGGGCCAGAGACCAAAAGGAGGTGCGAGACAACTATGAATAAGTACGAATTAGCGTTAGTTGTAAGTGCAAAGATCGAGGATGAGGCAAGAGCTGCCGTTGTTGAGGCTGCTAAGAATCTTGTTACCAGATTTGGCGGTGTGATCACCGACGTTGATGATCAGGGTAAGAAGAGACTTGCTTACGAAATCCAGAAGATGAGCGAAGGTTTTTACTACTTCATCCATTTCGATGCCGAAGCTACAGTTCCAGCTGAAATCGAGCAGCGTGTTCGAATCATGGACAATGTACTTCGTTATTTGTGCGTTAGACAGGACGAACAGTAAGATAAGGGGGACATCCTTATGAACAAAGTCATTTTAATGGGTCGTCTTACGAGAGACCCGGAAGTAAGATATTCTCAGAATGGTAACAATACCGCAGTGGGTCGTTACACCTTGGCTGTTGACCGCAGATTTAAGCGTGAAGGTCAGCCGGAGGCAGACTTTATTAACTGCACCGTATTCGGCAAGAGCGCTGAATTTGCTGAAAAGTATTTCAAGCAGGGCACGAAGATTTTGGTTACCGGTAGCCTTCAGCAGGATAACTACACCAACAAGAATGGTGAGAAGGTTTACAGTTTCCAGGTCGTTGTTGACGAGCAGGAATTCGCTGAGAGTAAGAATTCTAACGCAGGCGGAAACGGCAATTCCGATTATTCCGCAAGCAGACCTGCACCTAGTGCAGCAGGCGATGGCTTCATGAACATTCCGAACGGAGTGGAAGATGACTTGCCATTTAACTAAACAGTAACGGCACACAGATTCTGTGCCTGACAGAGAAATTGGATAGGAGGTAACCACCATGGCTTTCAATAAGACCGAGAAGGGTGACAAGAGCGAAGCTCCTATGAGAAAGAGAGTTATTCGCAGAAGAAAGAAAGTTTGCGCTTTCTGTGCAAACAAGGAAAATAAGGGCGTTGATTACAAGGATACCGCAACTCTTAAGAAGTTCGTTTCCGAGAGCGGCAAGATTCTTCCTAGAAGAATCACCGGTACCTGTGCAAAGCATCAGCGTGCTTTGCAGGTAGCAATTAAGCGTGCTCGTCACGTAGCTTTGATGCCTTACAGCGTAAAGTAATGACTAAAAAACCTCTCCGTTTCGGAGAGGTTTTTTTCATAGAAGGCTTTCCTTCCTTTATTCGACAATGGTACCGAACTCCTTCGGATCCTTTCGGTTATTGATGCGCGGTTCACCGGCACGATAACCAAGGGCAAGGACAGAGACAATTACTTCCTCCTCAGGAATATCCAAAACGCTGCGAATGGCCGCAGCATCGCGGATTCCCATAATGAGGGTATCCAGTCCGAGGTCCTTTGCGGCAAGACAGAGATAAGCGGTGGAAAGACCGAGATCGTAGGCACCCCACTGGTTGCCCAGCTCGTTGGTCGGTTCCCCATTTCCAAAACCGGCAATATCTTTTTTGTACGTGGCAACCACGAGAGCGGCACCGGCACTGTTCTTCTGATTGAACTCCGGAAGGCCTGCGCTTCGTAGTGCCTCCAGCTTTTCTCCGGATAATAAGATATAGTAATGTCCGGTCTGACTGTTCTTCCAGCTCGGGGCCTGCGTTACGGCCTCAAAAATCTTTTGAATATCGTCTGCAGTCACCTGCTTTTCACCATCATAGGAGCGGACACTGCGACGATCCATAATTAACTGTGTAAATTCCATGGGAAACCTCCGTGTTACGGTAATATTTGTTTCAACTATTATAACAGAGTTCGCGGGGCATTTCCATACCAGGCAAATTTCATTTTCTACTTTTTTTTGTCGGCTTATCATGTTACAATAAAGTATCTATCGGATAAAGGGAATTATTTTCGAAATCGACACTTCACAGAATGGAGGGGCATCGTGGAAACGGAGAAGAAATCAACGAAAGAGGTACAGACCAAAGCAAGGGCAAAAGCGAAGTTAAGCACCTATTTACGGCTGCCGATTTACCTGACTGTTTTTTGGCTGGCAATGGCCGGCGTATTGGCATCCGTCAGTTCCCGTGCAGCCTGGATTGTGCTGGGAGCATCATTTGCCTACTTTATCACGACATTCATCATTTATCTGGTTCGTCAGCACTATGTTATGAAGGACTACGTGGAGTTTGCGATGGACTACAGCCAGGTGCAGCGGAACCTGATTAAGGAACTTGCGATTCCGTACGGCGTAATGGACAGCGACGGCATGATGCTTTGGTGTAACGATGAATTCGCCAAGGTGAGCGGCCGCGAGAAGTCCGGCTTTTATATTCGGGATATGTTTCCGAACATCAAGGCATTTGCGCTTCCGAAGCATGACATGGAGGACCGAACCTACAAGACGGAGATTAACGGACATTACTACGACGTGCTGTTTCGTATGATGGAGACCCCGGAGTTTGACGAGGAGCTGAAGGCACTTCGACTGAACGATAAGAAGGGAAAGACACAGAAGGTTGTGGCCATTTACCTTTATGATACGACCGAGCTTGTAAACCTGAAGCAGGAAAACTTCGACCGCAGAATGGTTATGGGTCTTTTGTATATCGATAACTATGAGGAAGTGCTGGAGTCGCTTGACGAAGTAAAGCGTTCCCTGATTTTGGCGCTTGTCGACCGAAAGATTAACAAGTATATGCAGGATATCGATGCGGTGATTAAGAAGCTCGAGAAGGACAAGTACCTGTTCGTGTTCCAGAACCGTTATATGTCGGATTTGAGTGCGAACCGATTCTCTCTGCTTGAGGATGTGCGCAGCGTTAATATGACGACCTCTGCGGAGGCTTCCATTACCATCAGTATGGGTATCGGTGTAAATGCGGACTCGTATATCGGCGGTTATGAAGCCGCCCGTGCAGCCATCGATTTGGCGCTCGGACGAGGCGGTGACCAGGCTGTTGTGAAGGATGGAGATAACATCACCTATTATGGTGGTAAGAGTGAATCCGTTGAGAAGAACACGCGTGTTAAGGCCCGTGTAAAGGCAGGCGCGCTCCGTGAGTGTATTGAAGGACACGAGCAGGTGTTCATCATGGGACACAGTAACGGTGATGCAGACTGCTTTGGTGCGGCTGTCGGTATCTATGCGGTATGTCGGCATTTGAATAAAAAAGCCTATATTATCGTAAATGAAATCGGTAGCGGTATTCAGCCGGTTATCAGCCGTTTCCTGAACAATACGGATTATCCGGATGACATGTTTGTCAGCAATATGAGAGCGCAGGATCTTGCGCAGCCGTCGGCACTTTTGATTGTGGTCGATGTAAACCGCCCGGCTTATACCGAGTGTCCGGAGTTGTTTGATCTGATTGACCATGTGATTGTGCTCGACCACCACCGTATGGCAGGTGATTCGATTGCAAATGCGGAGCTTTCCTATGTCGAACCGTATGTTTCCTCGGCTTGCGAGCTTGTAGCCGAAATTATTCAGTACATCGGTGACAACATGAGACTTCGTCCGATTGAGGCCGATGCAATGTATGCCGGCGTGATGGTGGATACGAATAACTTCCTGGCAAAGACCGGTGTTCGTACCTTTGAGGCGGCCGCATTTTTACGACGTTCGGGCGCGGATATTACCCGAGTTCGAAAGGCATTTCGTTCCGATATGATGGAATATCGGGCAAAGGCAAGAGCTGTGGCCGGTCTTGAGATGTGGCTTGACAGCTATGCGATGGTCGAAATCGAGGCAGATGGTTTGGATTCGCCGACCATTATTGCGGCACAGGTGGCAAATGACCTGCTGGAGATTGTAGGCGTGAAGGCCAGCTTCGCATTTACCGAATATCGGGATAAGATTTTTATTTCTGCCCGTTCGATTGACGAAGTGAACGTACAGGTAATCATGGAGAAGGTCGGCGGTGGCGGACATATGACCGTAGCCGGTGCGCAGATGACCGGGGTTACCGTGGCAGAAGCAATGAAGAAGATGAAGAGCGTTTTGAACGCAATGAAACAAGAAGGAGAATTGTCATGAAAGTAATTTTGTTGCAGGACGTAAAGTCCCAGGGAAAGAAGGGAGAAATCATCGAAATCAGCGATGGTTATGCACGTAATTTTATTCTTCCTAAGAAGCTTGGTGTGGAAGCAACACCGAAGGCATTAAACGACCTGAAGCTTCAGAAGGCAGCCCAGGCTAAGCTTGAGAAGGAGCAGTTAGAGGCGGCTCAGGCACTCGGAAAGCAGATTGAGGCCGGAAAGGTTAAGCTTGCTATTAAGACCGGTGAGGGCGGAAGATTCTTCGGCTCAATCTCTGCAAAGGAAATCGGGGAAGCCATCAAGGAGCAGATGGGACTTGATATTGATAAGAAGAAGCTTGTGCTTAAGAATCCGATTAAGGCAGAAGGTCAGTTTACCGTAGGCGTAAAGCTGCACCCACAGGTAACGGCAGACCTTGAGGTATTGGTAGAAAGCGAGAAGTAAGATGGATGAGGGGTTTGTAAAAAAGATATTGCCTCATAGCCTGGAAGCGGAGCAGTCCGTGATCGGTTCCATGCTCATTGACCGCGAGGCGATTCTGACCGCATATGAGCTTCTCAAGAAAGACGATTTCTATGAGAAGCAGCTGGGCATTTACTTTGAGGCTCTGGTGGAACTGTACCAGGAGGGGCGTGAGGTTGACGAGGTCACCCTTCAGGAGAAACTGCGCTCGAAGGATGTTCCGGAGGAGTTGAGCACCAACGATTACATCAGCAGCCTGGTTGCCGTCGTTCCTACGTCGGCAAATGCACGATTCTATGCAGAAATCGTTCGAGACAAGGCACAGCTTCGTAATTTTATTCGTACCTCTGAAGCTTTAGTTGAAAAATGTTATCTGGACAAAGAGCCCGTGCAGGATATTTTCGGTACGGCCGAGAAGGACTTGTTTACGATTTTACAGTCCAAGCAAACTTCTGAGATGACACCGATTTACGATGTGGTAGTAAAGGCACTCGAGAATATTGAAGTGGCAGCGAGAAACCGTGGTAATGTTACCGGTATTTCTACCGGCTTCTATGATCTGGATTACCGAACCGCAGGTCTTCAGCCTTCGGATTTGATCCTGATTGCGGCGAGACCGTCTATGGGTAAAACCGCATTTGTATTGAACCTGGCGGAGTTTATTGCTGTACGCTCCGGCATTCCGACCGCAATCTTCAGCCTCGAAATGTCGAAGGTTCAGCTTGTTAACCGTATTCTTTCCATGCATTCCCGTGTAGATGCGCAGAAGCTTCGTGTCGGTAATCTGGATGACGGAGAATGGCAGGAGCTGGTTAGTTCGGCACGTGTCATCGGCGATTCGGCCTTGATGATTGATGATACCCCGGGTATCTCCATCACTGAGCTTCGTTCCAAGTGTCGTAAGATGAAGCTGGAAAAAGGTCTTCGTCTTGTAATTATCGACTATCTGCAGCTCATGTCCGGAAGTAACGGTAAGAAGAGCGAGTCCAGACAGCAGGAAATTTCGGAAATCTCCCGTTCCTTAAAGGCGTTGGCCCGTGAATTGGATTGTCCGGTCATTGCGCTGTCTCAGCTTAGCCGTGCGGTAGAGCAGAGAGACGATAAGCGTCCGATGCTTTCCGACCTTCGTGAATCCGGTGCAATCGAGCAGGATGCCGACGTATGTATGTTCATCTATCGTGATGAATATTATCATAAGGATTCCGAACAACAGGGTATTACCGAGATCATTATTGCGAAGCAAAGAAACGGTCCAATCGGAACCGTGAAGCTTGGATGGCAGAGTGAGCTCACAAGATTTGTTAATTTGCAGAAATAAAAAATGCGTCGCACCGAAACGCTTCAGTGCGACGCCATTTTATTTTGTCTTACTTGGTACCGAAGATACGGTCGCCGGCATCACCAAGACCCGGAACGATGTATCCATTCTCATTCAACTTCTCATCCAATGCGCCAACGTAGATGTCTACGTCCGGAAAAGCCTCGTGAAGCTTAGCCAAACCTTCCGGAGCGGCGATTAAGCACAGGAAGCGAATACGGGAAATGCCCTTTTTGCGAAGAAGAGTAATCGCAGCAATTGCGGAGCCACCGGTTGCGAGCATCGGGTCTACAACGAAGATATCACGCTCGGAAGCATCACTTGGCATCTTGCAGAAATATTCTACCGGCTCCAGTGTGGTTTCGTCACGATACAAACCAACGTGACCAACCTTAGCGCTTGGGTTCATCTGGAGAATACCATCACAGAGACCAATACCTGCACGAAGGATCGGAACAACACAAAGCTTCTTTCCGGCAATTTCTTTAACCGTAGTCTTGCAAATCGGAGTTTCAATCTCCTTGTCAGCGAGCGGAAGGTCGCGGCTTGCTTCGTAGTAGATCAGCATTGCAACTTCGTTTACCAGCTCACGGAAATCCTTGGTAGAGGTTTCCTTTCTTCTCATAAGACCAATCTTGTGCTGCAAAAGCGGATGGTCCATAATCATTACTTTACCCATAATCATATCCTCCAATAATTTGATTGGAAGGTCTCGGACAACGGTTTCCGAACGCCTCCTAACTAATCTAGAATTATACGCCTATTCAGAGAAAAAGTCAAAAGATTACAATAAAAAAACTCCCCTAAAAAGAGGAGAAGCCCGAGTAAGTTTTGCTTACCGGGCTAATATTATATGAAAAATTCTTAACGTCTATTTTATTGTGGGAGGCTTGTCTTTTCCTCTCTTTCTGTTTCACATTATATACGACATAAATGAGAGAATAATTTCGGTTTTTTGAACAATTTGTTAACAATAACCCTCTTTTCAAAGAAAAACGAGCCTTTTCAGACTCGTTTTTCGAAAAATGCAGTTGAATTTGTGAACAACGGAAAATTATTCGGTAATCCCCGCCGCTTCCCTTTGGGCCTTCTTTTTGGCCTGCTTTTGACGATACATTAAAGTGTCGGCTTCGTTAATTGCACTCTCTAAATCACAGGAGGCAACCGGAACGGATACATGACCGATGCTTGCCGCCACCCGGTAGTCCTTTCCGGAACCGGTGTTTAGGAAGGACAGCTGTTCGGTAAAGGTTCGTTCGATTTCGAGCTCTGCCCGCGTATGCGGTTCAAAGAAACCTGCGACGATGAACTCGTCGCCACCGAAGCGGGCAGCCGCAAGGGAATCATAGCGACGAACCAAATGCTTCATACAGTCTGAAATCAGACAAAGGGAGAAGTCGCCCTCCTTATGCCCGTAGGTATCATTGATTGCTTTCAGGTCATCCATATCGATGGAGAACAGAATGAGAATGTCGTCCGCACCATGATCCTCCAGGAAATGCTGATCCATATATTCGTAGAAACCGCGTCGATTGTACAATCCGGTTAACGGATCCATACAGTAAAGCTCGGTCAGTTTTCGGTTAATGCTCTCCAACTGACGATTCAGAATTGTAACGCGTTCCTTCTGCTGGATGGCCTGCAGAATCGTACAGAAGTTGGAACTGAATTTGCCAAGAATCTCGTAATTGAACTCAAAGGTATCCAGTGAAAGCGCCATATAACCGAAGCAGCTCTCCTGAAAATGAAGCGGAACGAATACCAGTCCCGAATGCTCGGCGATGACTTCTTCAATATCCGGAAGGAGATTGCTCAGTGGATAAAATCGGTTGTAAAGGGTTACATCGCCGTTCTTCCACAGAACGCAGTTCATTTGGTCGGTAAAGGCCGCATTTGGACTCTCATAGGACCCAAAATCCACCTCACTGTCGATGGAGGAATTGTAGTCCGAGCGAAGACACAGCCAGGAATTATCAAGCATATGCGATGCCAAATGCTGCAGCATCTCGCGGTAGGAAAGGCGAATAACCTCATGACGCATCGCGTCCATCGCTTCGTCGTAGGTGGTCATTCGGGCCCAGTTCTTCGATAGACGGGCCATAATTTTGCTGGCATCGTTCGCAACCACCGGCACACAACCGCAGCTTTGCTCGAAGCTTACGCGGAACGGAATGGTGACATCGGTTTCATATTCCCTGCCATTTTGAATGGCACTGTATATTTCAAAAATCTTCTGGATGCTGCCCACCGTGTCCTGATGTGCGGTCGTAATGGACGGTGTGCGGTTTGCTGCCTCGTCGATTCCATCGAGACCGGTGACCAGAACATCCTCCGGGACACTGTAGCCGTACTCGGCCAAACGGTCGCAGACGGCAATGGCCATTGCATCATTTTCACAGACAAATGCGTCCGGAAACGGAAGGTTCATTCGCATAAAATCATCCACGGCCTGGTAGGTTGGGCCATGCCAGAAATTGCCGTATCCGATGCGCTCTTCCTCTACCGGAATACCATGCTTTTGCAGAACGCGACGATATTGCTGGGTGCGCTCAAGCTCAAACGGGTTGCCTTTAATGCCGGCAATCAGGTTCAGCTTCCTGCATCCGTGAACGGTAATGAGATGCTCCACCATATCGGCGAACGCATCCGCATAGCCATATCTGATATTAATACAACCGTCTAACGGGCGGTCGATGGAAAACAAAGGTACATTATGCTCCGCAGCCTGTCTCGCAATCTGCTTCGGGAAATTGAGGTCCTTAAAGGACTCCGTTAGCACTATCAGCGCATCAAAATTTTCGTAAGGGAGAAGCTGGAAGATACTTTTCTCGCCCAGGTCGTTCGGCGTACGCTCATACAAGTCTTGGAAGCAACCGAAAATCATCAGTTTGTAATCAAAATGCTGCGCCTCTGCACGGAGTGCGTCCAAAAAGCGGGTATAGCGCTCCTGCGATAGAGAAGCGACACATACTCCAACGATGGTCTGCCTTTTCGATGCCATTCGATTGACCTCCTTTCCTCGTTTCGTAAAGAACTACATTAACTTCTTTAACTAACCATAGAATACCATAGACCAGCCTTCTTTTTCAATTGCGCAATGGTGAATGATTTACGAAAAGAGTGTGAAAAACAATGAAAATGGTGGGAAAGCCGACAAAACAAAATTGAAATTCGAGTTTTGATGTGCTATTCTTGTTACCTAGTGAAGGCTAACAAGAAAAGAGGTTTTGTTATGTACGACAAATTAACACAAAGTGATATTGATAAGATGAAGGCGGAGATTGAGTATCGTGAGGTTACGCTTCGCGCCGAGATTTTGACCGACCTGAAGGAAGCGAAGGCACAGGGCGATTTGTCCGAAAACTTCGAGTATCATGCGGCAAAGCGCGCGAGAAACCAGAATGACGGACGAATCCGATATCTTAAGAATATGATTAAAACAGCTACCATCGTTGAGGATGCAACGAACGACATGCAGGTTGGTATGAACAATACGGTCGTTGTATTTTCCGAGAAAACGCAGAAGGAGATGACGTACCGTATCGTTACCACGGTTCGCGCCAATCCGCTCAAGCGACTGATTAGCATTGATTCTCCGGTGGGAAAGGCCATTTACAAGAAGAAGGTCGGAGACCGCTGTTTTGTGGAAACCGAAAACGGAGACGGCTTCTACGTTGTCATTCGGACAGTGGAGAAGACAACGGATGATTCCGAGGATCAAATCAGCCAATACTAATTCCGGGTACGACATATGGACAGTTTTATTTTTAGTTTAAATGCGACAGTGCCGGTGTTTTTGATTATCGTATTCGGATTTGTTCTGATGCGGTTTGGAATGTTCACGGAGGATTTTATTCGGGTTTGTGACCGCTTCAATTTCAAGGTTACGCTTCCGATTTTACTTTTCGTAGATATTGCAACGGCGGATATTCGGGAATCCTTTGACTGGCGTTTCAGCGTATTTTGCATCGTGGCCACTACGGTGATGTTTTTCGGGGCATGGATTGGAGCGGCTTTGTTGATGAAGGATAAATGGTCGGTCGGAGCATTTGCCATGTCCTCCTTTCGCGGGTCTACTGCGGTGCTTGGAGTCGCATTTTGCACGAATATTTATGGAGATGCGGGGTTCGCACCGCTTATGATTGTCTCGGTCGTTCCGCTGTATAATATCTACTCCGTGCTTGCGATGACGATTAGTGGAAAATACGGCGAAGCCGGAGCGGAACAAAAGCAGACAAAGGGACAGCTTGTGAAGAGCGTTCTTTGGGGAATCATTACCAATCCGCTGATTTTTGCGATTGTTGTTGCGATTCCGTTTGCAATGTGGAAAATCACCATTCCGACGATTCCGATGAAATTTCTGAATAGCATTAAAGCGATTGCAACACCGCTTGCCCTCCTTGTTTTGGGTGCGGGCTTTCAGCCGGCAGAAGCGAAAAACAAGCTTAAGCCGACTGTGATTGCGACTTTTCTGAAGCTTGTGGTGGGGCCGGGCATTTTCCTGCCGCTTGCGGTATGGTTTGGCTTTCGCGGGGCGCCGCTCGTAGCGATTATGGTGATGTTAACCAGCCCGACCACGGTGGCCTGCTACATTATGGCAAAAAGCATGAAAAATGATGCAGTTCTCACCTCGGGAGTTGTGGCGCTGTCCACACTGTTGTCGTCAGTAACCATCACGTTGTCCGTTTTTGTGCTTCGAAGCTGCGGGTTTATCTAATCAGAAGAAAAATGCTTGCAAACCACACAAGCAACGCATATAATCATTTTAATGGGCCGAGATGAGATGGGGAGCCCAAGAAGGAGGCAGCATATGGCAACACAGAGTATGGGAGATATTGCATGGAAGGATCGGAAGCATTGGCTTTGGTTCCCATTTTCCTTTACGAAATATGAATTGGATGATGAGCATTTGTATGTACAGAGGGGCTTCTTTAGCACCACATATGATGAAACCCTGTTGTATCGTATTGTAGACGTTCGCTTGGTTCGTACCCTTGGTCAGAAGATTTGCGGTACCGGTACCGTATTGGTATCTGTTCGTGTGGATCAGGATCATGTCATCGAACTGAAGAACATTAAGAAACCGATGGAAGTGAAGAGACTTCTTTCTAAGATGGTTGAGGATATCCGCAACGAGAAGAAGGTTGTCGGCAAGGAATTCTACGGCATTATGGGTGGCGGTCACCACCATGACGGCGAGGATCCGGACGACGTGAATCCGGATGGTGTGGATGATGACGGAGACGGTATGCCGGATCACTTCTAAA
>DCGJ01000088.1:0-7837 GCA_002315495.1 Lachnoclostridium sp. UBA1781 | reverse complement strand
TCACTCTGTAATTTTGTCTGTGAAAATGCTTGACAAACCATAAGCGTTGGAATAATATGCAAGTCGTGAGGGGAACTTAGAACCTCTGATGAATGTAATTTGTAAGGAGAATCAACTGATGCTTGAGAAGATTTTAGACATTTTAGACTCCCAGTTGGGAATTGATACGACTGAAGTTACCGAGGATACTTCTTTCCGTGAGGATTTGAAGATTGACTCTTTGGATCTGTATGAACTTGTTACCGCTTTGGAAGATGAGTACGGTATCGAGATTCAGCCGGAGGAGCTTGATGAAGTTAAGACCGTTGGTGACGTTGTTAATTTCCTTGCCGAGAGAGGCATCGAGGCATAATCGATTATAAACAGAACGTTGAAAACCGTGGATATTATGTCCACGGTTTTTTTCTTTTCGAAAGCATGTGGTGGCTGTTTGAAGGTTGGCTTTTCGGAAAAGGTTGGCTGTTATTTTGAGGTCGGGCTTTTAAAACGGGCGGGAAGATGATTGACAAAAACTTCCCGCCTGAGCTATAATACTTAAGTTGTTTATTACACTTTTGGGAGGTATATATGGAGAAAAGAGATAGTTGGTCTTCAAGAGCCGTATTTATTCTTGCTGCAGTAGGTAGTGCGGTAGGTCTTGGCAACGCATGGAGATTCCCGGGTCTTGCTGCAAAGCACGGCGGTGGAACGTTTTTGATGGTTTATCTGATTGCGATGTTTGTCATGGGTATTCCGCTTCTTATGATGGAGATTGCGATTGCAAGAAAGCTCCAGAAGGGTGCTGCGGAGTCGATGCGCGGTATCAACAAGAAATGTGAACCGATCGGTTGGGCTGCGACGGCAAATGCCTTCGTTATCGTTACTTACTATGCAGTTGTATTTGCATGGGTCCTGATGATGGTTGTGTATGCGCTTAAGTTCGCAAATATGACCGGCGATGCGGCAGCGGCAAGTAACGTATTTGCCGAGGCTACTAAGACGTCCTGGGATGTAACCGGATACAGCATTCCGATTCCGGTTATCCTTGCTCTTATTGTCGCATGGGCAGCAATTTACTATTGCATCCGCAACGGTGCACACAGTGTAGGTAAAGTTGTAAAATACACGGTATTTCTTCCGGTTATCTTTTTGATTATGATGGCCATCAAGGGCTGTTCCATGAGTGGGGCCGGTGAGGGCTTAAAGATGCTCTTTGTTCCGAAGCTGGATGCACTTAAGGATCCAAGTCTTTGGATCGATGCCATCGGCCAGGTATTCTATAGCTTGTCCATAATGATGGCAATTATGTTTGCATATGGCTCCTATCTTCATGATAGTGCTAATATTGCTGTTGATGCGATTGTAATCGCAGTTTCCGATGCTGCCGTAAGTATTCTTTCCGGTATTGTTATGTTCTCTACCATGGGTGGTGTTGGCATGCTTGATAACATCTCGTCTTCCGGTATCGCCACTGCATTCATCATTTATCCGAGTGCAATTGTTAACCTTACTACGGTTGGCTGGTTCAATGCCGCATTTGGCGTAATCTTCTACCTGATGCTTGTTACCCTTGCGGTTGACTCCGCATTCTCCATCGTAGAGGGTGTATCCGCATCCGTAGCCGATAAGTTTCAGCTAAATCCGAGAAAGGTTACCAGGGGCGTTTGTCTTATTGCTGCGGTAATTTCTCTTCTCTATGCAACAAGAGCAGGTCTTGCGTGGCTTGATATCGTTGACAACTGGACCAACATGTTCAACCTGATTTTGATCGGTGTGCTTGAATGTATCGCCGTTGGCTGGTTGTTCGATACCCGTAAGGTTTTGAAGGAAGTAAACCGTAATACCAAGAACTTCAAGATGCCGGCATTCTGGTTTATTACGTCCATCAAGTTTATTTCTCCGATTGCGCTAGCTGGCCTCTTTACCTGGAACTTGTATGACCTTTTTGCAAATAAGCAGGGACATTACGGCTATGCTTTGTGGGCAGAAATCGCAGGCGGTTGGGCAGTGTCCGTTCTGGTATTCGCAAGCGGCTTTATCGTGAAACTTATTGTGAATGCACGCAAGAAGAAGGGCTTTGTGGAAAACGAAGTCATCTGGAACGAGGATTAAACGAAGGGGACTTGCTGAAGCCTAACATTAGGCGGAATAGTGGGAGAATCTGATGTTCGCCTATTTTTAGCCCTCGGACAAATTCCGGACGTTCATTTTTTTGAAAAATAACATGTGAAAATCAGCGGAAATTGAGACTCTTTCTAATTCCGCTTATCTATGGCGCCATAAATCATAGAAGAGTGTTCTTATTCAGGTATGTTATGAAAGAAATCATCGGCGAGAAAAGCAAAAGATACTTTTCTCGCCGATTTTTGTATGTTTCTAAGAACTTCGGTCGGGTCAAAAGTCGAAAAACGAACACAAAACGTAGGCGGGAGTGAAGATAATTGCGGGTTCCGCCTAAAATGACAACGTTTATTTATGAAAAATGAGAATCCAATAGTTCAAAAAAGGCGGAAACCACGAAATCCGTGATTTCCGCCTAGCCATGCTCATCATCTAGCCATGTCTAACATCAGACTCATGCCCAACAACTTTGGTGTCATAAAGAATGCTTTGTCAGTTAATTCTAATCCAAAACTCGAATGGTCATATCATCAAAGTAGAACGAGGTGTACAAACCGAGAGAGTTTGCCGTTTCGTTCTGAGTTGCCAGAAGGAAGGTACCGTCTTCCGGTCCTAACTTCGTTTCCTGAACTGTAAAGGTGAAGACACATTCGGTCCATTCACCGATTGGAACGTCGTAGGTGGCAACCACCGGAAATGCATCCTGTTCCTTCAATACCGGTTCGCCATTGTCATCTACAATAATGTCATTATTCTTGTTGTAGGTGTAGCCCATCACTCGTTCGGTACGATAGCAATCGTAGAAGGCAAAGGTAATGGTATCGGAGGTTCCGAACAGTTCGTCTTTATAGTAAATGAAGACATGTACCTCAAGGGTGTGACCGACTAACTCTTCGTAATTCAGTCCGTTTTCGTCGGAGAAATAGAAACCTGCACCACTGATGCCGTGCGTGCCTTCCTTTCGGTTGGAAATTTCGACCGAAGTGTTGCCGGAGTGATAGAGGTCGTTGACATAGGTTCGGTCGGCGGACCAGGCATTTCGCTTCGGATAATAGCACTTGGAATCGTATTCAAAGTTGTTCTTGTAAACCAGTTCGCCGACAATGACCGGAGCGGCCTCGACGAGATCCCCGTTGTCCCAGGTAGCACATGCATTTGCATCGCCCTCGACATAATCCATATCCGGAACCGGAGTCATTGTTGGCTCTGGGCTCGGGCTTGGTGTTGGCGTCGAGGTTGGAGGTGCGGTGGTTGGGGTCAAGGTATTGGTCGGAGTTGGCGGTTTTGGTGTAAGATAGTCAAACCCCGGGTCGGTGGTATACTCACAACCGGAGCAAATACCGAGTAAAAGCAGCAGGAAGGACAAAACCAACAGCCGCCTAAGAATGTTTTTCATATGGATAATTCCTCTTTCAATAACTTTGTTCGGAAGGCTTGGAAGTGTGAAACCGAGCACCCTTAAAGCCGTGCATAAAAGGCCTTGAAGCTCAAACTATGCACAAACACAATAACAAAAATGCGGCACATAGTCAAGAAACAGACCAAGGCAGATACATTGACTTTATACATTTTTTATGGTAAACTTGCCTTTGCTTGTGAATCGGTTGTCCTTTGTTTCTCGATGTGACAAAGAACCAATGGGAGGGTTCGGACGCCGACACAAAATAATTCACTCAAAGGAGTATAAAGACATGAAAAAGTTACTTAGTCTTGTTGTTGTACTTGCAATGGTAATGGCGATGTTCACCGCATGTGGCGAAGAAGCAACCAGCAGCGCACCTGCAGCATCCAGCGAGGCACCTGCAGCATCCAGCGAAGCACCGGCTTCTACTGAACCTGCTGTAACTACCGAGGCACCGGCTACCACTGAGGCCCCGGCTACTACCGAAGCACCGGTTACCACCGAGGAACCGGCTGACACCACTCATTATTTCTTCAAGGTTGACGGCGATACCGATAACAAGGGTGACGTAGTTGATGGTAATGAGTATGCAATTGCTGATGGCGAGTATGCAAACCTTTACTTTGGTTCCATGGGTAATGCTACTACTGAACTTGCAAAGGGCGAGGGTGTTGATGGTTCCAATGCACTTTTGGTTACCGGACGTAGCCAGACCTGGCATGGAGCTTCCTTCACGATTAAGGAAGATTACTTTGGTAAGGCTTTCAAGGTTAGCTACGACGCAAAGGTTGATTTCGTTGTAGATCCTGAAGTTACCGAGGGTACCGTATCTCTTACCACCAAGTTCAACGTTAACACCAGCGGTGTTGAGTTCGGCGAGGAAGGTTTCTCCGCTTCCGCAAAGTATCCGGAGTACAACCGTGTTCAGGCTAAGGTTACCAACAATGGTGAGTGGGTACATGCTGAGGGTATTGTTTACTTCCCTGGCGATGCATACCGCACCGATTTGGATGGCAACTACGAAGCAATTCTTTACTTCGAGCTTGGCGCTTCCTGTGATGATATCTATCTTGATAACATTTCCATCGAAGTTATTGATGAGGGTATTGCTACCTTCGAAGAGATGGAAGCACAGAAGGCTGACATTGCAGCAGCTAACGGAATCGAGCTTTCCGCTGAATAATTTCGAATCAGATTTTGATGATTTGGGCCGAGAAAATGTGTTGCATTTTCTCGGCCCTTTTTTCTTAAGAGGCATTCAGAAATGAGAGTGCCCCGGCCTTGCATACATTTGGGCGGATATAACATGCAAATCCGATGAAATATTGGTTCTACTACAGTAGTACAATCGAATTCACTTGACTTTACAAGCATAAATGGCTACAATGTGTTCGGTGTGGTGCTGACTTGATGCATTCAAAAGGAGAAGCCACCCAACAGGGCCCTATTGAGGGTATATATCCTGCATAGAGAGGCTCACAACAAGTTTACCCCAGAGTTATTCGAACTCGAGATTGGAGATTATATGAAGTTTACAAAGATGCACGGCTGTGGCAATGATTATGTTTATTTTGATTGTACCAAGGAATCGATGCCAAATGCGTCCGAGGTTGCAATTCGCTTATCAGACCGCCACTTCGGAATTGGTGGAGACGGTATTATTTTGGTGAAGCCAAGCGAGGGTGCCGATTTTTATATGGAGATGTACAATGCTGACGGAAGTCAGGGAAAGATGTGTGGGAATGGAATTCGCTGTGTAGCGAAGCTGGTTTATGATTCCGGACTTACCGACAAGACTACCATTACCGTGGAGACGTTGTCCGGCATCAAGACTTTGGACCTTTTTGTGGAGAATGGAAAGGTGGCAAAGGTAACGGTGAATATGGGACATCCTTCCATGAATCCTGCAGTGATTCCGCTTTCGGAGGAAGGTATGAAGAAATGCATGTATCCGTCTCCGGATTTTGTTGGAAAGATTGAAGGGGAAACGGCCGAATTTGCCGAGATTCCGCATTATATGATTCCGGTGGATGGTGAGAATTATGTGCTTACCGCAGTATCGATGGGTAATCCTCATGCGATTATTCCGGTAGCCGACACGAAGACCTTCCCGGTTGAGAAGGTGGGCTCTGTGATTGAAAAGCATATGCTGTTCCCGGAGCAGGTGAACACGGAATTCATTCATGTTACCGACCGAAAGAATATTGACATGCGAGTTTGGGAACGCGGTTCGGGAGAAACCTGGGCGTGCGGTACAGGTGCTTGTGCGGTGGCTTATGCTTGCTATAGAAACGGGTGGAGCGATGAGGAGGTTACCGTGCATTTGCTTGGCGGTGATTTGGAGATTCGCTATGACAAATGCGGGGACGTCATCTATATGACCGGTCCGGCAACCACGGTTTGCACCGGTGAGGTGGAGATTTAATTGGCAACTCGTATGAGTGAGATAGGAAAACCACAAACTTTATTGGACTCCGTTGATCATGGAAGCAAAGATGCTGAATCTTGAAAATGGATACCGACGAGATTAACGAAATAATAAGAAAGGAGACTTCGTATGAGAAGCACGCGGACAAGAAAACAATACATACTGTATGCACTTGCCACCCTTCTCGCAACGGGACTCCTTTTTTCGTTTTTGATTGCGAAGCATAAGGCGGCACCGTATGAGGAGAAGTTGGCATATGTGAATGCCCTCGAGTATCTGAATGTTCGTAGCGCACCAAGCGGTACGTTTTTGGAGGATGACGGTGGAAGTATCATTATGCTTCCGACGTGTACGTTAGTAACGATTATTGGAGAGAGTACGTCGAGCTCGGGCGTAACCTGGTACAAGATTCGATTTGATTACGGCAACAAGAAGAATCTGGAGGGCTATGTATACGGCCCGTATCTGAAGGAATACTCGGAAGTGAAGGACGATGAATATCTGGCATATCTGAAGCAGCAGGGCTTCCCGGACAGTTATTGCACGATGCTGATGATTGTTCACAGCCAGCATCCGACCTGGATCTTCGAGGCGCAGAAGACCGGCCTGGATTGGGAGACGTCTGTAACGGCGGAGGCAAAGGAAGCCTTATCCTACTATAGTTCGCCGACTTCCTGGAAGAACGCAGTGGATGGAAGCTACGACTGGGATGATGATGCATGGATAGGAAAAGACGGATCCAAATGGCATACCTCCTCCCGCGAGATTGTGGCGTATTTTATGGACCCGAGAAATCATTTGAATGAGAGGAGCATTTTCCAGTTTGAGATTCAGTCCTGGACTCTAAAGAAACCGGAAACCTCAGCTGCGACGGGGACCAATACCGATACGGCGACCGGTACAACGACGGACAATGCAACCACAACCGGTACGACAACCGAGGACGCCGCACTTGCTGCCTACTGGGCTGAGTACAACAAGGTGAAATCCGAGGTCCAGAATCGATTGAAGGGCACCTTCATGGCCGGCGAGATTAAGGGCGAAGGAATCACCTACGCGCAGGCCTTTATGGATGCAGCGGATGCCAGTGGTGTCAGCCCATATATGCTGGTTGCGCGTGTCATTCAGGAGATGGGAAATGCGGGCGGCAGTCGCATCATTTCCGGCACCGTGGCGGGTTACGAGAATCTGTATAATTACTTCGATATCGGTGCTTACACAACCAGTGAGCATGACCTGATTACCAATGGTCTGATTTACGCCTCCAAGACGAACGAGAAGTATCTGCTTCCGTGGAATACCCGTTATCGCTCCTTGGTGGGAGGAAGCATTTACCTGGGATCTCAGTACATTGCGAAGGGTCAGGATACGCTGTATCTGCAGAAGTTTAATGTACAAGGTGCGAAGCCTTACAGTCACCAGTATATGACGAATATTCAGGCGGCGAA
Organism: Lachnoclostridium sp. UBA1781; assembly: GCA_002315495.1. Lineage (GTDB taxonomy): Bacteria > Bacillota > Clostridia > Lachnospirales > Lachnospiraceae > ISDg. The sequence goes on along the minus strand of DCGJ01000088.1, from coordinate 459 downwards.
CAATGAGGCAAACACGACGTACACCTCTTACAATAACTTAGAGCAGGCGTTCCATTTTAAGATTCCGGTGTACGAGAATATGCCGGCAAATGCGGCCGGTCTTCCGACAAAGGATGGTAATCCAAATGCTTACCTGAAAACCATATCCGCGGATGGATTTTCTCTGACTCCGTCCTTTTCGTACAAAACAACCACTTATGATTTGGTTGTTCCGGCATCCGTTGGCGTGATCACCCTGAAGGGTGTGCCGATGAGCACGTATGCTACTGTGCGAGGAGATGGAAAGAAGGTTCTGGATTATGGTTTGAATACGTACGAAATAACTTGTGTGTCAGAATACGGGACCAGTATCACGTATACGATTAACATTTACCGAATTGAATCTCCGGAACGAATCATGAGCACGTATGTCTTTAAGGAGGATCCGATTGAGGGCAATGTATGCCTTGGTGTTCCGAC
>DCGJ01000160.1:1466-5341 GCA_002315495.1 Lachnoclostridium sp. UBA1781 | reverse complement strand
GTGCCGCCGAAGGCGCGTATCTCCGCTGATGTCATTATTTCTTTCATTATTATTTTTCGAGTTTCGCGCATTTTCCCTATTTTCTTTTTGCTGAAATCTTGCTACAATATCTTAAATGGGCGATTGTGTAGATTCGCTCGAAAGGGGTGACGATTATGGCAGACAATATGTGTACAATGTGTCATGAAAATAAGGCCGGTGGAGACGGCCTGTGTGTAAAGTGTCGATTCAAACTGAACACCCAGCATATGGATGTGTTGACGGACCGTGAAATTATGCTTCCGGAGGGAAGATATTTTGGAAAGACGAAGAACGGAATCCCGAACGGACATGGTGAGATTACGTATCATGATACGGATTTCCGTAAGAGCTATAAAGGTGATTTCAAGGATGGTATGCGTCAGGGAAAAGGAAAACTCATTTTCCGTAACGATGCTTACTATGATGGCGAGTGGATGCACGACAAATACGACGGCTACGGTGAGGAATATCTGCCGGGCGGTAATATTTTGGAGGGCTTTTATGCCGAGGGTAATCTTGTAAGCGGACATGTGTATTTTGGTGACGGCCGTGAGTACGACGGTGAATGGAAGGATGACCAGCCGAACGGGCAGGGTAAGATGTTCTTCCATGACGGTCATGCAGAGGAAGGTTACTGGGTTAACGGCGTTTGTGCATTTAAGGAGCGTCCGACCGAAGAGCAGCTGATGCAGTTCTTTGAGGAGCAGGAGCGAAAGATTATTGAGCAGGAGCGTTTGCAGGAATCCGAAGAAGAGATTTTGGCAAATGCGGTTGCGAACGGTTATACGATGCCAAAGCCATTATCGAGTGCGTCCTTTATTTCTCAGGAGCCGGAAGAAGAGGAAGAGGAAGCAAGAACTCCGTCTCCTACACCGGTGCTGCCGATTTGGAATCCATGGTCCGGTGAAGACGAGGAGGAAGAGAAGGAGCAGGAGGAGGTTGGACCGACTTTTGTATTTGGCGTTGAAAAAAAGGAAAGCGATGTTCCTTCGGTTGAGATGTATTTTAATGATACGGAAGACCTGAGTTTGGGTTATAACTTCATGACCGGCACCTATCTGAGAGATGAGCAGATCGAGGAAGAGAGTGACGAGATTTCCGAGGAGATTGTTGAAGAATCCGCAGAGGAGCAAGCGGAGTCCGATGATACAATTGCCGAAGGCGATGAGAAAAGCGCTGAGGATGAGGAAGCCGTTGTAACAGAAGAGAATCCGCAGGAAGCAGAAACAGAAGAACAGCCGTCAGAGGGCTACGAGATTCCGGTTCGCGTCATTCATGAGGAGAAAACGGACAAGGAAGAGAGTTCTCTTGACGAGGAAAGCGTCTCTTTGGAAGAAACCTCCGAAGAAGAAACCTCCGAAGAAGAAACCTCCGAAGAAGAAACCGCTGAAGAAGAGGATGCTTCTGAGGAAGAACAGGATTCTGAAGAAGAAACTGCCTCTGAAGAAGAAACTGCCGCTGAAGAAGAAACTGCCCCTGAAGAAGAAACCATCTCTGGAGAAGAGAATGTCTTAGAAGAAAACGCGTCTATCGAAGAACATGCTTCTGAGAAAGCAAGTGTAACGGAAGAGGCGAAAACGCTGGAGGAACAGGCCGCAGTATCGGAAGAAAAAGCATCTGAGAACAATACCTTCCGCTGGAACGTCAGCGAGCTTCCGGCTTCGGAAACTGTAATCGAGACGGCAGCGCAGAAGGTTAAAACCGGTTACCACACCGAAACTTACCCGAATGGTGAAGTTTACGTGGGTGAGTTCCAAAACGGCAGACGTCACGGAAACGGAAAGATGACGTATCCGAGCGGCGATGTATATGAAGGTCAGTATGAGAACGGAAAACGTCAGGGTTATGGTGTTATGACATATGCCGCCGGCAGTATGTATGCAGGAGAATGGCTGAACAGTAAGAAGTGCGGTAAGGGTATCTTCACAACGGCGAATGGAGAACGCTATGATGGTGAATTCGAAGGCGGAGCATTTGGCGGCAAGGGTACCTACACATTCGCAAACGGATGCGTATATACCGGTATGTGGAGCAAGGGCGTTCGTGAAGGAGAAGGCATCATGAGTATGCCGGATGGTCGCGAGGAGAAGCAGGTTTATGCAGCAGGCAAAAAGATTGCTTCACAGCCGATTTCGCAGGCCACAGAAGAAAGTACCGATTCGACACCGGAAGAAGTTACGATGCCGGAACGCATCGTAAAGAGCTTTACCTACAAGAGTGGAAACAGCTACGAGGGTGAGGTGAATGACAAAAATCAGCCAAATGGCGTTGGTATCTATACCTTTGCAAATGGATCTGTATATGAGGGCTCCTTTGTAGAGGGTATGCGAGATGGCTTTGGACGCTTCAGCTGGCAGACCGGTGATTTCTATGAGGGAGAGTGGAAGGCTGACAAACGTCACGGAATGGGTACGATGCAGTATCACAGCGGCAAGGTGAAAAAAGGTCGCTTTGAAAATAACGAATTTGTTGGTGAATAAGAAAAAACAAAATGCGGGTTGATGTTCCCGGAGATGAAGGTGTGAGAAGCAAAGGCTTTCCACACCTTCCTTTTTTTGTTCTCGTAGTTGATAGTTTGGAAGCATTTTGGTATACTATCCGAAGTGTAGTATGGTAAAGGATGGAAGTGTCAAGGTGAGTACGGAACAATCGAGTTTACGAAAAGAAACAACACGTCACTTCCGACAGAGACGAATGAGCTATATGCTTGTGGGGCATTTGCCGGAGCTGGTGTTAATCAGCCTGGTTTGTGCCGGGTTAGCCATTGGTTTTTGTCGCTTTTTTGTTGTGGCAAAGTATGAGGCCACAGAAACCGTTTACATTACAGAAGACAGTGATCATCCGAAACAGGAAATCGTGGATTTTGCTCAGATTACCTGTACGAAAAGTATCATCGACGTGGTGATCTATTATAACAATATGCAGGAAGAGGAGGACTATGAAAGCTTTCTGAAAAAGCTTAGCATCCTCCAGGACGAGAATAGCAAAATGGTGACAGTTCGCTATGTGGACCGTGATCCGTATCGGGCGAGACGGGTGGTTTCCTCGGTGATTTCGGAAGCATTTAGCCTCGTTAATCAGCTCGGGGATATGCATGCCGAGATTGTGGAGCAGCCAACGGTAACCGAAAAGCCAATCAATAAAAACTACGTATTGTACGGAGTTGTAGGGTTTCTTACCGCTGCCATGGTAGGAATCCTGTTCTTCCTGGTAAAAGCACTGACCGATAAAAACATCTACGATGAAGATGATGTAATGTATTATTTGGGACTTCCGGTTTTGGCAACCTTTGGAGAGGACGAAGCGGAAGGGAAGGGAGGTAGTCATGCAGAGCGTACAGCAGATTGACCGCCCAACGTTATCGAAAAAGAGAATTGAGGCAATAAAAGAATTACGTACGAATATCCTGGTTTCGGGTGATGATAAAAAGGTTATTCTATTAACCGGGGCAAATTTTATTCGAAACCCGGAGAATACCGGCCTCATGTTGGCACGGGCGTTGGCTTCCCTAGGAAAGAAAACAATTTTTATCGACTGTGATTTCGAGAAATCGCGTCTGATAAAACAGTTTCAAAGTGACGAGAAGGTTTATGGACTTACGCATTTCCTGGCAGGGATTCAAGCTCTGGACAAGGTGATATGTAAGACGGATCGAAAGAATCTGTATATGATGTTTCCCGGAGTGAATCCGCCGAATGGGACGGAACTTCTGAGCACCGGAAGATTTGCGTCGATGATTCGGGTACTTCGTGGGGTGTTTGATTATATTGTTGTGATGGCACCACAGACAGGAAAGGGAATGGACTGTGAGCTTGTCGCGCATTCGTGTGACGGAGCAGTCTTAATGATGAATG
>DCGJ01000160.1:0-1454 GCA_002315495.1 Lachnoclostridium sp. UBA1781 | reverse complement strand
CGGAAAAGTGAAGGGTGTCGATGCCAGACATTTGGTAACGAAGCTGGAAACGGCGGGGTGTCCTGTACTTGGCGTTGCGTTGGATTTGAATGAAAACCTGGAGGTAAAATAAATGATTAACGAGAAGATTTTGGACCTGAATAAGAATGGCTCTGCCATTCGTGCCATGTTTGAAGAGGGCAAGATTATGATTGCAAAATATGGCGCAGAGAACGTGTATGACTACAGTCTTGGTAACCCAAGCGTGGAACCGCCGAAGGAGATTCGTGAGGCGTATATTGACGTTCTGAACGAGGAGAAGCCAAGTCTTGTCCACGGATATATGTCAAATGCGGGCTACGAGGACGTTCGAGAGGCTGTAGCGCAGCATCTGAACAAAAACTTTGGTACCGCATTTTCCGCAAAGAATATTGTGATGACGGTAGGCGCTGCAGGAGGTTTGAACGTAGCCTTTAAGACATTATTGAACCCGGGCGATGAAGTAGTTACCTTTGCACCGTTTTTTGGTGAGTACAGAAACTATGTAAATAACTTCGATGCGAAGCTTGTCATCAGTCAGACGGATGCAGATACCTTTATGCCGAATATGGAGACGTTGGCTTCCGTCATTACCCCGAAAACCAAGGCGATGATTATTAACAATCCGAACAATCCGACCGGTGTTGTTTATCCGGAAAGTGTCATTAAGGAAATTGCCGAGGTTCTTGTTTCCAAGGAGAAGGAGTATGGTACCAGCATTTATCTGATTGCGGATGAACCGTATCGTGAGCTCGCTTACGACGGTGTGGATGTTCCTTACCTTACCAAGTACTATCATAATACCATTGTTGGATATTCCTACAGCAAGTCGTTGTCCCTTCCGGGCGAGCGTATCGGTTACCTGGTACTTCCGGATTGTCTGGACGATGCGGAGGAGATTCTTCCGGGTGTAGCGGTTGCAAACCGTGTTCTCGGCTTTGTAAATGCTCCATCCATCACCCAGCGTGTCATTGGACGCTGTCTCGATGCCAGTGTTGATGTTGAGATTTACAATCGGAATCGTGAACTTCTGTATACGAAGCTGACCGAGATGGGTTACACCTGCATTAAGCCGCAGGGCGCATTTTACCTGTTCTTAAAGTCTCCGATTGCAGACGATAAGGAATTCGTTAAGAATGCAAAGAAATATAACCTTTTGATGGTTGCCGGCTCCGGCTTTGGTGGTCCGGGCTACGTTCGTATTGCTTATTGTGTTGATTATGACATGATTGTTCGTTCCCTGAGCGCATTTGAGAAGCTTGCAGTGGAATATGGTTTGAAGAAATAATAGGAGATTCCCTATGAGTTATATTGATAAGATACGTCAGGTTACCCCGTATGTTCCGGGTGAACAGCCGAAACTGGCCAAGGTGATTAAATTGAATACCAACGAGAATCCGTATCCGCCGGCACCGGGAGTAAAAGCCGTGTTAGAG
>DCGJ01000167.1 GCA_002315495.1 Lachnoclostridium sp. UBA1781 | reverse complement strand
AAATCGATGCAACGAAGCCGGTAATCAGAAATGGCAACGGTGATGACGTAACCAAATCCTACAACATCACGTATGTGAAGGGTACCTTAACGATTACGAAGAGACCGCTTGAGATCACGGCTAATAGTACCGAGAAGACGTACGACGGAACGGCACTTACCCTGAATACCTGGACGGTAACCGATCCTACGGATACTACAGGTTTGATAAACGGTGACGAAGTAACGGCAGTAACCGTAACCGGTTCTGCAACCTATGTTGGAGATGAAGGAAAGAACACCGCATCTGCTGCTGTTGTGATGAACGGCGAGACAGTTGTTACCGGCGATTACAACATTTCCTACAAGGAAGGTAAGCTGACCATCAATAAGAGAGCCATCACCCTGATTGCTGATAGCAGTGAGAAGGTTTACGATGGTACAGCTCTTACGAATGGAACCATTTTGGTAAGTGATACGGAAGGTTTTGGCCTTGCAGGTAGCGGAGAAGACCAGGATGTACTTACCGGTTCCATGACTGCTGCTTCTACCATTACGACTGTAGGAGAGGCAATGACCACCGATGCCAACGAGAATACGATTGGTAAGGTGAATAACGTAATTGATCGCACCTCTGTTACAATCAAGAAAGGTGATGTAGACGTTACCAATTCCTACAACATTAAGTATGTAAACGGAACGCTTGTAATAAAGCAAAAGCCAATTGAAATCATTGCGGACAGCGATGAGAAGGATTTTGATAGTACTCCGATTACAAAGGATTCCTATCAGTTTGATGAAACTACTTTGGCAGAAGGCGACAGCTTAATCTATGTAAAGATTACCGGAAGCCAGACTGAAGTTGGTTCCTGTCCAAATGTTCCTAGTGCCGCTGTGATTACAAACACCGATAATACGGATGTAACAAGCAGCTACGACATTACGTATACGAATGGCTTGTTAAAGATTAACTCCACATATATTACAATTATCGCAGCCAGCGATTCCAAGGTTTACGACGGAAACTCGCTTACGATTGCTGATAATGTATACGGTGAAGTTATCGGACTTGCAACCAGATACGAAATTGTTGAAGTTAAGACAAATGGTTCTCAGACGACGGTTGGTAATTCCGAAACCGATATTGTTCGCGGCTCGGTAAAGATTGTGGATAATGAGAACAATCAGGCCGATGTAACAAGTATGTTCACCATTTCCTATGAGAAGGGTGAAGTGGTAATCGAAAAGCGAAAGATTAATGTAATTTCGAACGACGATGAGTTCGTTTACGATTCCCTTCCACACGGCAATTCGGGTTACACGATCACATCCGGTGATAATGTTCCTGAAGGTGAGGAAGCACTCGCAAACGGTGAAACGTCCGATGTTACGATTACCGCTTTGGTAACCTACGTGAAGGATACCGAAGACGAAAATAACATAATCGACGAGATTCACATTATGAAGGGCAATGAGGATGTTACCGAAAACTACGATATTACCGAAGTCTACGGTGAGCTTACAGTTGTTCCGAGAAAGATTATTGTTACCTCAGATGACGACAGCTTCGTCTACGACGGAAATGCTCATAGTAACGATGGTTACAGTCTGGCAGATGGCGGAAATGTTCCGGAAGGACAGGAAGTTATCGCAGAGAACGATACCATTGAGGTAACGAATAACACGGAAGTAACTTACGTATCCGACAATTCCGAAGGAAACAACCTGATTGAAGAGATTCATATCTTTAACGGTGAAGAGGACGTTACCGAAAACTATGATATTACCGAAGTTTACGGAACCTTAACCATCGAAAAGAGAAAGATTACGGTTATTTCTGACGATGATAGCTTCGTTTACGACGGAACCTTCCATGGCAATGATGGCTATACCATCGAAGCCGGTGAGAATGTTCCGGAAGACGAGGAAGCTCTTGCAGAAGGCGACAATGAAATCGTTGTGATTACCGCTACGATTCGTGACGTGAAGGAAAATGCAGACAATAACAATCTGATTGATTCCGTTACCATCCTTCGCGATGAGATGGACGTAACTGAAAACTACGATATTGAAACCATTTCCGGAACGTTAACAATCGAGGCAAGACAGCTGATTATCGTATCGAACGATGACACGTTCGAATATGATGGTTTGGCACATATGAACACCGGATACAGCATTTTCGCAGGTGGCAATATCGCTAAGATTATGTTCTTCGCATTGGATGATGAGATCCTTGATGATTCGGATGATTTCAATGATACGACGGACGATGATGACGATAGCAATGTTGACGAGGATGATAATACGGACGATGATGACGTTGAGACCATTACTACAGTGATTGACGGTGATGTGATCACGGTTACTGTTATCGGAAGTGTTACCTATGTAGCAGACAATGCAGACGGCAACAATGTCATTGCAAATGTAACCGTTACCCGTGACGGCGAGGATATTACCGCCAGCTACGATTTCGAGCTTGTAAACGGTACCTTGTTAATCACACCTACGGCACTTGTGATTACTGCAGTGGATGCTGAAAAGGTTTATGACGGAACACCGCTTACCAGCGAGTCTTATACCAACAGTGATATGATTACAGGCGATACCATCGCTTCCGTAACCTTCACCGGTAGTCAGACGATGGTTGGAGATTCCGAGAATGTTCCTAGCGATGCTGTGATTGAAAATGCAGACGGTGTTGACATTACCGACTGTTACGAGATTACCTACGAGGATGCAACCCTTACGGTAACCAAGAAGGCAATTAAGATTACCGCAGGTGACGCAGATAAGAAGTATGATGGTACTCCACTTACCAGTTTCACCTATACCAGTGATGAGCTTGGTGTTGGCGATCATTTTGAAACAGTTGTGATTACCGGAAGCCAGACAATCGCAGGTAGCAGCGAGAACGTTGTAGAATCCGTAGTGATTAAGAACGGACTCGGTATGGATGTTACTGATTTCTATGAGATTACTTACGTAGATGGTACCTTAAGTGTAACTACAACCTCAATCATCATTACGATTGAGCAAGATGAGAAGGTATATGACGGAACTCCGTTAACACCTTCTAAGTATCAGGTGGAAGGCTTGATGGAGGGTGACAGTATTCAGAGTATTACCTTCACCGGAAGTCAGACCGAGGTTGGTACCTCTGCATGTGGCGTTGAATCCATTACGATTGTGAACAGTAAGGGTGAAGATGTAACCGCATCTTATGTATTTACCGTTTCCTCTGAGAGTGGAAGCCTGGTAGTTAAGCCAAGCGATAAGAAGGATCCGGATGATCCGAAGACCGATGATTCCGGAAATCTCACGCTTTGGTTACTCGCAGCTATCGTATCCGCTGCAGCATTTGCTGAGATGGAAAGACGCAAGAGATATCTCTCGAAGCAGTAAGAAATCTTAGAAACATTTTATAAAACTGTAAAGAAAAAAACTTGACAGAACAAATATAATGTTGTATATTACCCTCGGGCTTGTGCCCGGGGGTGATTTATTTATGAATGAACAGCCAAAGAGAAGCACAAAAAAGTCAGATGCCGAGGACTGGATGAAGGAAGTCGTTACGCTGTCTTTATGCTATGATTTCTACGGCGAGCTTCTGAACGAACATCACCGCCTGATTTTTGAAGAATATATCCTGAACGATATGTCTCTTTCCGAGATTTCCGAGGAGACAGGAATCAGTCGCCAGGGTGTTTACGATATTGTAAAGAGATGTAGTAAGAAGCTTCATGAATATGAAGATAAGTTGGGATTGATTGAACGATTCCACACACTTCAGCAAAAGGTTTCCGATATGGACCGCATCATCGATGAGATTGCGAAGACGGATGTTGAGGAGCGAATGAAAGTTTACATTTCGAAACTAAGGGAGTTGGCACAGCAGGTGCAGGAAGATTTATAACTTCCGAAAGGAGAGCAGATGGCATTTGAAAGCTTGACCGATAAATTGCAGAATGTCTTTAAGAACCTTCGCGGTAAGGGAAAACTCTCCGAGGCGGATGTTAAGGAGGCTATGAGAGAAGTTAAGTTGGCGCTTCTCGAAGCTGACGTTAACTTCAAGGTTGTTAAGAATTTTGTGAATTCCGTTACCGAGCGGGCTGTTGGACAGGACGTTATGAGTTCCCTGACTCCGGGCCAGATGGTAATCAAGATTGTAAATGAAGAAATGGTTGCTTTGATGGGTAGCGAAACCACAGAGCTTACCGTAATCCCGAATGGCATCACCGTAATTATGATGTGTGGTCTTCAGGGTGCCGGTAAAACCACGACCGCCGCAAAGCTTGCCGGTAAGTTCAAGCAGCAGGGAAAGCGTCCGCTTCTCGTTGCCTGTGATATTTATCGTCCGGCCGCAATTGACCAGTTGATGGTAAATGCGGACAAGCAGGGAGTTCCTTGCTTCTCCATGGGCACCGGTCATGATCCGGTGAACATTGCAAAGGCTGCAATGGAGAAGGCGAAGAAGGAAGGTCACAATGTTGTGATCATCGATACCGCAGGTCGTCTTCAGATTGATGATGCGCTGATGCAGGAGCTTCAGAACATCAAAGAAAGCATTGAGATTCATAACACGATTTTGACCGTTGACGCAATGACCGGTCAGGACGTATTGAATGTAGCCACCACCTTTGATGAGAAAATCGGGATTACCGGTGTGATTCTCACCAAGCTGGATGGTGATACAAGAGGTGGTGCGGCACTTTCCATCAGAGCCGTAACCGGAAAGCCGATTCTTTATATCGGTATGGGCGAGAAGCTGTCCGATCTGGAGCAGTTCTATCCGGACCGTATGGCGAGCCGTATTCTTGGCATGGGCGATGTGCTCACCTTAATCGACAAGGTTCAGGCCGAAGTGGATGAAGAGAAAGCCAAGGAGATGGAGGAAAAGCTTCGGAAGGCCGAATTTGACTTCGATGATTTCTACGAGCAGATTCAGCAGATGAAGAAGATGGGCGGTATTCAGAGCATTCTCGGAATGCTTCCGGGTATGGGACAGCTTAAGGATGTCGAGATTGACGACGATGCCTTCAAGCAGACCGAAGCCATCATTTGCTCCATGACGAAGAAGGAAAGAAGTCATCCGGATATCATTACCCCGCCGAGAAAGCGTCGTATTGCAGCCGGTGCGGGCGTGGAGATTGCGGATGTAAACCGTTTGATGAAGCAGTACGAGCAGACCAAGAAGATGATGAAGCAGATGTCGGGCATGATGAATGGCGGCAAGAAGAAGCGTTTCGGCGGCTTCGGCGGATTCGGAAAAGGCGGTAAGGGCGGCGGCTTCCCGGGTGGAGGATTCCCGGGCGGAGGATTTCCGTTCTAGTGTCTTAGGACGCATTTTCATTGATATATCATTGGAAAACCAATATATATATACGTAGTATGGATTAATTTAAGGAGGTGAACATACAATGGCAGTAAAGATTCGTTTGAGAAGAATGGGACAGAAGAAGGCTCCGTTCTACAGAGTTATCGTAGCAGATGAGAGATCCCCACGTGACGGTCGTTTCATCGAGGAGATCGGTATCTATGATCCTACCAAGGCTGAGAAGGTTTTCAAGGTTGACGAGGAGTTGGCTAAGAAGTGGCTTGCAAATGGTGCACAGCCGACCGAGACCGTTGCCAGATTGTTCAAGCAGGCTGGTATCGAGAAGTAATCGGAGGTGAAATCATGAGAGAGCTCGTTAGTGTAATTGCGAAGTCATTGGTTACGCAGCCGGATAAGGTGGTTGTTACCGAGACCGTTAAGGAAGACGGCGAGATTCTCATTGAGCTTCGGGTTGCTCCGGAGGACATGGGAAAGGTCATCGGAAAGCAGGGCAGAATTGCCAAGGCGATCCGTACCGTCGTTAAAGTTGCGGCAACTAAGGAAGACAAGAAGGTTACTGTAGATATTCTTCAGTAATTGATTGAGGAGCTGAATGTTTTTCGTTTGCAGGGGAAGTGATTCAATTGTAAACGATTACACTCAGCTCTTTTCCGTGTGTTTGGTGTGCCCGAAGGGCATTTGGTTTAGCAGAATACGAGGTTTTCATGGAAGATTATTTTCGCGTAGGCGTTTTTGCCAGCACCCACGGCGTTCGTGGGGAAATCAATTTGTTTCCGACGACAGAGGATAGTCAGCGTTTTCATAAGGGCTTGCCACTGTTTTTGGATACGGGTAAGGAAATGCTCCCTTTGACCGTGGAGGGTTTCAAATATTTCAAAAACATGGTCATTTTGAAGTTTGAAGGTTACAACAATATTAACGATATTGAAAAATATAAGGGAAAAGAGCTGTACGTTGACCGCGCACACGCCATTCCGCTCGAGGAGGGCGAGTATTACATTTCCGATATTCTTGGTGCAGAGGTGATTTCTGACGAGAACGAGAAGATTGGTAAGCTTGTTGACGTTATGCAGACCGGCGCAAATGATGTGTATATCATCAAGCGTCCGAACGGCAAAGAGGTTCTGTTTCCGGTAATTAAGGAATGCGTATTGGACGTTGACACCGAACAGAAGGTGGTGCGCGTTCATGTGATGAAAGGTCTTTTGGATTAACCGTTGGAGGATGTATGGATTTTCATGTTATGACATTATTTCCGGAGATGATTACCGCCGGGCTTCATACCAGCATTTTGGGAAGAGCCATGGACGCAGGGATTATTTCGTTAAATGCGGTGAACATCCGGGACTACTCCGAAGACAAGCATCGTCATGTCGATGATTATCCTTACGGCGGAGGGGCCGGCATGGTCATGTCTGCCGAGCCGATTTCTAAATGTTACGAGGATATCGTCTTGAAGCGGATGAAACGCAGTCGGCCGAGAGTGATTTATTTGACGCCTCAGGGGCGTGTGTTTAATCAGGAGATGGCGAAGGAATTCGCTCAGGAGGAGGACCTCATTTTCCTTTGTGGGCATTATGAAGGCGTGGATGAGCGTGTGCTTGACGAGATTGTGACCGATCGCGTATCCATTGGCGATTATGTGCTTTCCGGCGGTGAGCTCGCTTCGATGGTTATGATTGATGCGATTTCCCGTATGGTGCCGGGCGTTCTTACGAACGAAGAAAGCGGAAGCACCGAGTCCTTTGAAGGTAATCTCCTCGAGTATCCGCAGTACACAAGACCGGAGGTCTGGCATGACAGGAAGGTTCCGGAGGTGCTTTTGTCCGGTCATCATGCAAAGATTGAGGAGTGGCGAAGACAGCAGTCGATTCTTCGCACACATCAGGTTCGACCGGAGCTGTTAGAAGGCGCGGAACTCAGTAAGAAAGAGAAGAAGTTTTACCGGGAGTTGCTTGAAAAAGAGCAGGAAATGATTGAGAAAAACGCATCGGAAGAAAATTAAATTTCTTCTTGCATTTTCAAATGCGGTATGATAATATAAATACCCGTGAGACGCGGTGTTCCTCTGTACACAAGGTAGAATGAATGCCGAATATATTATTTATTTTTTTGGAGGTCTTTATTATGACTAATGCAGAGTACATTGCAAAGCTCGAGAATGAGCAGTTGAAAGAGGTTGCTTCTTTCGGCGTTGGCGATACCGTTCGTGTATTGGCTAAGGTTAAGGAAGGTAACAGAGAGAGAACCCAGGCATTTGAGGGTGTTGTTATTAAGAGACAGAACGGTGGTATCTACGAGACTTTCACCGTACGTAAGAATTCCAACGGTTGTGGCGTTGAGAAGACTTGGCCGCTCAACTCTCCGGTTATCGAGAGCATCACTGTAGTTCGTTACGGTAAGGTTCGTAGAGCTAAGCTTAACTACCTTCGTGAGAGAACCGGTAAGGCTGCTAAGGTTAAGGAAAGAGTTAAGTAATTTTTATGATTACAGGAGGCCGTCGAAAGACGGCCTCATTTTGTATTATTTGTAGGAGCATTGGAGTGAAGGATGTCAAATCGCTATGATTATATGCATGCGGAACGGAAACGGAAGATCATCCGCATTGTTTTAAATATTTCCATCTGGATTGGCTCGATTGCGGGTGCTATTTTACTTGCCTGGCTCATCGTGCATTTTTCTATCGACAAGACGACAGTGCCGGATGCATCCATGGAGCCGAATCTGAATCTGTCGGATGAGATTTTAGTAAATACCCTGGTATATCGCATCTCGTCCCCAAAGCGTTATGATGTCATTGTCTTTAATCAGGGGGATAAGGAGCACTCGTTTTATAATATCAAACGAGTGGTCGGACTTCCGGGAGAAAAGATTCAAATCTCGGGTGGTTATATCAAGATAAATGGTGAGATTTTGGACGAACCGTATGAGTTTGATGCGATGATGCTCCCGGGTCTTGCAAATTACGAGATTACCCTGGGAGATGACGAGTACTTTGTACTGGGTGATTCACGTAACAATTCGGAGGATAGCCGTTATTCGACCATAGGAAATGTGAAAAGAGATCAGATTATCGGTAAGGCGTGGATTCGTCTTAACAAGTTTGGATTTGTTTCGAGCTTCGGACAGAAGATCGGAGAGGAGGAGTAATGCAATACCAGTGGTTTCCGGGACATATGGCGAAAGCAAGACGCCAGATGTCGGAGGATATGAAATATATTGATGTTGTTGTCGAGCTTGTGGACGCCCGTATTCCGTATTCCTCGAAGAATCCGGACATTGATAAGATTGCAAACGGCAAATCAAGGGTGATGCTTTTAAATAAAGCAGACATGGCAGACCCGAATGTGACAGCTAAATGGCGCACATATTTCGAGAATAAGGGATTTACCACGGTTGCCCTCGATTCTCGTGCGGGAACGAACTTAAAGGCCGTAAATGAGGCAATTATGAAGGCCTGTGAGGCAAAGATTGCGAGAGATCGAGCAAAGGGAATTCAAAACCGTCCGGTTCGCGCCATGATTGTCGGTATTCCGAATGTAGGTAAATCAACCTTTATTAACTCCTTTGCCAAGAAGTCTGTTGCAAAGACAGGAAATAAGCCGGGTGTAACGAAGGGTAAACAGTGGATTCGTCTGAATAAAGACGTTGAACTTTTGGATACGCCGGGCATTTTGTGGCCAAAGTTTGAGGACCAGGAGGTCGGAAAGCGTGTTGGTTGGATCGGCTCCATTAACGATGAGATTTTGGTTCCGACCGAGATGGCGTTGGACCTGATTAATTATCTGCTTGAGAATTATCCGAACCTTCTTAAGGAGCGTTATAATTTCGAATTACAGTCCGTTGATACTTCTGTTGATGATGCAAAGACGGAGATGCTCCTTGCAAATGAGGGGCTTCGCGTGTTTGACGCCATTTGCATGAAGCGTGGCTGTATCAAGAAGGGAAATGAGCCGGATTACGAGCGTTGTGCCCGTATGCTTTTGGAGGAATTCCGTTCGGTGAAGATTGGACGAATCAGCTTGGAGCAACCATCTGACCGTGCATAAAAATGGGGGATTTATGACAAGTATCAGTGAAATTAAAGAGCTTCTTGAAAACACACCGGAGGAGCAGCTTTTGGAAGCGATGGAAGCATTTTCCGGAGATGAAAGAAGCGGTGTGGTAAAATTATTGGAACGCTTTCGTAAGAAGGCGGAAGCATATCAGAAGGAACTGCTTCGTACCGAGGAGATGTGGCATTACGAAAGACTGTATCCGGAATGTGACTATATCGGAGGAATTGACGAGGTTGGACGTGGACCGCTTGCAGGACCGGTTGTTACGGCCTGTGTTATCCTTCCGAAGGACTGTAAACTCCTTTATATTAACGATTCCAAGCAGCTTTCCGAAAAGAAGCGCGAGGAATTGTTTGACAAGATTATGGAGGAAGCCGTTAGCGTTGGAATCGGAATCGAAGATCACACGGTGATTGATGATATCAATATCCTTCAGGCGACCTATTCCGCGATGCGTAAGGCTATTGATAATATGCCCGTGAAACCGCAGCATTTGCTTGTAGATGCGGTTAAGATTCCGGGAATTACGATTCCGCAGAGGGGTATTATTAAGGGAGACGCGAAGAGTATCTCTATTGCGGCCGCATCCATTATCGCAAAGGTAACGAGAGACCGAATGATGGTAGAGTTTGATCGGATTTATCCGGGCTACGGCTTTGCAGGAAATAAAGGCTATGGTTCCGCCGACCATATTAAAGCCATCAAAGAAATTGGACCGTGCGAGATTCATCGCCGTTCCTTTATCGGGAATTTTATTGACCAATAAACGCACCCTCGGTACCGTAACGGAGAGACGGGCCGAGCAATACCTGGAATCGATTGGTTATGAGATTCTGGAGCGAAATTACCGTGTGAAAACAGGGGAAATCGACCTGATTGGAAGAGATGACAAAAGCCTCTGTTTTATCGAGGTGAAGTACCGAAAGGACCTACGTTTCGGACTTCCTGAGGAGGCCGTAACACCCCTAAAAATGCGCACCATCCGTCGCACAGCGGAGTGGTATCTGCTTACGCATCCACATCCGGCTGAATTTGAACTTCGGTTCGATGTGGTAGCCATGGATGACACGGAGCTTCGACTGTATAAAAATGCATTTTAATAGCTGAAATCAAAAGAAACGCCGGAAAGTCCAGCGTTTCTTTTTTGTTTACTTTTGGTACAATTTTTAGTATAATCAATTCTGTATTGGTATGTCCACAAGGGGAACTGGGGGAGCATATGAGCAAAACGATAAATGCTACAAAAAATCGAACGAAACGTATTCAATATTCTTTTCCGTTTTTTCAAACGGTATTAGGATTTGTAATTCGTCGTCTGTTTCATTATCGCTATGATGTAATTCCGAAAATCGATGGTCCCATTCTTCTTTTGTGCAACCATACGACTGAGTTTGACCCGATGTTTGTAGGCCTTGCCACTCGTAATCCGGTACGTTTTGTTGCCAGCGAGCACATTATGAGAAAAGGGTTCGGAACCTGGTTTTTGCAGACTTTTTTTGCTCCGATTATACATCGAAAAGGGAAGGACGGAGCCAAATCAGCGATGCACATGCTGCGATGTCTAAAAGACGGAGAAAGCGTGATGATGTTTCCGGAGGGAAATCGTACCTTTAACGGAGTGACGATGGAGATTCCGGAGGCAACGGGAAAACTTGCAAAACGTAGCGGAGCTACACTTGTTACGTATCGGCTTGAGGGCGGATTTTTCATGCAGCCACGGTTTTCGGTAAAGCGTAGAAAGGGGTATGTGAAGGGGCATCTGGTGAACATACTCGGGCCGGAGGTGCTTGCTGCGATGACTGTTTTTGAAATCACCGATGCTATTCGTCGCGACCTTCACGAGGATGCGTATGCGACCAATCAGAAGGTAAATGCATCCTTCACCGGAAAAAATCTGGCAGAAGGCATCGAGAGTACGCTCTATTACTGCCCGGAATGCCATGCATTTGGCTCACTAAAAGGAGTTCGGAACCAGCTTCAGTGCACTTGTGGGAAGATGGTAACCTACGATAAAAAGGGCAGACTTGTCGGTGGGCGGCAGCTCGAAACGCTTTATGAATGGGATGAGTTGCAGAAAAAGGCACTTAGGGAGTATGTCTTAGAGTCTTCGACAGAGAAGATTATCTTTTCCGATACTGTAATTGTACGTGAGATCTCTGAGCAGCACCAGGCAGGAGAGGCAAAGGAAGGTCTGTTGAAGGTTTCGCAGGAGTCTTTGTTTCTCGATGAGAAGGAATATGCGTGGAGCGAAGTGAAAGGTCTTTCCATCTATTCCAGAAATAACATATCGCTATTTTTGGGAGATTCCTACCGACACCTCGATATTCGCGGAAATGTAAGCTTTAATGCTTTGAAATATTTGTATTTTTATCAGTTTTTGAAGGAGGATCAGGTCCAATGAATTATTCGGCAGCCAATTCTGCACTTTGGGATCCGATTATTCAAATCGCAATGATTGCGGTTGTCATTTTGATTGGAAACTGTCTGAGAAGAAAAATCAGCTTCATTCGGAATTCTATGCTTCCGGTAGCCGTTATCGGTGGATTCCTTTTGCTGTTAGCAAAAATCTGTAGGCTTGTTACCATCGATAATGAAATCATGGAAATGCTCACCTTCCACGGAATCGCAATCGGCTTTATTGCCATGAGTTTACGCGTTCCGGAAAGAACCGAGACGGAAAAATCCAACCTTGTCGGTTTGAAAAGTGGTGCCATTATCGTTGGCTCATATATGATTCAGGGCATTGTTGGACTGGCAATTACGATTGGTCTTTCTTATACCGTTATGCCCGAGTTGTTTAAGGCGGCCGGTATTTTACTCCCGATGGGCTTTGGTCAGGGACCGGGACAGGCGAATAACATTGGAACCACGTATCAGGAGGCGGGGTTTGTGGGAGGTCATTCCTTCGGACTTGCGCTGGCTGCAGCGGGTTATCTATGTGCCTGTATTGTTGGCGTGTGTTATATGAATTATCTGGCGAAGAAAGGACTTGTTCGAAAGAAAACAACAGAGGAAATCAAGGGCTCTGTTACCATCGATACATTCGAATCCAAGGACGAGCTTCCGATTGCGGAATCCCTGGATCGTCTTTCCATTCAGGTTGCCATGGTTTTGGTTGTATATCTGGTTACCTATCTTTTGACCTGGGGCATCACCTCCGGATTGTCGAAGATTAGTGCCGGAGTGGGAGATGCCGTAAACAGCCTTCTTTGGGGGTTCAATTTTATTATTGGCTCCGCCCTTGCGATTTTGTTCCGAGTGATTCTGAAACGACTTAGAAATCGCAAGATTATGACCAGTCAGTATCAGAATAATTACCTGCTCAGTCGAATCTCCGGCTTTGCCTTTGATATTATGATTGTGGCTGGAATCTCGTCCATTGAAATCAGCGATTTGAAGGAGTTGTGGTTGCCTTTCGTGCTTTTGGTAATAGCCGGTGCCGTTATAACGCTCCTTCACCTGAAATTTGTATGTAAGCGTGTTTACAAGGATTATTACTACGAAGGGCTTTTGTCCATGTACGGTATGATGACCGGAACCATCAGCTCCGGTGTACTGTTACTTCGTGAACTTGATCCTCAGATGGAGACTCCGGCAGCGAACAACCTCGTGCTTGGTTCGAGTTTCGGTATTTTGCTCGGAGCACCTCTCCTTGTGCTGGTTGGTATGGCGAAGAAGAGCACGACGATGCTGTTTGTCACCTTCGGTGCTTTGGTCGTCTATTACTTTGTGTTACTTGGTATCGTGTTTATAAAGAACAAACATCAGGAGTGTTCGAATGAAGCTGTCTAATGAAACAATTTTTTGTGAAAATGAGGGAATTCCTTTCGTAAGCTTTTCCGCATTTTCCGAATATCCCGAGGTGCTTGCGGTGAATTCCACAAGACAGGGTGGTGTAAGCGTTGGTATCTACGAATCCATGAATCTGGGCTTTACCAGAGGGGATGAGGAGAAGAATGTACGGGAAAATTATCGCCGTTTCTGTAACGCAATCGGCGCTCCTTATGAGCGACTGGTATTCCCGATGCAGACGCATACGGTAAATGTGCGCGTTGTGGACGGTGACGAGGCAGGAACCGGTATCATACGCCCGCTATCGTGCGAGGATATTGACGGCCAGATGACCAATGTAAGAAATCTTCCGTTACTTTGCTTCGGCTCGGACTGTGTTCCCATCTTTTTCTTTGACCCGGTTCATAAGGCCATTGGCGCTGCTCATGCGGGATGGCGAGGAACGGTAGGGAAGATTGCACAGGTAATGGTTGAACGGATGAAGGAGACCTATGGCACTGATTCGCAGGAGCTGATTGTGGTCATCGGGCCTTCCATCTGCGGCGATTGTTTTGAGATTGGTCCCGAGGTTATGGAGGAGTTCGATCAAGCTTTTTCCAACGCCTTTTCGGAAGGGATTCTGAAGGATAAAAAGAACGGAAAATATCTGGCTGACCTTTGGCTTTCCAATAAACGTGTGCTTCTTGACGCGGGAGTACCGGAGCAGAACATTCATTTATCCGGTGAATGTACGAAATGCAAATGCAACACCTACTGGTCGCACAGAGCCACCAACGGACAACGTGGCTCCAATGCGTCACTTATTATGTTGAAGTAGAGTAAAGGAGTTTATTCGTGGCGAAGCAGCATTTACATAAAATCTTAGAGGTGGAACCGCATAGTCCCGCAGCAAAAGCCGGAATTATGGCCGGCGATGTGCTTCAGACCATGAACGGAAAGCCGATTATCGACGTACTCGACTATCGGTTTGAGGAGGAGGACAGCCGGCTTACCCTTGGCATTAAGCGTGACGAAGAGGAGCTGGAGTTCACCATAAAAAAGGGCGAATATGAAGACCTTGGGCTCGTATTTGCCGAATCGTTAATGGACGATTATCAGAACTGTTATAACAAATGTATCTTCTGTTTCATTGACCAGATGCCGCCGGGAATGCGTAAAACCTTGTATTTTAAAGACGACGACACGAGACTTTCATTTCTTCAGGGTAATTATGTTACGTTGACCAATCTAAGCCCTGAGGAGGTTGACCGAATCTGTTATTATCGATTGTCACCGATGAATATCAGTGTTCATACAACGAACCCGAAGCTTCGCTGTGAAATGCTTCATAACCGCTTTGCGGGAGATGCTTTAAATTGTCTGAAGCGCTTCAAAGAAGCCGGAATCCAAATGAACGGCCAGATTGTATTGTGTCGCGGATATAATGACGGAGAGGAGCTTGAACGAAGCATTCATGATCTGACAGAATATATTCCGGAGATGGATTCTCTTAGCGTCGTTCCGGTCGGACTTACGAAGTACCGCGAAGGGCTTGCGAAGCTTGAGCCATTCGATAAGGAGAGCGCGAGAGAGACTTTGGCCATCATTCATAAGTGGCAGGGCATTTGTCGGGAGCATTTTGGAATGAACTTTGTCTATGCTTCGGATGAGTGGTACATTACGGCAGAGATGGAGCTTCCGAATGAGGAAGATTACGATGGTTATCCGCAGATTGAAAACGGTGTCGGGATGCTTCGGTCCCTGATTACCGAGGTAGAGGATGTACTCGAGTATGATTATGAGGTCGGGGATGACCGCATGCGTCGCCAAACGATTGCGACCGGTGTGCTCGCAGCACCTTTTATGGAACAGCTTGTTGCGAAAACAAAAGTGAAATTTCCGAATGTCGACGTAAAGGTTATAACGATTCGAAATGACTTTTTCGGCGAGCGTATCACAGTCTCCGGACTACTTACCGCACGGGATATTATCGCCCAGTTGAAAGAGGTCGATATCGGTGAACGCCTTTTGTTACCGTGCAATTTGCTTCGCTCCGGCGAGGATGTTTTGCTCGATGATCTGACGGTTACGGACATTGAAAATGCTTTACAAACCAAGGTACGTATTGTAAAATCGGAGGGGTCGGATTTTGTCGACTCGCTGATTGAAGAATATTGATAATAAGCATCATTTTCCTTGAGATTTGATGCGCAAATGATAGAAAAACAGGTGATTTTATGAGAAAAGCAATTGTAGCTGTTGTAGGACGCCCGAACGTTGGTAAATCAACGCTTTTTAACGCCCTCGCAGGAGAACGAATCAGCATTGTAAAGGATACGCCGGGCGTTACCCGTGACCGTATCTATGCTGATATTAACTGGCTGAATCAGGCATTTACCATGGTCGATACCGGTGGTATCGAGCCGGCCAGCAAGGATAAGATGTTGACCTATATGCGTGAGCAGGCAGAGATGGCGATTGAAACCGCCGATGTCATTATCTTTGTAACCGATGTGCGTCAGGGACTTGTGGATGCAGACCACCAGGTTGCAGATATGCTTCGTCGTTCCGGTAAGCCGGTTGTACTTGCGGTCAATAAGGTAGACAGCTTTGAAAAATTCGGCAATGACGTATATGAGTTCTATAACCTTGGAATCGGTGATCCGTACCCGGTATCCGCTGCCTCCATGCTTGGCTTCGGTGATTTGCTGGATGCGGTTACGGAGCATTTTCCGAAGCAGAAGCCCGATGAGGAAGAGGATACGAGACCGCGTATTGCGATTGTCGGTAAGCCGAATGTCGGTAAGTCCTCCATTGTAAATCGTCTGCTGGGTGAGAATCGTGTCATCGTTTCTGATATTGCAGGAACGACGCGTGATGCGGTTGATACGCCGGTGAAGTATAACGGTAAGGAGTATATTCTGACCGATACCGCAGGTCTTCGTCGTCAGAGTAAGATTCACGAGGATATTGAGCGTTATTCCATTATTCGTACCGTGAGTGCGGTGGAGCGTTCCGATGTCGCGTTAATCGTAATTGATGCCTCGGAGGGCGTGACGGAGCAGGATGCAAAGATCGCAGGTATCGCACATGATTCCGGACGTGGTGTTCTGATTGTTGTGAACAAGTGGGATGCGATTGAAAAGACCAATGATTCCGTTAAGGAGCATACCGAAGAGATTCGCAGAATTCTTTCGTTTATGCCTTATGCAAGCATTGTATTTGTATCGGCTTTGTCCGGACAGAGACTTCCGAAGATTTACGAGGAAGTGGATAAGATTTTGGAGAACCAGAACCGTCGTATCGGTACCGGCGTTCTGAATGAGGTTCTGATGGAAGCACTTGCCATGCAGCAGCCACCGTCAGATAAGGGTCGTCGCCTGAAGGTTTTCTATATGACGCAGGTAAGCGTAAAGCCGCCGACCTTTGTTATTTTCGTAAATGATAAGGAGCTGATGCATTACTCCTATACGAGATACATTGAGAATAAGGTTCGGGCCGCATTTGGCTTCGAGGGAACTTCTCTCAAATTCATTATTCGTGAGCGTGGTGAGGATAAGAAATGAGTATAATGAATGTGGTGCTGTGTCTGGTTGTAGGTTACCTCTGTGGTAATCTGAACACAGCGTATATTGTCGGTAAATATTTCTATAACATTGATATCAGAGAGCATGGAAGTGGCAATTTAGGTGCAACCAATACCCTTCGTACGCTTGGAAAGAAGGCCGGCGCCATCGTATTGGTAGGAGACTTCTTAAAGGTGTTTCTTCCGGCAATTATTGTTCGCTTCCTGATTTTCGGGGGTAGAGAATTTGCACCTCTTATGTGCGAGATTATCGGGTTTGGCGGAGTGCTTGGACACTGTTATCCGGTTGCGCTGCATTTTAAGGGCGGCAAAGGAATTGCAAGTACCGGTGGTGCAATGGTTTCCACCGATTGGAGCTTTTTCCTGTTTGCACCGATTTTTGCAGGTGTTGTTGTAACCACCGGATATGTTTCCGTAGGCTCTATGTTTGTGGTATGTATGTACCCGCTCTGGATTGCGGTTCGTTATCTGGATAATCTGTATTACTGGCCGATGATTTTGGTCGGACTTTTGTTTACCGCATCGGGCTTTTATACCCATCGGGAGAACATTAAGAGATTGTTGAACGGTACCGAGAACAAATTCGGCCAAAAGGCAAAGAAGGATATCTCTGACGCTCAGTAAATGGCGAGAAAGGATTGTAACATGATTAAAGTTGGTGTACTTGGAGCCGGTACCTGGGGTACCGCATTAACCATTCAGCTTGCTAAGAACGGACATGAGGTGACCCTCTGGTCCGCAGTTGCAAAGGAAATTGACGCACTTTCGTCAGACCGTAAAACCATTCCGAATCTTCCGGGTGCAGAGATGCCGGAGGAGGTTAAGTTGACCACGGATCTTGATGAGGCAGTTCGCGAAAAGGACCTTTTGGTGTTTGCTGTGGCTTCTCCGTTTGTTCGTAGTGTGGCAGCAAAATTAAAGGATAAGATTCGTGAAGGCCAGATTATTGTAAATGTTGGTAAGGGTATCGAAGAGGCAACCCTTATGACGCTTACCGAGGTTATTGGTGATGAGCTTCCGCAGGCACGTGTAGCCGTGCTTTCCGGTCCTAGCCATGCAGAAGAGGTTAGCCGTAACATTCCGACTGCGATTGTGGTTGGTTCCGAGGATCAGAAGGATGCTGCATTTATCCAGAAGGCCTTTATGAACGATTTCTTCCGTATCTACACCAGCAATGATGTCATCGGTATTGAGCTCGGCGGTTCCTTAAAGAATGTCATTGCACTGGCTGCAGGCTGCGTGGACGGACTTGGATATGGAGACAATACCAAGGCTGCTTTGATGACTCGTGGTATCGCTGAGATTTGTCGTCTTGGTGTGAAAATGGGCGGTCAGCCGGAGACCTTCCTTGGTCTTTCCGGTGTCGGTGACCTGATTGTTACCTGTACCAGCACACATTCCAGAAACCACAATGCAGGTTATCTGATTGGTCAGGGAATGACAACGAAGGAAGCAATGGATGAAGTAAAGCAGGTCGTGGAAGGTGTTTTCTGCGCAAAGGCTGCTAAGAAACTTGCAGAGAAGTACGGCGTGGAGATGCCGATTGTGGATGAAGTGAATAAAGTCTTATTTGAAGATAAGCCGGCGAAGGAATCTCTTGTTGCCTTATTTACCAGAGATGCGGTAAGTGAGTACAAGAAGTAAATCGCTGTAGAGAGTGATGAAAGAAAAGGAATCTAAGAAAAATCTAATTTTGGTTTGTGCCGAAATTCTTGGAGTCGTTGTATTGGTTCTTCTGCTTTTGTGGAATCCGCTGAAGAAGAATTCGAGCCAGACATATCCTGAGGGGGAGCATAAGCTTCCGACCGTTTTGGATGACGGCACCGTCGTGGACGGAAGTACCGTCATTGCGGTGACCTCGCTAACGCCTTCTCCGATTCCGACGGAGCCGGCCGTGATTACGGACACGGTAGAGACCGGAGATGTTACGGATGGACCGGATACCGATCCGGATGCTTCTACCGTTACGGATGAGCCAACCTCAACGGATGCCACTTCTACGGATTCACCGGAGGAAACCAGTGGCTTAACGGAGAAGGAGCAGGAGATTTTGGCGTCTCTCGATGAGGAAATGCGGGCAAAGTATGAAGCATTTTCCAAACTCGAGATACCGGAAAACCTTGCCTTTGCGGATGTTGAGGAGTCGTTAAGCGTGCGCGTGTCCGGAAAATGGGATGCGGAGCAAATCGGTATCATGAAGCCAATGGATTCCTGCACGGTGTTAAGCGTGGAGGGCGAATGGGCCAAGATAAAAACGGGAAGTATTACCGGTTATTGCCGATATAAGTATCTGATTACCGGGGATCGCGCGAAGGAGCTTGCCAAGAAGTATGTCATTCGAAAGGCAACGACGACAGCAAATGTCAATATTCGTTCCGCAGCGACAACGACGGAAAGTAATACCTTAAAGGAAGTGGAAAAGGGGCATACCTATACGGTTACGAATCCGATTGTGTTCAGTGAGGACCCGGATGCGCCGTTATGGGTTGAGATTTCGTTTGATAACAAAAGCGCGTATCTTGCCGCAGGAAAGGTGGATATCACCTGTTCCTTCCCGGTTGGAAGCGCGTATAACGGGGGTTAATTATGGGCTATGATCAGGCTTGGCTTCGGTACGGAAAAGACAAACCGAAGGAAAAACTATCCTTAGAAATCAAGTGTAAGAAAAGTCCCATTCTGGAGAATGCCATTGAAGAATTAAAGAAGGATGTTCGTATCTTTCCGGAAAATGCGGCATTTACCCTGAAGGTGGATTCCGAGCTTCCGAAGGAAGGCTATCGTTTGCAGGTTGTAAAGGAAAGCTTCTTCGTATATGGCGGTTCGGATGTCGGTATCCTTTATGGTGTATTTGCGCTGATTCGTGCTGCAAGAACCGGAAAATTACATGTTTCTGAGGCCTTTGAGGAGACAAAGATTCCGGCTTGTCCGCTTCGTATGCTAAACCACTGGGACAATATGGACGGAAGCATTGAACGTGGCTACGCAGGCAATTCGTTATTCTTTAAGGACGAAAAGGTACATGATCACAAGAGACTGAAGGCATATGCAAGATTATGTGCAAGTGTGGGAATTAACGGAACGGTCTTAAATAATGTCAATGTTCGCGGAGAAGCTACATACCTGATCGATTTGAAGCATTTGCTGAAGGTCAAGAGTATCGCGGATCTGTTTGCGGATTATGGAATCAAGATCTTTTTAAGTGTAAATTTTGCGGCACCGATGACGAACGGAGGATTGGAGACGGCGGATCCGTTAGACCCGAAGGTTCGCAAATGGTGGCGAAAAAAAGCGGAACTAATCTATAAGACCATTCCGAATTTCGGAGGTTTTCTTGTAAAGGCGGACTCCGAGGGAAGACCGGGGCCATTTAGCTATGGCAGAACCCATGCCGACGGGGCGAATATGCTCGCTGAAGCGGTTGCGCCTTTTGGTGGTGTTATCATTTGGCGATGTTTTGTATATAACTGTCAGCAGGATTGGCGTGATCAGACGGTAGATCGTGCGAGAGCAGGGTATGATAACTTTATGCCACTCGACGGACAGTTTAGCGATAATGTCATCCTGCAGATTAAGAACGGTCCGATGGATTTTCAGGTGCGCGAGCCGGTTTCTCCACTTTTTGGCGGACTTACTAAGACGAACCAGATGCTTGAAGTGCAGGCGGCACAGGAATATACCGGTCAGCAGAAGGACTGCTGTTATCTGGTTCCGATTTGGAAGCAGGTGCTCGAGTTTAAGACCTGCGCGAAGGAAACGGACGATAAAGTAAAGGATATTATTACCGGAAAGACGTTTGGTCAGACGATAGGCGGTATGTGTGCGGTGGCCAATACAGGTACCGATGAAAACTGGTGCGGACACGATCTGGCACAGGCTAACTGGTATGGCTTCGGCCGCATTTCCTTTGATCCCGAGCTTACGCCGGAAGAAATTGCCGAAGACTTTGTGAAGGAAGCTTATGGCAAATGCGGCAAGAAGGCGATGGCAGCACTTACGACCATACTTCTTCAGTCCACAACGACTTATGAGAAATATACGGCACCGCTTGGCATTGGGTGGATGGTGAATCCAAACCATCACTATGGCGTCAATGTTGAGGGCTATGAGTACGATCGTTGGGGCACCTATCACAGGGCCAGTCACAGCGCAATCGGTGTAGAGAGAAATTCCTCCGGAACCGGTTACAGTACGCAGTATCTCGGTGCGAATAAAGCAATGTACGAGAAGGTTGAGACGACACCGGAGGAGCTTTTATTATTCTTCCACAGAGTACCGTACAGTCATCGGTTAAGGGATGGAAGGACGGTGCTTCAGTATATCTATGACACGCATTTTGAAGGCGTGGAAGAGGTGGAGCAGATGATTGCCTTGCTGGAATCGGTACAGGAGAAGATCGAGCCGGAGAGATACACACGTCTTCGTGAGCGATTCTCGATGCAGCTTCTCAATGCGGTCGAATGGAGAGACCGCGTGAATACATACTTCCACCGGATTACGGAGATTCCGGATGAGAAGGGAAGAAAAATATTCGATTAGTACGAGACTAATCACAATATAGGAGGGTTTTTATTATGGATATGACCTTACGCTGGTATGGCAAGGACATGGACAGTGTTACTCTGGAGCAGATTCGTCAGATTCCGGGTGTAACCGGTGTTATTTCTTCCCTTCATAAGGTGCCTTGCGGTGTTGCATGGACCTATGAGCAGGTGAAGGAATTAAAGGATGAGGTTGAGGCTGCAGGTCTTAAGCTTCTCGGTATTGAGAGTATCAATGTTCACGAGGATATCAAGCTCGGTGCAGATACGAGAGATATGTATATCAAGAATTACTGTAAGTCGTTGGAGGCTTGTGGACAGAACGATATTCACATGGTTTGCTATAACTTTATGCCGATTTTTGACTGGACCAGAACCGATCTGGCACAGCCACTTCCGGATGGCTCCAATGCACTCGCTTACGATTCCAACTTAATTGACGGAATTGACCCGAATACGATGTTTGAGCGTATGGAAAATGCGTCCGGCGGTTTCATTCTTCCTGGCTGGGAGCCGGAGAGAAAGGACGAAATCAAGGAGCTTTTCGAAAAGTATAAGGGCGTTACCGCAGAAGATTTGATGAACAATTTCAAATACTTCCTCGATGGTATTATGCCAACCTGTGAGAAATATCAGATTAAAATGGCGGTTCATCCGGATGATCCGGCCTGGAGTGTTTTCGGACTTCCGCGTATTGTAATCAGCGAGAAGAACCTCGAGCGTATTGCAAGCCTGAATGACAGTCCGTATAACGGCTTTACACTTTGCACGGGTTCCCTTGGTTCAAACCTTGAGAACAACCTTCCGCAGGTCATTCGTAATCCGAAGATTGCTCCACGTATTCACTTTGCACATCTTCGTAACATTAAGTTTGAAGCACCGGGTGTATTCCATGAGAGCAGTCACCTGTCCTCTGACGGAACCTTTGATATGTATGAGATTGTAAAGGCCCTTTCCGATATCGGCTTTGAGGGAATTACCCGTCCTGACCACGGAAGAATGATCTGGGGTGAGCAGGCAAGACCGGGATATGGTCTTTATGACCGTGCGCTTGGTGTAGCATATATTAACGGCTTGTGGGAGGCAATAAAGAAGTCATGAGATTAGTTGACATCACAAAAAAGGAAACGGCCGCTTTTACCGAAAAGGGATATCAGATTCCTTCCTACGACCGTGAAGCAATGATTGCGAAGACCAAGGCCAATCCGACCTGGCTTCACTTTGGAGCAGGCAATATCTTCCGTGCTTTTCCTGCCGCTTTATTGGAAGATTTGTTGAATCAGGGCGCTATGGATACCGGTGTGATTGTTGCCGAGGGCTTTGATTATGAAATTATCGAAAAGGCTTATCAGCCGTACGATAATCTGTCTTTACTTGCAGTATTAAAGTCTGATGGAACTGTGGAAAAGAAGGTCGTAGGCTCCATCGCCGAGTCCCTTCGTGCGGATTATTCCTTTGTGGATTGGAAGCGTCTTGAGGAGATTTTTGCGAATCCGTCGCTTCAGATGGTAACCTTCACAATTACCGAGAAGGGCTATTCCTTAAAGGGCCCGGACGGTAATCTTTCGAATGTTGCAAAAGCTGACCTTAGCGAGCGTGGACTTCAGCCTGTTCTTATGATGGGCAAGCTAACAGCTTTGTTATACACCCGTTACAAGACCTGTAAGGCACCGATTACCTTGTCCTCGATGGATAACTGTTCTCATAACGGTGATAAGGTAAAAGAGGGCGTTTTGGCATATGCCGAGGCTATGATTTCCAAGGGCGTTTGTGAAGCAGGCTTTATGGATTATCTGACGGATTCCAAGCTGGTTTCCTATCCGTGGAGTATGATTGATAAGATTACCCCACGTCCGGATGCGAAGGTCGTAGAGATGCTTTCTGCGGACGGCTTCGAGGATACCGATTTGATTATTACGAATCGCAATACCTATACATCTCCGTTTGTAAATGCGGAAGAAACCGAGTATCTCGTGATTGAAGATACCTTCACGAATGGCCGTCCGTGTCTGGAAAAGGCAGGCGTTTTGTACACCGACCGCGAGACCGTGGATAAGGTGGAAAAGATGAAGGTTTGTACGTGTCTGAATCCGCTTCATACCGCACTTGCAATCTATGGATGTATGCTGGGATATACCCTCATTTCCGAGGAGATGAAGGATATTGAGCTTTGCAGTCTGATTACAAAAATGGGCTATGTGGAGGCGATGCCGGTGGTTGTGAATCCGGGCATTTTGAAGCCTGAGGATTTTATCGGGGCAGTACTTACGAAGCGTCTTCCGAATCCGTTTATGCCGGATGCACCGCAGAGAATCGCAACCGATACCAGCCAGAAACTCTCCATTCGATTTGGTGAGACTCTGAAGGCTTATGTGGAACATGGACTTGACCTTTCCAAGCTTACGTTGATTCCTTTGGTGCTTGCAGGCTATGCAAGATATCTGAGCGGACTCGGTGATAACGGGGAAGCATTTACACAGAGCTCTGACCCGCTTCTTGACGATTTGAAGAAGATTGTTTCGGATTATACGTTAGGTGGCGATAACGATTATGACAAGCTTCGCGAGCTTTATACCCGTAAGGATGTATTTGGCGTTGACCTTTGTGAAATCGGTCTTTATGACAAGGTGGTTGGAATGGTTTCCGAACTTTATAGGGCGCCTGGCGCAATTCGTGAAACCTTAAAGAAATATACTGCATAATTTCACGCCGAGACTGGGATTATCCCGGTCTCGGTCCTTGTGATTATATGGAGTGATGGGAGAACCTATGAACTGGGAATTAGCTGTGATCATCGGATTATTTTTTCTCTTTGTGATTGCAAAGGGGATCTCCGATGAAATTAACCGAAAGAAAGAGATTATCCGAAGGGTACAGATGAGCTTTGGGAAACCTCCGAAAAGGGAGGAAAACATCGAGCGTATGAAGTATGTTTCCGCATATCTCGAGAGCCTGCCGAAACGGGAGAGTGACCTCGATGAGATTACCTGGAACGACCTGGATATGGATCGTTTGTTTTGGACCTTAAACGGAACGTACTCAGCCGTGGGTGAGGAGTATCTTTGGGCAGCTCTTCATCGACCGGAGACAGAGCCGGGAGAACTGGAAAAGCGCGAAGATAGAATTCAATATTTTTCCGAACATAAAGAAGAACGAGAAGCATTTGCCAAAGAATTTTTGGCGATGGGAAAGCTTCGGAGAATCAGCGTATATAAGTACCTGATGCGTCTGTCCGATGTTCCTGCGGAATCCAATGTGAAGCATTATATTCCTCTTGTTTTGTATGTTGTAGCCATCGGTATCGGAATCTTCGGAAGCTTCGGACATGATGATTTCGTTGTTCCGAGTATCTTTATGATGATACTTACGGCACTTTATAATGTCATTACCTACATGAAGCGAAAGGGCGAAATTGAACCATATCTGAATGTTCTTGGCTACACGGTAGGGTGGCTTCGGAGCATCCAAACGCTTTCCAAGGTGAATTCTCATGAAGACATGAAGGAACTGCAGAAACTTTCGCAGCCGTTTCGCGGGATGCAGCGGGGAATGCGCTTGTTAGCTCCGAAAACTGCAACGGGCGGACTTCTGGATATGCTACTTGACTATGTACGAATCCTGACGCATATCGATCTGATTAAGTTTAATCGGATGTATCGAACGATAACGGAGCATACCTCGGAGATCCACGAGATGTTTACCATCTGTGGACGTCTCGATATGGCGATTGCCATCGCTTCTTATCGCAAATGGGCACCAATCACCTGTGTGCCGCAGCTTCGTTACGAAAAGGATCGTGTCGAGGCCTCCAAAATGAAGATAACCGCAATCGGACATCCGCTGATTTCCGAGCCGGTTCGGAATGATTTGACAACGGAAAAACCTGTATTATTAACCGGTTCCAATGCTTCCGGAAAGTCGACTTTCCTTCGCAGCATCGCGCTTGGAGCAATTATGGCCCAGACCGTCCACACGGTATGTGCGGAGTCTTATTCCGCCGGTTGCTATCACATTCTGTCCTCGATGAGTCTATCGGATGATTTGCTTGCCGGAGAGAGTTATTATATTGTCGAAATAAAAGCCATTAAGCGAATCCTCGATCAAAGAGAGGGGACACTTCCGGTGCTTTGTTTTGTGGACGAAGTACTACGCGGAACGAATACCGCAGAGCGTATCGGCGCGTCTACGGAGATTCTTCGTTATATGGCAAATGCGCATTTTGCTGCGTTTGCGGCAACGCATGATTTGGAGCTTACGACGCTACTCGAGAAGGAATACGATAATTATCATTTTAGCGAAACGGTTTCGGATGGTGATATCCGCTTTGATTATCTGCTAAAGGACGGACGAGCTACCTCGAAAAATGCGATTGCACTTCTTCGTGTGATGGAATATCCTGACGTGATTTTGAATGAGGCGATGGTGGCGGTGCAGCATTTTCTTGATACGGGAGAATGGGCAAAAAGATAAGGGGAAACTATGAAAGAAGTACGACTATATAGTGACGGTTCGTCACGGGGCAATCCAGGACCGGGTGGGTATGGAACAGTCCTAAAATATACGGACGCAGAAGGGAAGGAGCATGTCCGCGAATATTCCGGCGGATATGCGGTAACGACCAACAACCGAATGGAGTTATTAGGCTGTATTGTCGGATTTGAGCATCTGAAGGTGCCTTGCAAGGTTACCGTTTGTTCCGACTCCCAGTACCTTTGCAAGGCCTTTAACGAACATTGGATTGACGGCTGGCTTCGGACCGATTTTAAGGGCAAGAAGAATGTGACTCTGTGGAAACGTCTTCTTTCCGCAATGATGGGGCACGAGGTGACTTTTCAGTGGGTGAAGGGTCATAACGGACATCCGGAAAATGAACGCTGCGACCAGCTCGCAACGGCCGCCGCAGACCAGGACAATCTTCCGGAAGATGACCTGGGAGATATGGATTTTTTGAAGGATAATGAATAGGAAAATGAGGAGCATTTTCCAAGAAACGGAGCAGAATTATGGCACAGATTTCGCCAATGATGCAACATTATTTAGACACTAAGGAAAAGCACAAGGACTGCATTTTGTTCTATCGCCTCGGCGACTTTTACGAAATGTTTTTTGACGATGCTCAGCTTGTCTCAAGAGAGCTCGAGCTTACGTTAACCGGGAAGCAGTGCGGACTCGAGGAACGTGCACCGATGTGCGGTATTCCTTATCACGCATGCGATACGTATGTCACGAGATTAATCGAAAAGGGCTACCGTATTGCCATCTGTGAGCAGGTAGAGGACCCGAAGCAGGCGAAAGGGATGGTGAAGCGTGAGGTTACCCGTATTATTACTCCGGGAACCAATACGGCGGAGGACAGCCTTGACGCATCAAAAAATAATTTCCTGATGGCCATTATCTGGCAGGATGACCGTTACGGTGTCGCTACGGTGGACGTTACCACGGGCGATTTCTATGTAACGGAAGTAACCGACACCCGTAAGGTAATGGATGAAATTACGAAGTTCGGACCAACAGAAATCTTGGTAAATGCGGCCATGTGTATGTCGGAGCTTGATTTGGAGGACCTTCGTGGGAGACTCGGTATCTGCATCAGCCATGTGGATGACTGGACCTATGATATTGATAACTGCGAGAAGGTACTCAGAGAGCATTTTCATGTGAAAAGTCTCTTTGGCCTTGGCATTTCTGAGATGGGAATTGGGGTTAATGCAGCGGGCTGTATTATGAATTTCCTGTATGAAACGCAGAAGACTTCCCTTGGACATATTACCGGGATTCAGGCATATCGCACCGGTAAGTATATGATTTTAGACAGTGCCGCAAGAAGAAATCTCGAACTTTGCGAGACCCTTCGTGAGAAGCAGAAGAGAGGGTCTTTACTGTGGGTTTTGGATAAAACCAAGACCGCAATGGGTGCACGACTGTTACGCCTATATCTGGAACAGCCACTGCTCGATAAGAAGGAGATTGTTGCTCGTCAGGATGCGATTTCCGATTTCTTAAGTCATATGTCGGATCGTGAGGAATGTAGGGAATATCTGGACCAGGTTTATGATTTGGAGCGTCTGGTATGTCGTGTCAGCTATCAAAATGCGTCTCCGAGGGATTTGACTGCCTTTAAGGCATCGATTGGTGTAATTCCCGGAATTAAAATCTGTTTGAAGGATATGAGCAGTAAGCTGCTTCGCGAGCAGGACCAGAAGATGGATCCGTTAGAAGACTTGTACCAGCTCATTGATGCAGCTATTAATCCCGATGCGCCGCTTTCGGTGAAAGAGGGCGACATTATCCGACCGGGCTTCCATGAAGAAGTTGACCGACTGAGAGCCGCAAAGACGGATGGCAAGAAGTGGCTTTCCGCACTCGAGGAGCGGGAACGTGAAGCGACCGGAATTAAGAACCTGAAAATCAAATATAACAATGTGTTTGGTTATTTCTTTGATGTTACCAATTCGTTTAAGGACCTTGTGCCGGACACTTGGATGAGAAAGCAGACACTTGCCGGCTCCGAGCGATATACCACGACGGAATTAAAGGAACTCGAGGACACCATTTTAGGTGCGGAGGATAAATTATTCTCACTTGAGTATAATTTGTTTGTATCCATTCGTGAGCAGGTGGCTGCTCAGGCAGCCCGCATTCAGCAGACGGCAAAGGCGGTCGCTACGGTGGACTGTATGGCGAGTCTTGCGTATGTGGCAGACCATAACCATTATGTTCGACCGGAGATTACGGAGGACGGAAGCATTCAGATTATAGCAGGTCGTCATCCGGTCGTTGAAAAGATGATTCCGAACAATATGTTTGTGGATAACGATACGTTACTTGATAATGGGGATAATCGAATCAGTATTATTACCGGACCGAATATGGCCGGTAAATCAACCTATATGCGTCAGACGGCATTAATCGTGCTTTTGGCGCAGGTGGGAAGTTATGTTCCTGCGAAGGAAGCAAGAATTGGAATTGTGGACCGCATTTTCACGCGTGTGGGAGCCTCGGATGACTTGGCCAGTGGTCAGAGTACATTCATGGTGGAGATGAATGAGGTTGCGAATATTCTTCGCAATGCGACAAAGAAGAGTCTTTTGATTTTGGATGAAATCGGACGTGGTACGAGTACCTTTGATGGTCTTGCGATTGCCTGGTCTGTAATCGAGCATGTATCTGACCGAAAGGCGATTGGTGCGAAGACTCTGTTTGCAACGCATTATCATGAACTGACGGAACTCGAAGGTCAGCTCGACGGCGTAAAGAACTATTGTATCGCCGTGAAGGAGCAGGGAGATGATATCGTATTTCTTCGTAAGATTATTCGCGGAGGTGCGGATAAGAGCTATGGTATTCAGGTGGCCCGCCTTGCCGGTGTGCCGGATGTCGTTCTAAATCGTGCGAAGGAAATTGTAGCAGAGCTTCTGAGTCATGATTTGGCCGGAAAAGCCCGTAATATCGCAGAGCAGACGGCAAATGCGTCTCCGGTCGAAAAGAGTCTGTTACCGAGAGAAAACGGACGCTTTACAAAACGGAATAAAGATGTGGAGGGCCAGCTTTCCCTGTTTGGAGAAGCAGCTCCAAGCCCGGTTGTTCAGAGACTGAAGGAGTTGGATCTTGGCAATCTGACACCGATTGATGCGCTGAATCTTTTGTACGAGCTTCAGAAGGAAGCAAAGGATTCCGTGTAAAAATATGCAAAAATAGTATCATAAGTTAATAATATAAGGGGTTGCGGGATTTTTCGCAATCCCTTATAATTTTAAGTAACATGCATGTTTGCCGTTCATTTTGGTAAGCATGTTCGCTAAGCGCGTAGAATACTAATTTTGAGGTGAAGTATGGAGAAGTTTTACAAGGTAACGCTTGGTCCGGCAGAGTGTGCCGTAGACCTTTGCGACGGAAGTGAGCGCGGTGAGTATGTAAATCAGGACTAGCTCCTTCGTAAGATGGGACGTCCGCATCGCTCGATTTGCTTGATGTATTGTTATTATCCGAATGATAATGGATGGCCGGTTCGTGCGTCGGTTGCTTATGCTCATGACGGTGCAGGTGCATGGGCTTATCCTTACGATGATTATTTCCCATACCAGGGCGGAAAAGGCGGAGACCTGAATGCTGAGCCGTTTACGTCCATGCGTGATGTTCGTCGTCACGGACAGGATGTATTGCTTACGTTAACGATTGATCCGTATTTGGATAACGAGCGTCTTGCTTATGTTGCAAGAGACCTTCGTTCCTTTGGCCGCATTACCGTTCGTATTAACCATGAAGCTACCGGAAACTGGTTCTCCTTCAATAAGAGAGCAAGCTATGAGGATGTTGCCGCATTTTTCGTAAGAGCTTGTGAAGTGTTCCACAAGGAAGCTCCGAATGCCAGAATTATTCTCTGTCTTGACGGTTGTAAGAATCAGAATGAAGAGAAGATGATTATGGAGGATATCTTTACCGAGGCTGCCAAAGCTGCCGATATCGTATCCGTTGACCGTTACCTTGCTCTTCACTGGGGCTATCCGGCTGATGTTTGCGAGGATTCCTCCAGCTCCATGCGCGAGAACGTTAAGAACGTTTATGAGCTTTGCAAGAAGTCCTATCAGCGTTATATTGTTATGAATGACGGCGTGATTAAGCCAATGGTACTTGCCGAGCTAAATGCGGACGCAGACGTTACCGGTCCTTATGAGCAGGCTGAGATGATGCAGGAGTTTGCAGATCTTCTCAAAGCAGACA
This sequence comes from Lachnoclostridium sp. UBA1781, assembly GCA_002315495.1. GTDB lineage: Bacteria > Bacillota > Clostridia > Lachnospirales > Lachnospiraceae > ISDg. Next base: position 11,436 of record DCGJ01000167.1, on the reverse strand, counting down.
AGGATCGCTGGCTGAATGGTTACACCTTCTATATGTTCCGTGACCGTGGCCGTCTCGGACTTGAGATTGAAGATCCGAACAACTCCGAGGTTGGTATTGAACAGCCTGTGCTTAAGAGCTATAAGAAGCAGATTCAGGATCCGTTCTTCTCTCCAAAGCAGAATGTGGCAGAAGAGCAGACACTTCCTTGTACCCTTCGCTGGGGCGGCTCTGAGGATTCCGAGGGTATTGCGATGCCGGTACATTTTGATTCCAATCCGGTATTCTTCGAAGCATATTTTGAGGATGATTTGGTTGATAAGAACCTGATGCTTTGCTTTGACGGTCATTGGTACTATAAGGCGCCTGGCGTTAAGGTCATCGATATGAGCGACGCTTACTTTGAGCAGCCATTAGAAGGACCTAAGGATGTAACCCTTACGATTTATGCACCGCCTGCAACAGGCGAGAACGATCCTTCTCAGGGAGAGGACTGGATGGTGAATTACTATACCGAAATCAAGTCACTTCCAAAACTTCGTATTCGTTACGGTGCAATTCTTAAATAGTATTATTTCCATATTTAGTATTACAATATTCATTTTTGGTCAAATAAACACCTGTTTTTGTGAAAGAACAGGTGTTTATATTTTTTTAACAATTTTTCATAAAATTCGAGGTGTTTTTCAACTGTTTTGGTGATAATGCCAAGCAAAGGATAGATATATAATAGTTTAGTACTATTTTAGTGTAGTTATATACGATTTATGGAAAAGTGTATGGTAAATTTGACGAATAAAGCATAAAAAAAGCCTAAAATTAAGCATTTGTTTAGTAATTTATAACAAATCACTAGGTTGCGATTGTGAATTATCTGTGTTATTATTTCGATGGTAACGTGAACATTTAGGCATACTATGCCTTTTTGCGTTAAATAATGCCTAAATGCATGAAAAAATTACCAAAACTGATGGATGAATGAGGATGTCGATATGAGAAGCTTTTTCTCACTGGACGGACCATTGATTCGAACCTTCGATAACATTGGAAAACTGATTATACTGTCGCTTTTATGGTTGGTTTGCTCCCTTCCGGTAATTACTATGGGATATGCCACAGTGGCTTTATATTATACGACGGTGAAGACGATTCGTTGCCAAAGGGGATATGTGCTTACGGAATTCTTTCAATGCCTCAGACGGGAATGGAAACAGGGGCTGATTTGTTCTGTACTCCATATTGCAAGTTTGCTGTTATTCTCGATTGATACCTACGTTTGGTATAGTGCAAAGACAAAACAGGGAATGGTGCTTACCTTGGTTTGTGCCGCATTTACTGTGTTTGCTCTTGTGCTTGGAGTGTATCTGTACGCAATGATATCCCGATTCGAGTTGACGCTTCGGGAGTTGTTTAAGATGGCAGCCTTTCTCGAATTTAAGTATCTTCACTATACGGTCGGCATTTTCCTGGTTTTGATGATATCGGGAATAATGCTATATGTTCTTCCATGGTTCGCATTGATTGTTCCGGGAATTGCTACGTTACTGATTTCAGTTATGATAGAAAAAATATTTATGATTCTCATACCCGAGCCGGATGGAGAACGGCAGGAGTGGTATGATGAACAGAAGAAGGAGGAAAATGATGCATACGAAGAGAGTGTTTAAAAACGGACTCGTAATGCTGCTCGTCATTTGTATGATGCTTCAGTCGTTGTGTTCAGCTGCAGCTGCAACTGATGAAATCGCTGAAGATACCGAAGTATCGGCAATTGCGCCGGACGAAGCTGTCGGTGAAGCAAATGATGAGCAAACGGAAACTGCGACAGCGGATGATGCGCAGGCTTCCGATGACGTTGCTTCTGCAGGCGATACCGCTGAAGTAGGAGCGGTGGATGAAGATGAAACCCCAGAGGTGATTGCTCCGATTGTGAATAAGAATGCGGAAGATATGACCTTGGAGGATTACAAGAACATTCTTTCCACTTATAACATTGACAAATCCATTCTCACCTACAAGCAGTACATCGCAACTTATCCGAAGGCAAAAACCGATAAGTCCATCGTGATTGCAGCAAAGGATTACTATGCAGCTGCTTCCAGTATGGAAGGAATGAAAGTTGTTGATAATTCCGAGTACAAAAATCTTTCCAACAGTCTTTCTGTGGATGGTCTCAGTCAGTCTCTTTACACGACAGAAGAGGGTTATGTATCCTATAAGTTTACGGTAGAGCAGGCAGGCTACTATTACATCAATCAGATTTATTATCCGGTTGCAGGAAAGAATGCTGACATTGAGCGCGCTTACTTCATTGATGGTAAGCTTCCTTATGCAGAGCTTTCGGATATTAAGTTCTCTCGTATTTGGGTAAACTCCGGTGTGGATTTTGACATCCTTTCTTATGCATGGAGCTGGAAGAGCGATAACCAGGGAAACAATCTGAAGCCGTCTCAGGTAGAGTCTCCGGATTGGATGTCCTCTTATCTCTACGACAGCAATGGTTACATTACCAGTCAGCTTCCGGTTTATCTGGAAAGCGGAGAGCATGTGCTTACGCTCGTTTCCATTAAGGAGCCGATGCTTTTGTACAGCATTTCCATGAACTATGTTGAGAATCTTCCTTCTTATAGTGAATACAAGGCAGCCAACGATGCAAAGGGTGCAAGCGCAGCTGTTAAGAGCCTCATTACCATTCAGGGTGAAAATGCAGTTCGTAAGAGCTCACAGATGCTTTACCCGCAGCAGGATCAGTCCAGCCCGGCCGTTTCTCCATACAGCCCAAGATACTTGCTTAACAATGTCATCGGTGGTAACTCCTGGCGTTTAGTTGGATCCTGGATTGAATGGGATTTCGATGTTGTCGAAGCAGGGTACTACAACATTGGATTGAATGTTAAGCAGAACTTTACCAAGGGTGTATATGTATCCAGAAAGATTTCTGTTGATGGAGAGGTTCCATTCGAGGAATTCAGCGCTTACGGCTTCCAGTATGAGTCTACCTGGAGACAGGAGATTTTTTGCGATGAGAAGGGCAATGCATATTGCATTTATCTTTCCGCCGGTAAGCATACGCTTCGCATGGAGACTGTTCTCGGTGAATTTGCTGATATCGTATCGGATGTTCAGCTTTGTGTTACTAAGCTTCAGGCGATTTATCGTCAGATTCTTTGTATCACCGGTACTTCTCCGGACTCCTGGAAGGATTATCAGATTGCGAACAATCTTCCGAACCTCGAAGCAGAGTGTATCGAAGTTCGTGATCTGTTGAACGATACCATCAAGCGTCTTCAGGCATTGGTTGGTAAGGGCTCCGATAAGGAAACCGTATTGATTACGATGAGAGACCAGCTTGACGATATTATTGATGATGTTGAGTACGTTGTACGTGTCGTTAGCACCTTCCGTACCAACATTCGTGCATGTGGTACCTGGATTACTCAGGTTATTGAGCAGCCGCTTGCAATCGATGAAATTTATATTCTTTCCGATGGAAATGATGCTCCAAAGCTTCATGATTCCTGGTGGAGAAAGTTCATCCACGAAATGAAGAGATTGTTCTATTCCTTCGTTATCGACTATAACATGATTGGTGACGTATCCACCGGTGACGATGCCATTGCCATTACCCTTTGGGTTGGTACCGGTCGTGACCAGGCAAACGTTATTAAGTCTCTGATTGATGAAACCTTCACCAATCAGGCCTATAAGAACCCGGATGGATCTGAGTATTTTGTAAACGTTAACGTTATGCTCGTTGATATCAACTCACTCCTGCAGGCAACCCTCGCAGGCTCCGGTCCGGACGTTGCAATTCAGGTTGCAAATGACTGGCCGATGAACTACGGTATCCGACATGCAGTAACCGATTTGACACAGTTCTCCGATTACGCAGAAGTCATTGAGTCTCGATTCCGTGCAAGTGCAATGGAAGCATTTACCTTTACGGATGTTAATGGAAAGCATATCTACGGACTTCCGGAGACACAGACCTTTGCTATGATGTTCTATCGTAAGGACATTCTTTCGGAGCTTGGTCTTACGATTCCGACCACTTGGGATGAGATGAAGGTTGTACTTACCGTATTGTCTCAGAACAATATGGACCTTGGTATGTTGCCGACGGAATCGAACTTCGCCATGATTCTCTATCAAAATGGCGGTGAGTATTACAATGAAAGCGGTTCGAAGTCAGCACTTGATTCCGAGGAGGCAATTTCCGCATTCCGTACCTTTACCGAGTACTACACAGACTTTAAGATGGAAACCGCAACCTCTGTAGAAGAGCGTTTCCGTACCGGTGAAGCACCGATTATTATTACGGATTATACCTATTACAATACTTTGCAGGTATCCGCACCGGATATTGCCGGTTTGTGGGGAATGGCATGTGTACCGGGAACCGTTCAGGAGGACGGCACCGTGAACAGCACAGTAGCATCCTCTGGTACCGCGTGTGTTATCATGGAGGCTTCCGAACATAAGCAGGCTTGCTGGGAATTCTTAAAGTGGTGGACCAGTGCCAACACGCAGGCGCTTTACTCCAGTGAGATGGAATCCCTGATGGGTGCATCTGCTCGAGTTGCTACTGCAAACATTGAAGCATTTAGCATGATTCCTTGGCCGAGCGATATCGCAACCGTTCTTAGTGCACAGTTTGACCATGTTCGCGGTATTCGTCAGGTTCCGGGTGGATATTTCACCTGGCGTAATGTAAACAATGCATTCTACGCAGTTACTACCAGTACAGACTCCGCTACTCCTCGTGAAGAGTTGATGGATCGTGTACTTTATATTAATGAAGAGATTACGTATAAGCGTAAAGAGTTTAATTTGGATTAAGGAGGTAAACATCATTGGATTCTGTTCAAGAAGCAGCTAAAAAAGAATGGTCGCTGAAGAAGAGAGTATATCGTGCAAGATGGTCCTATGCCATGATTACCCCTTATTTCATTTTCTTCTTCTTATTTACCATTTTACCGGTACTTGCTTCCATTGTATTGAGTTTTACATACTTTAATATGTTGGAAGCACCGACTTTCATCGGTTGGGACAACTACATCAAGTTGTTCCTTCAGGATGATATTTTCCTGATTGCATTAAAGAACACCTTGCTCTTTGCAGTCATTACAGGACCGATCAGTTATTTGATGTGTCTGTTGTTCGCATGGATTATTAACGAGTTTAAGGGTAAGCTTCGTGCTTTCCTTACTTTGATTTTCTATGCTCCGTCCATTTGTGGACAGGCTTATCTGGTTTGGAGTTTGATTTTAAGCTCTGACCGTTATGGTTACTTAAATGGTTTCTTAATCCGTTGGGGCTTCATCGATGAGCCGATTCTTTGGTTCCAGACCGAGGCTTATGTCCTTCCGTGTTTGATTATCGTACAGTTGTGGTTATCCCTTGGTACCGGCTTCCTTTCCTTTATTGCCGGTCTTCAGACCGTTGACCGTTCTCTGTACGAGGCTGCAGCAGTGGATGGTGTTAAGAACCGTTGGCAGGAGTTATGGTATGTCACTTTGCCTTCCATGAGACCACAGCTCATGTTCGGTGCCGTTATGCAGATTACGAGTTCCTTCGCTGTAGCAGATGTAAGTACGATGCTCGCAGGTAACCCGTCTGTAAACTACGCGGGTGCAACCATCGTAACTCACCTTCTCGACTACGGTACTTATCGTTTTGAGATGGGTTATGCATCTGCAATCGCTACCTGTCTGTTCCTGTTGATGGTCGGCTCTAACAAGCTGATTCAGAGATTGCTTAGAAGGGTGGGTGAGTAGTTATGGCAAGACAAAAAGATTACTTTAAGCCGAAGAACTACAAGCACACAAAGCAGCTGAACCGTTCTAAGGCAGGAAACACCCTGTTGTTTGGTATGATGATTATCTGCGGTGTGTTTATGGCACTTCCGCTTGTAATGATTATCAACAATGCATTAAAGCCATTGGATGAAATCTTCCAGTATCCGCCAAAGATTTTTGTTAGAAACCCATCCTTTGACAACTTCCGTGACTTGTTCACGAACATGAATGATACCTGGGTACCATTTTCCAGATATGTAATGAATACAATCCTCATTACCGGTCTTGGTACTGTCGGACACGTTATTATTTCTTCTATTGCAGCTTATCCGCTTGCAAAGCACGATTTCCCGGGAAGAAATATCCTGTTTAAGTTCGTTGTCCTTTCCCTTATGTTCTCTTGGACAGTTACACAGATTCCGATCTACATCATCGTATCGAAGCTCGGAATCAACAATACCCATTGGGCAATTATCCTTCAGTCCTGGCAGTATGGTCTTGGTCTCTACCTCATGAAGCAGTTCATGGAGCAGATTCCGAACTCTCTTATGGAGTCTGCAAGACTGGATGGTGCAAATGAGTGGATCATCTTCTGGAAAATTATTATGCCGAACGTTAAGCCGGCTTGGCTCACCTTGGCAATCTTCCAGTTCCAGCAGATGTGGGGTAACACCGGTTCCACTTACCTTCGTAGCGAACAGTTGAAACCGCTTCAGTATGCTTTGCAGCAGATTGCCGGTGGTGGTGCAGCCCGTGCGGGTGCAGCACAGGCCGTTACCTTCTGCCTTGCAGCGGTTCCGGTTATTTTCTTCCTGATTTGTCAGAGTAACATTTTGGAAACAATGACAACATCCGGTATGAAAGATTGATAAGGAGGATATGAATGATGAAAAATGTGATTCAGAAAATGCTCCTTATGCTCTTAGTGTTCGTAATGCTTGCATCTACCTGTTATGCAGATGATGTACCATATACTACCTATAACTATGATTATTGGGAGAATATCGTTTATACTCCGGCTGCATATATTCCGGACGGAAAGATAGACGGTGCAACCATTCTTGATGAGAATGGAGAAGCCATTGGTGGCTTTGTTACTCCAAATGATGTATATCTTGGAAAAGATAATCACCTCTATATTGTCGATTCCGGTAATAACCGTGTTGTCGTGTTGAATGCAGACGATTATTCTTTAATTCATATTATTGAGGGATTTGATAACAATGGAGTGGCAGAAACCTTAAAGAATCCGATGGGTGTATGTATTTCGGAGAATGAAGACGGCTTTATTTATATTGCGGATGCAGATAATTACCGTGTCGTTATTCTGAATTCCGATTACACGCTGAATACGATTGTTGAAAATCCACAGAGAGAAGACAATGTATTGGAAGACAACTTCATTTTCTGTCCGCAGAAACTGATTGTTGACTCTGCAGGAAGACTTTATGTCATTGCTAAGAATACCGAGGAAGGTATCCTCGTATTCAACGAGAATCTTGAGTTTGAGAACTACTTCGGTACGATTTCCGTAAGCATTTCCACTTGGGAGCGCGTATGGAGAAAGCTTTCCACAAAGGCGCAGAGACAGAAGCAGGCACTTAAGATTTCCACCGAGTTTAACGGCTTAGATGTAGATGATGATGGATTTATCTATGCATCCTTTGCTGATACCAACGGTGTTCAGGGCGTAAAGCGTTTGAACCCGAAGGGACTTGATGTTATAAAGAAGGGCTACAACGAGCATACCGGAGGTGATATCGGACAGTATAATGCTACCGGTTCTTACGATGGTATGTCCAGAGCAATCGATGTATGTTACTGTGAAAATGGTATCTACTCGTTCCTCGATTCCCGTCGTGGCCGTGTATTTACCTATGATCATGAAGGTAATCTGTTGTACGTATTCGGCGGTTTTAGTGATAACGGTGCACAGGAGGGCTGCTTTAAGACTCCGAAGGCAATCGAAAAGAACAAAGAACAGCTGATGGTAGCAGACAGTACCTTAAACATTGTTTTGTTGTTTAAGCCAACCGAGTATGGTAGCTTGATTAATGAAGCCGTTGGTCTTCGTTACGACGGAGATGAGGCTACTGCCGTTCCGGTTTGGGAAAATGTACTCAAATACGACGCAAACTTTGAGCTTGCTTACGTTGGTCTCGGTAAGGCATATCTTTCCGCCGGAGACAACAAGAAGGCAATGGAATATCTGGAACTCGGTATGAGTAAGCAGTATTATTCCATCGCATTCCGCAGATACAGAAACGAATTCCTCGTTGGAAACCTTGAATGGATTCTGACGCTTGCAGTGGTTCTTGTAATCGGCGGTGTCGCATTTAAGAAATGGCGTAACAGAAATAAGTACACGGATAATTCCGCAGACACTTTAGAGTAGGAGGTAGAAGAGTGAAAAAGTATTTTACAAAAGACAAATGGAAATACAGCTTCTACTGCCTGTCTCATCCGGTAGACGGCTTCTATGAGATTCGTCATAGAGATCGCGGTAGTGTGCCGATTGCATTTATCTATGTTATTCTATACAGCTTGTGTTATTCCATTAATCGTCTGGCATCCAGCTTTGTTGTAAATGATACCAACCCACGTAGTGTAAATGCTCTTAGTGAGCTTTTCGGTGTTTTGGTTCTGTACGCTCTGCTTTGTGTCGGTAACTGGTCCATCACCTGTTTGATGTCCGGTGAAGGTCGTCTCAAGGATATCTCGATTATTATTGGCTACTCGATGTTGCCGATGATTTTAACCTTGATTCCGGCGACGATTATTTCGCAGGTTATCGCTGCAAATGAGGAAGCATTTTACTATATTTTGGTTACCTTAGGTACCGCATACAGCCTGCTCCTCATGCTGATTGGAATTATGACCATTCATAATTACAGCCTGTTAAAGACGCTGATCACCCTGGTTCTTACGATGATAGCAATTCTGGTTATCATTTTCTGTATCGTCATGGTATACAGCTTGGTGAATCAGGTGTTTGGATTCTTCCATAGCATTTATCTAGAGTTACTGTTCCGATAGGAGGATAAGAAATGAAAAAACGTAAAATGAAACCACTTACGAAAATTATCCTCGCTGTTGTACTTGTTGCCATTGTATGTGTAGGTGCTTACATTGCTTACTATGTAATGCATTACACCACATATGATAAATACAAGCAGTATCTCGGGGACTATACGAAGTATGAAGAAGGAACAGAGTTTGCCGGGAAGGCAGATTCCTCCTTTACGGAAGAGGGCTTTGTGCTGGCTTCCGAAAATGATAGTTTCAAGTTGTACATTAATACCGCGAATTGTTATGTTGTACTTCTTGATAAGAAGACCGGCGAAATGTTCTCCTCTAACCCGTTGGAAGTGAAAACTGCCGGAGATGCTTCTACAAATGATTACTATTTCCAGTATTTACAGTCTCAGTTGAAGGTTTCCTATCGTACAGACGCTAGTATCGAGCTTTCCCAGGATTATTTCACCTATACAGACTGTGTCGGTTTGGAGAAGGCAGAGGGTGAAGCACCACAGTACACAATTGAGCAGCTTGAAAAGGGTGTTCGTGTTACCTATACCTTAGGTGACAGTGCTACGTCCACAGGTATCGTTCCGATTTATTTGACCGAGGAGCGTTATCAGGAGCTTGTTTCACGTCAGGAGGAAGCAGGAGTAAAATCCGGTAATCGTATGAAAAACCTTTACCAGCCATCCAGTACTGTTGACGGTTTCCTTGAACTTGCTGAAGCTAGCCGTTCTACCTTTAAGATTCGTAAGTTAACGGCAGGTCTTGAGGAGATTGGTTATACCTACAACGATTACCTTGCTGATGCTGAAGTTGCTGCAAATGCGGGCGCTCCGGTAGAAAAGATCCAAAACATCATCGTTCCGGTAGAGTATCGTCTTGCTGAGGATGGTCTGCAGGTAACGATTCCAACGGAGCATGTATCGGCTACCGAAGGTGTATACATTACCGAAATCAGCGTTCTTCCTTATTTCGCAGCAGTGAAGGAAGGTACTTCTCAGAACGGTTACTTCCTTGTTCCGAACGGTTCCGGAAGTTTGATTAATTTCGATAGCAAGCTGATGAAGACGAACCTTGTATATGGTGAATATGTATACGGTATCGATCCTCTGAACATTCAGAATGAAACCTTTGATATTAAGGAAGACGTTAAGCTTCCTGTATATGGTGTTCAGCAGGATACTTCCACGATGCTTGTTACGATCGATGAAGGCGACAGCCTGGCAAAGATTAACGCAGTTACATCTGGTGTATATCATAGTTATAACTATTGTTTTGCTTCCTTTGGCCTTCGTAACATCGAAAGTGTTAAGCTTCAAGGTCAGGCGGATGCAATGCCGGTAATTGAAGCAGATGTATACTCCGCATATCTGACGCAGACCTATCACGTTCTTCCGCAGACGGATGAATATGACGGTTACAGCGGAATGGCAAAGTACTACCGTGAAATGATTTTCGACGATGCTACACTCGCTAAGGCAGATAATGCTGAAGGTGATATCAAGCTTTACTTAGATATCCTTTGTGGTGTTGCAAGAGAATCGTCTCTTATGGGCTTTAAGTATGATGAAACTTACGCCATGACAACCTTCTCTGAAGCTAAGTCAATGGTAAATAAGTTCTATGACGAGTCTGTTACTAAGATTGTTCTCAATCTTCAGGGATGGATGAATGATGGTTATTATCATGATGTAGTAGATGATATTGATATCATTCGCAAGCTCGGCGGTAAGAAGGGCTTAGAAGAACTCACTAAGTTTGTTGAGTCTAAGGGTGGCCTTCTTTATGCTGATATGGCAATTCAGCAGGTAACCTTTACCGCTGATGGATACAACTATACGGCTGAGTCCTCCAGATATTATGGACAGGGACGTTCCGTAAGCTTTGGTAAGATGAGCCCAATCACCTATACGAATGATGTAGGACTTGGTTATCGTGAGAATTTGTATAACCTTGTTTCGCCGAAGTTCCTTGTACGTTACGTGGAAGGAATGAACGAGGAGATGAAGGCTTATACCGTATCCGGTGTTTCCCTGCGTGATCTCGGAAATGTTCTTTATTCCGATAAAAAGAGAAAAGAATTGATTAGCCGTGTCGATGCACAGCTTATCGTAAAGGCAATGCTCGCGGAGACTGCTTCGGCTAACCAGAATGTTATGTTGAATAACGCATTTGCATATGCATTCCCTTATGCTGATGATATCATTAACGTTTCGTTCTACAAGAATGCATACGCAATCGTAAATGAAGAAGTTCCGTTCTACGAAATGATTCTTCACGGCATTGTTGATTACTCCGGTAAGTCCTACAACCTGAATGCTAATCTTACAAAAGCAGAAGAGTGCTTACAGATGATTGAAAATGGTGCATCTCCGCATTTCACTTTCACTAAGCAGAATTCTTCCGAACTGAAGTACACTGCATTAAACAACTATTTCAGTACCACATTTGACGTATGGTATAAGGATTCTCTGAATATGTACCAGCGCGTGAATGAAGTTCTGAAGCAGGTTTCCAACTCCACTATGGAGAAGCATGAAATCCTTGCAAACGGTTCCAAGATGACCTACTCGAATGGTACCGTAATTACCGTTGATTACGACACCATGAAGGTAACTGTTGAGAAGAATGGTTC
>DCGJ01000114.1:3024-4164 GCA_002315495.1 Lachnoclostridium sp. UBA1781 | reverse complement strand
CCTTCGGAAGCTTGTCGAATTCCTTGATTCCGCGGATATCGCACTTCCAACCAGGCAAGGTTACATATACAGGCTTGCACTTTGCAAGCTCGGTAGTTACAGGGAACTCCTTGGTTACTTCGCCATTTAGTTCATAACCAACGCAGATCTTAAGTTCATCCCAGATGCTGAGTGCATCCAAAACGGTAAGTGCAACCTGAGTAGCACCCTGGATTCTGCAGCCGTAACGGGTTGCAACGGTATCAAACCAGCCCATTCTTCTCGGACGACCGGTAGTAGCACCATACTCACCCTTATCACCACCGTTGTCACGCATCTTCTTTGCGGTTTCCTCGTCCAAAATCTCGGAAACGAACTCACCTGCACCTACAGCGCTGGAGTAAGCCTTGGAAACAACGATGATATCCTTGATCTCGTAAGGAGGGATACCTGCACCAATCGCGCCATAAGCTGCCAAGGTGGAGGAAGAAGTTACCATCGGATAGATACCATGGTCAGGATCCTTCAGGGAACCAAGCTGGCCCTCAAGCAAAATCTCCTTGCCCTCTTTGATTGCATTGTAAAGGTATGCAGAAGTATCACAAACGTAAGGAGCAATCATATCACGATAGCCTGCCAACGTCTTAAGCAATTCTTCCGGATCAATCGGATCCTTGTGGTACATGTGCTGAAGAAGAATGTTCTTTGCTTCAAGTACACGATAAACCTTCTCGCGAAGACTCTCTTCGTCGAAAAGCTCCTGTACCTGGAAACCAATCTTCGCATACTTATCCGAATAGAAAGGAGCGATACCGGACTTCGTAGAACCGAAGCTCTTCTTTCCGAGTCTCTCCTCTTCGTATGTATCAAATAAAACATGATATGGCATAATGATCTGTGCACGATTGGAAACCAAAATGCGTGGCTTCGGAACGCCTGCACCGATTACGCTGTTCAACTCGTCGATGAACTTCTGCACATCAAGTGCTACACCGTTTCCGATGATACAAGTGGTATGATCATAAAACATACCGCTTGGAAGCATATGAAGTGCGAATCTTCCGTAATGGTTAATAATCGTGTGACCTGCATTGCTGCCACCCTGGAAACGAACGATAATATCGGCCTTTTCGCCTAACATATCGGTAATTTTACCCTTAC
>DCGJ01000114.1:0-2996 GCA_002315495.1 Lachnoclostridium sp. UBA1781 | reverse complement strand
TACCTTCGTCGCCCCAGTTAGCTCCGACAACTGCTCTTACCATGATGTAATCCTCCTAGATTGTATCTGTCTGCCGTATTACTTTGATGCCTCAGGCAAATGCTCCCCATCGATTAGGAATTGCCCTTCTGCTTCTTTCCTACGGATACACAGACAGAAAATTGCGGCGTCCGCATTTCCCGCAGAACACCGCAATTATTATACCTTATGTCAATTTCAAATGCAATTGTTATTTTCGTCAAAACCCACTGAAATCTTACTGTATTTTACGAACAAACATTGACTTATCCGACAAGCCATTTGTAATCCGCAACGCTGTAAAGCGGCACGAGCGGAAGTAAAATCGGAGTCTTTTTCACATACGCCTGATACTCCGGGTCATCCCCGTAATTTCGGTTCTGACGAAGCTCCAGTCTTCTTGCCCCGCCAAACATAATGTAGACGATACAAGCCCATCCGCAAAATGCGGCCAACCACTGCCAGAACCCATGCAGTGCGCTGAAGCCCGACACGAATACGCCGGTCCAAAACAACACTTCTCCAAGATAATTTGGACAACGAACGAAGCGAAATACACCGCTGTCACAGAAACGCTTTGGGTTCTTCGCTTTCGCCTTGGACTTCTGATAATCCGCGGTAGACTCGAGCGCGATTCCGCAAATCATAATAATAACACCAACGATGAGACATACATCCGTTCCTCTGTAATTGGCAAGGCGGAAATAAACCGGAGAAATCTCCAGCACGTACAAAAGTGCACAGCTGGTCCAGACCGCGATTTTACCGGGCATTTTCACATTAGACCCGTCTTTTATGTCATTCTTCATCGTCTGTCGATACGCTGCGCTGCTATACTCTCGTACCAGCAGATATCCACCCAGACGGAAGCCGTAGATAACGAACAAAATGCACGAGAGCGCCGTTCCTAGTGACTGTGCAGGGAATAGAATAACAAGCGCAATTCCAAGCGCTGCAATGGAAAACCCATATCCGAGTGAAATGAAATAAACAAATTTATAAAAGCCCACGGAACTGATGATGAGGGCAAGAATAAATAGAATTAAAAAGGTCATACACGACACCTCCATCTATACTACTCCTACTATCATACACCATATTCCGTGGACTTCAAGAGTGTTTTATTTATTTACATAGAAAAATTACTTTGTTTCGTCGATGCGCTCTTTTGCAGCAACCTCAACCGTATGCTTCTTATCATAGCAGCTGAAGATTTCATCTACGGAAGCCTTATCTTCCTTCTTGGTAAATGCGCTGACAACCGGAACGATAATCAAACCGCCAATCATTGCAAATACGCCGGAATGAATGGAGGACTTGAACATCAGACTGAAGAACGGACCCCAACCGGATACATCGATTTTCGCCATCGAGATTACGAACTGTGTGATTGCAAGTCCGGTACCCCATACGAAGCAAACAACGGTAGAAGCCTTGGTAACACCCTTCCAGTACAAACCGTAAAGGTACGGAGCAAGGAAAGCACCTGCAAGACCACCCCAGCTTACGCCCATCATCTGTGCGATGAAGGTAACACCAGGATTCGCATCCTTTACAACCGCGATAATTGCGGATACAAGAATAAAGAACACGATAAAGATTCTCATGATAAGAACCTGCTTCTTCTCGCTCATATCCTTCTTGCTTGCCGGCTTAATAACATCGAGCGTAAGTGTGGAGCTGGACGTCAAAACCAAGGAAGAAAGCGTGGACATGGATGCGGAAAGCACCAATACGATTACGACTGCAATAATGATAGACGGCAGTGTGGAAAGCATCGCCGGAACGATGGTATCAAACATCGGTTTTACCTTATTTCCTGCTGCGTCCACAACCCACTTAATCTTGTCAGAGCTTGCATACAGACGACCGAAACCACCAAGGAAATAGCAGCCACCTGCTACGATAATAGCGAATACGGTAGAGATAACGGTTCCCTTGTGGATATCCTTCTCGCTCTTAATGGCGTAGAACTTACCAACCATCTGTGGAAGTCCCCAGGTACCAAGGGAGGTAAGAATAACGACGAATAACAGGAACAACGGATCCGGACCAAAGAAGGAGCTAAATGCACCACCGGTCCAACCTTCTGCAGGTACTGCGGAAAGCTTCTGGGTTGCAGCGAGCAAACCACCGTTCTGACTAAGAACTGCAAGGATAACGGCAGAGATACCAACAAGCATGATGATACCCTGAATGAAATCGTTGATTGCGGTTGCCATGTAACCACCAAAGATTACGTAGATACCGGTAAGTACCGCCATAATTGCGATTACCACCCAGTAAGGAATATCAAATACCAAACCGAACAGGGAGGACAAACCGTTGTAAAGGGATGCGGTATACGGAATCAGGAATACGAATACGATCAAAGAAGCCACAACCTTTAACGGAGTGGAATGGAATCTCTTTCCGAAGAAATCCGGCATGGTCTTTGCATCGATGTGCTGCGTCATGACACGGGTTCTTCTACCGAGAATGTTCCAAGCAAGAAGGGAACCGATAAACGCATTTCCAAGGCCTGCCCAGGTAGAAGCAAGACCGAACATCCAACCGAACTGACCGGCATAACCTACGAAAATAACGGCGGAGAAATAAGACGTACCAAAAGCAAATGCGGTAAGCCACGGGCCAACGCCTCTGCCACCGAGAACGAAGCCGTTAACATCGGTTGCGTGTTTTCTGGTGTACATACCAACGCCGATCATTACAGCGAAGAAGCATACCAGCATGATGACTGTAAGTGGTATCATAATTGTTTCCTTTCTGCGTTAATCCGTTACGGTTTAACGCGCTAAAGTATTATTCCAATAAAAATGCCTGCCAAACCTTTGGGTTGCCCCGCAACGTGGCAGGCATTTACGGTTCATATTATTTTTCTCCCCATTGGGAGGTAAGGCTCAGTTCTACTTAATCTGAGCTTCTACAAGGCTCGCGGTACCGGAGTAAATCTCACGAAGCTTTGGCTTCTCAATCTT
>DCGJ01000092.1:11798-19947 GCA_002315495.1 Lachnoclostridium sp. UBA1781 | reverse complement strand
TGTTCCGTTCAAGCGGAATACGCACGCTGCTACACAATGATGGGTATATTGACTTGTCCCTGGCGCGTCATCATAACCTTCAAAAACACAATAATCATATACAACTACTTCAAAGGTCAATATTTCCCCCTCAAATTCAGACAGGTCAGTAAGCAGGTTCGCATTGTGGTTTGGTGAGCCCTTCCAGAGATTCAGTAGATACTCCGCAATGTACTCAGCGCTGTCATTTCCCATAAACGGCCGTCTAGCCACTCCAATCATGTTTTGTTCATGGTCTGCCCTGCACTCTTTTGCATTTCGGCTTGCAATAGCCACGCATCGTTCTTCCAAGTATTCTGCGTACTGCTTAGCAAGAAAAAAAAGAGTATGTTAACGGTTCTAAAATGATTTGAGGCATAAAAAAAGAGCGTTTTTCTACCGAAAAACGCCCAAAAAATGTGCGGGCCGGGAATCGAACCCGGGACAATTCCTTAGGAGGGAACCGTTATATCCCCTTAACTACTCGCACGTGATATGAAAATCGAACTCTCGACTTTTTTTGTTTTTTAAAAATGTGTGTGCTCCAGCATGCACTTAGGAGGGACCTGTTATATCCCTTTAACTATGCGTGCGGGATGATATAAAATTGTATTGAAAGCTCTCTCCTTTTTTTCCAAGGGAAGAGCTTCTGCGCGACCTTAGGAGGCGAGTGCTCTATCCAGCTGAGCTATGAAGACATATATACACGAATATTCGAATTATTTCTTGTTTTTTGCAGGGCCAGAACCCCAAAAATCCTTAGGAGGGACCTGTTATATCCCTTTAACTATGCGTGCGGGATGATATAAAATTGTATTGAAAGCTCTCTCCTTTTTATCCAAGGGAAGAACTTCTGCGTTGTCGCACCTCACACATCCATCTGGTGTGAGCCGCGCATTTCCAAAACAGTTTACTATAGATGCCCCGAAAAATCAACAAACTTGCTTGTCGCGGCACAGTTTATCAACGGCAAATGCGCCCCTACTTCGGGAAATCAATATGCCCCTGAAGCCAGGCGGTTGCGCGAATGCGGCGACCGATTTGGGGCTCACCCATCAAATCCTCCTTGTTGATGCAGAGATCGAACAGCATATTGTTGCAGTAAATCTCCATCGCGTAGATGACTTCCTCGGTGAGCATGTTGACGCGCTCCTCCACGGACAGAATGATGCCGAGAATCTTGTAAACCTCGCTGTCAATTCCATGCGGAATGAAGCTGGTGTCCACGATGGAGAACACGTCCTCCGTGCGGATTCGGTTGTTGATGTCGGTCATCGCATCGAGTTCCTTGATGGCCAGCTTTTCGATGGCATCCTGGTTTCCATTCTTCGCCTCCGTAATCATCCGAATCTGCTTGGAGCTTTCGTCGGCGGATTTTAAAATGTCATTCTTCGTCTTAGCTGTCGGAAGCAAAATCTTGCCGCTGTTACATAGGCAGCTGATTCGGACCGGAAGCGTAACCGCATTTTCCTCTGCATCGACACATCGCATAAACTCGATGGAATTCTGCAGATAGAAAATGAGCGACACACCCAGGCGGTAGTCCTCACACAAAACGCCGAAGGAATCCTCGCCGCTGTGCTTACACATCACCGACTCCTCACGGGTCGTCACGTTTCGACCTTCGAGGTACGGAAAATAATGATCCATATGAAAATGGTCCTCAGCGTCGTAGGTTCCGCACACCGTCACACCGAAGCCGCGTCCGAAGTCAAGGGAAAGCTCAGCGAACTGGGCATTTTCCTCTCTTTCAGAGGCAATCATGCTTTTTCTGTTTGCATAATGCATTACCTCATCGAGGAGCATTTTTTCTTTTTTAATTGAATCGCAGTGCAAAAATCCGATAGAACCTAGGAATGAGTGCATGTTTTGCTCCTTTCTGCATACGATAATGCGTTATATTTTAATCTTATTTCAATGTTTTTTATGATATTCGATTCATTCTATGTAAATGCTGCCTTTTATCCTCTGTGAATTTCCAGCTTTTTACAGTTGAATTTCACCAACACAACAATGATCCGGCACGTCTTCATTTTGTCAAATCATTCATTCGATATTCATAGAACAAGCGTTGACTTACTATAACGAAATGATTGTACTGTTACTATTGATTGCCTCTTCCAAAACATTCTTCTCTTCATCAGAAAGAAGGACGAACGTGTTGCCTTTGATAACTTCCTTGATGTATGTATAGCACCCCTCACGGTTATGCATACTGGTCATGATAAATCCATCATCGTCATCATTCAGCAGGCAGACACTATAGCTGAGCTTGCCGCCCATTTCTTTGTAGGCGTCGTATCGCTCAATGGCCATTTTCTTAAACGAGGTATCCCGGGCATTTTCCAATTCACCCACACGGGTTATCATCTCGCCCATTTTTTCTTTGACAGAGTCAACCTCTTTGAAACGGTCAAGAATACGTTCTTCCATGCTCTTGCCGTTGCTGCCTCGCATAAAATCCTGATATTTATCATTGAGTTCATTGTACTTCATGATCATTATCATATTGAATACAATAAGAACCACAAGGATAATCAAAATTGCGAGGATCAGATACTCTGAATTCACTCCAATTCTTGAAAGCATTGTTTTTCCTCTTTTCTTTATTCTGTTTTAAATGATTCCCTTAATCTTAGTTAATCCCAAGATATTGCATCAATCGTTCAAACTCATCGGCTGTATA
The DNA here is from genome assembly GCA_002315495.1 of Lachnoclostridium sp. UBA1781. Classification (GTDB taxonomy): domain Bacteria; phylum Bacillota; class Clostridia; order Lachnospirales; family Lachnospiraceae; genus ISDg. Next base: position 17,243 of record DCGJ01000092.1, on the reverse strand, counting down.
GTACTCAATTTCAATCTTTCCCTTATTATTGGCCTTGCGATTAATACTTACCTTGGTACCGAGAGTAGTCTTTAGCTTCTCTTCATATGCAGCATAAATGGCATCTGTAGAGGCTTTTTTACGCTCTTCCTCCTTGGAAAGCGGCTTTTCCTCCGGCGCATTCATCTGCTGAATCTTCTTCTCAACGTCGCGAACAGACAACTTTTTCTTAACAATTTCCTGCGCAAGCTTGTACTGCTCATCATCATTTGCGATGCCGAGAAGAGCGCGAGCATGGCCCGCAGTCAATTCATCATCAATGATCATCTGCTGTACGCGGTCATCCAATTTCAGAAGACGCATCTTGTTCGTAACTTCTGTACGGCTCTTAGCGACCCTAGTAGCCACCTGTTCCTGAGTTAATTTGTACTCGCTGATGAGCTTCTTATACGCAACAGCTTCTTCAATTGCATTCAGATTTTCTCTCTGAATGTTCTCAATCAATGCAACCTCGTACAATTCCTGCTCGTCAAACTCGCGTACAATTACCGGAACCTCGCGAAGGCCGGCCAAATGCGCGGCTCTAAAACGGCGTTCACCGGCGATAATTTCATAGCGATCTCCAACCGGACGAACCACCAGCGGTTGAATGATTCCGTGAACCGCGATAGAATCGGCCAATTCCTGAAGGGCATTTTCATCAAAATGCCTTCTTGGCTGCTCTCTGTTCGGCTCGATTTTAGACAGTGGTAGCGTCGATGTTTCACGTGAAACAGTCTGCTGTTCCTTTTTCTCTACCGTCTTTTTAATGTCGCTATCGATTTTCTTGGAAATCAAAGAATCGAGTCCTTTTCCCAATCCCTTTTTAACTGCCATATGGCACCCCTTTCATGTTTCACGTGAAACATTTTACTGTTTCACATGAATAAATAATGTGAATATTCCACGCTGACAACTGAGCACATAATAAAACCGACACCCTCAACCAATGAACAATATCGTCTATGTAATACATTGTTTCACGTGAAACATCTATATATAGTGTTATAGATTAATGTCCACGGAACATGGCCAATACTATAACTTGTGTTCAACAAAACGGTATAATAAGACGGCCAGCCCACATTTAGTGCAAGACGAACGAGGTTCAAATGAAGAACGTCAATATATTGGAATCGTATAATTAAATAGCATTACAATATGTTGATAGAAGTCCAACAGACCATCAATACAATATCTAGTTGTACACGCCACACCCTCTGTCTGTGTTTCACATGTAACAGCAAAACGTCTTGTTCGAATCAAGCACATTCCTGCTCTAGCTGCACACCAAACAATTACTTCTTGCCAATCAATTCTCTCTTCTTAGCCTTTGGCCCTATATTGCTCAGCCGCCAATTACTTCTCGTCGAACAGTCCTTTCTTATTGGACTTAAGATCTATACTGCTCAACCGCCAATTACTTCTTTCCAAACAAGCCTCTCTTCTTTGGTTTTGGAGTAATTCCATCCTTCTTGAGAAGCTCTAAGGCAAGATTGCGGTACGCATTTGCACCATTGGAACGTGAATCATATTCGAGAATACTCATTCCATGGCTAGGCGCCTCAGACAAACGAACGGTTCTCGGAATAACCGTGGTGAAGATAAAGTCGGTTAGGTTCTCACGAACGTTCTCTACAACCTGGTTGGAAAGATTCGTTCTGCCGTCGAACATAGTAAATACCACACCCTCAACTTCCAATTCCTCGTTCAGTCTTTCCTTCACAAGGTTAATCGTAATGATCAACTGGCTCAAACCTTCAAGTGCAAGGAATTCTGTCTGGATTGGAATCAGAACCGAATTGCTGGAAGTCATCGCATTTAACGTAAGAATATTAAGAGAAGGAGGGCAGTCGATGAAGATATAATCATACTTATCCTTCACCTTCTCAACTTCCTGCTTAAGAATATACTCGCGATTTTCAACATTCAAAAGTTCAATCTCCGCGCCGGCAAGATTCACGTTCGAACTAACAATGTCAAGATTCTCACAGCTGGTCGGAACAATACACTCCTCAAGTGTGCACTCACCAACAAGCAAATCGTAGACCGAATTTTCCACCTCATCCTTGTCCACACCAAGGCCGGTAGTTGCATTACCCTGCGGATCAATATCGAACACAAGAACCTTCATGCCCTGCTCTGCTAATGCAGCCGCCAAATTGATGGTGGTAGTGGTCTTTCCGACACCGCCCTTCTGGTTACTGATAGAAATAACTTTTCCCATAAACTCCTCTTTTCGGGGCATAATTTCTAATCTTTCTTTCGGAAAATGCCCCCTCCCGAAAGACATCTCTGTGCATATCACAGTACGATGGAAAGTATAGCATAGAAAATGCGATTCTGCCACAACAAGATATGCACCCATTTTTGTATAAAACCACTAAATGTGTTTCACGTGAAACATAATGGCGCAAGATACTGTGCGAATGAAAGAAAACAAGAAAAAGCAACCGCCGTAGCGATTGCTCAATAATTCAGCACTATGTTGATGTCGATACGAAGCAGGTTCAATGTGCCCAATATTACCTCCCCCACCCTACAGCGGTTGCTTCAACGGCTTCCCGCCACCACGCGGATATTTGGAAGAGGTATTCTGTTTCTTCAAGATAACCGGAATCACGCGATTATAATCCGATTCCGGCACCTGATATACAATGTTTTTCACATGGGTACATCCAAGCGCCTTTACCGCATTTAGTGCTTCCGTAATCTCTTCCTCACTATCTCCCGCCTTTAACGGAAGAAAACATCCGTTAACCTTCACGAAAGGAATACACCATTCCGATAAACTGGCCAATCTCGCAACGGCACGGGAAACACAAAGGTCGTACTGCTCGCGATACGAAGCCTTAATGCCAAGTTCTTCGGCACGTCCATGGATACAGGTAACATTGGTAAGCCCAAGCATATCCACAACACGACTCAAAAAACCGATACGCTTATTGAGCGAATCCATAAGCGCAATCTTCATATTAGGGAACATAATTGCCATTGGCATTCCCGGAAATCCTGCACCGGTTCCGACATCAATTACGGAGACCGATTCTCCTGCAAGCAACCTACGTACCGCTTCGCTGTCCTCCTTTGCAAGCACAACACAGAGGCTATCGATAAAATGCTTCACAACCACATCCTGGTACTCTGTAATACCGGTAAGATTCATCACTTTATTCGTCTCCACCATCTCATAAAAGAAGGTGTGAAGCATGTCGAGTTGCTCCTTTGAAGGAGTCAGTCCAAGCTTGCTAAGCCCGCTTAAAAGCAGGGTATCATCGTATTGTTCCATATATACTCCTCCACAACAACCACATGTCGAGTCTACTCCTACGCATCTCTTGTCGCCTTCTTCATCTATACTTCATTGGTAACAGATGCATTTTTCTTATAATAATTCTCCAGATACACCAAAAGCACGCTGATATCTGCCGGCGACACACCGGAGATTCTTGAAGCCTGCCCCACATTTTCCGGACGAACCTTGGTAAGCTTCTGCACCGCCTCTAGGCGAAGAGACGGAATTGCAGAAAAGTCCAACGCCTCCGGAATCCGACGATTCTCAAGTTTCTTAAAATGCTCCACCTGAATCCGCTGGCGCTCAATGTAACCTTCGTATTTGATTTCGATTTCCACCTGCTCCGTTACATCCTTTGGAAGCATAGGTCTCTCCGGATCCATCGGCGCAAGCATGTCATAAGAAAGCTCCGGTCTGCGCACAAGTTCTGCCATCGTAGTACCGGTACGAAGTTCCGCCGAATTATGCATCGTCAAAAACTCCTGGATTGCCCCGCCGGCGCCGAACATGATTCCGTTAAGTCGCTTCAACTCATCGGCAATCTGCTGTTTCTTCAAGCAAAATGCTTCATATCTTTCCTCATCAATCAAACCGACACGATGCCCCATCTCCGTCAAACGAAGGTCCGCATTGTCCTGTCTAAGAAGCAGACGGTACTCTGCGCGGCTCGTCATCATACGATACGGCTCATGCGTTTCCTTGGTAACCAAGTCATCAATCAACACGCCAATGTAACCTTCGGAACGATCAATGATCAGAGGTTCTTCTCCCTTCAGAGTAAGTGCCGCATTGATTCCGGCAACAATACCCTGCGCAGCGGCCTCCTCGTAACCCGAGGAACCATTTGCCTGACCCGCACTAAAGAAGCCCTTAATGAACTTGCACTCGAGCGTCGGATAAAGCTGCATCGGATTGATACAGTCATATTCGATGGCATATGCATTTCGAACAACCGTCGCATGCTCCATGCCCTTGATGGTGCGATACATCTGGAGCTGGACCTCCTCCGGAAGGGACGAGGACATGCCCGACAGATACATCTCGTTCGTGTAATCCCCCTCCGGCTCGATGAAGATCTGATGACGCTCACGGTCCGGAAACTTCACAACCTTATCTTCAATGGATGGGCAATAGCGAGGACCCGTTCCTTTGATATCTCCGGAAAATAACGGCGAACGATGAATGTTCTCGCGAATGATTCTATGAGTCTCCTCATTTGTGTAAGCAAGCCAGCAATTCTGCTGCTCTCTTTCAATGCTCTCAGGCGTATTCGTAAAAGAAAACGGTACCAGCTTCTCATCTCCGCCCTGCGGCTCCATCTGAGAGAAATCAATACTTCTCTTATCAATACGCGCCGGCGTACCGGTCTTAAACCGATACAATTCCAGGCCGATTGCCTGCAAACTATCCGACAAATGCGTGGCTCTCGGAAGGCCGTTCGGACCGGTCGGCTGACTGACCTCGCCAAAGATGCATCGGGCATTTAGATACACGCCTGATGCAAGAACAGCGCTTCTACATTTATAGATACCACCAGATACTGTCTTAACGCCGGTAATTCGCTTTTTACCGGGAACCATGCTCGCATTGTCTGTTAGCTTATTACCTTCATTTTCCTTTTGATCCGGCTCAAGTTCCTCCCACAACAGCTCGGACACTTCCGCCTGCTTTAAGGTAAGTCTGTCCTGATTCTCCATAACCTTACGCATTGCATTGGAGTACTTCTGCTTGTCGGCCTGCGCACGAAGGCTGTGAACTGCAGGTCCCTTGGACTCATTCAGCATTTTGCTCTGAATAAAGGTCTTGTCGATGTTCTTTCCCATCTCGCCGCCAAGTGCGTCCAATTCACGGACCAGATGTCCTTTACTCGTTCCGCCGATATTTGGGTTACACGGCATCATGGCAATGGTGTCGGTGCTAACCATAAAACAAATGGTATTCATTCCAAGTCGGGCACTGGCAAGGGCCGCTTCGCAGCCGGCATGTCCTGCGCCGATGACAGCGACGTCGTAGTCGCCCGCATAAAACTCGGGAATTGTTCTCTCCATGATTTTCACTCCTACGCGATTCGTTCGTTTTCTCGAATCTCTCTTTACGATATCTCCAGTTTTTCGGTCTTCGATGATCGAATC
>DCGJ01000092.1:501-11712 GCA_002315495.1 Lachnoclostridium sp. UBA1781 | reverse complement strand
TTTTTCGGTCTTCGATGATCGAATCCCTCCTAAAGCATTCATTTACTTTTATATAAAAATCACTTAACTACTTAACTATTTTACTTCCCCATACAGAATTCCCGGAAGATACAGTCCACCAGGTCCTCGTCCAGTTCTTCTCCGAGAATCTGCCCAAGGCTCACATACGCAGCCATCAGGTCGATGGTGTAGAAATCCTCCGGCATTCCCATCTCCACACTATCCTGCACCTTGCGAAGACTTTCCTCCGCTTGGCTTAAAAGGCTTCTGTGGCGTTCCGCTGTAATGATGACCTCGTCATCATTTCGAAGCTCACCGGCAAAGAAGATACTCTTAATCTTCTCTTCGATTTTCTCGATGCCCGCAACTTCCTTCACGGATACCGAAAGCACCTCGATATCGGATACTCTATCCGAATCACCCTCGCGTAAAACCTCTCGCGCATCCGAATGATTCCTCATTCCGTTTCGTACCGCATTTTGCAAATGCTCCTCGGTCGTCACCATCTCCAGATCACACTTGTTGAGAATCGCCAGAACCTTCGCCCCGGAGTTCTCCTTTGTCGCAAGAATCTCCGCCAGAATATCGCGGTCCTCCGTACTAAGTTTAACCGACGCGTCCGTTACAAATAAAATGAGATCCGCCTGCAAAAGCTCCTGCTTTGCACGGTCCACACCGATTTGCTCCACGGTGTCCTTCGTCTCGCGGATACCGGCAGTGTCCACAAGCTGCAGCGTAATGCCATCCAGGTTTACTTCTTCCACAAGCGTATCGCGCGTTGTACCCGCGATGTCCGTAACGATGGCGCGCTCGTAGCGAAGCAGCGCGTTCATCAGGGAGGATTTGCCCGCATTTGGCTTACCTACAATAACGGTTCGGATGCCTTCCTTCAAAAGTCGTCCACGGTCAGCGGTAGCAAGCAATGCTTTGATTTTTGAAAGGTGCCCCGCATTTTCCGACAAAAGCTCGTCGCTATAACCATCTAAGTTCATGTGCTCCGGGTCGTCTAACGCAGCTTCAATTCTTGCAACCTGTCGCAACAGTTTCTCACGAATCTCCACAATCTCGGTCTGCACGCGACCGTTCAACTGTTTCACGGAATTCTTTAATGCCAGCTCATTCTTCGAGTTAATGACATCAATTACGGCCTCGGCCTGAGACAGGTCAATTCGTCCGTTCAAAAATGCTCTCTTGGTGAACTCGCCCGGTTCTGCCGGTCTTGCTCCCGCTTCGAGTACGCGACGAAGAATCCGCCTCGTCACCACGATTCCGCCATGGCAGTCAATTTCAATCGTATCCTCACGGGTAAAGGTGCGCGGCGCCTTCAGTACAAGCATCATGACCTCGTCTAGAATCGTCTCGTCCTCACCCACAATATATCCATAATGTACGGTGTGGGAATCCACTCCTGCAATAGAAAGCTTCTGCAGTTTGCCCTGATTCTTCACGCGGAAGATTTTTTCCGCCACGCAAAATGCGTCCGGTCCACTCACGCGGATCACACTAATTCCCGCTGCGGTCAGCCCTGTAGAAATGGCCGCAATCGTATCATTTTCCATAACATAACCGGACATGGCAAACTCCTTTCCTAATGATTCCGCAACCTCTTATGCTATGCTTCAAAGCCATGCAAATGCTCCGCCCCATAGCATAAGAGGCTGTCCGGAAGACAGCCTCTCAATCAATCTCTGTTATCCGACACAAAATTAGTTGTCGTTCTTTGCAGCCTCGGCAGCCTTCTCTGCTGCTCTCTGCTCCTTGTAAGCTGCATAATCCTTCATGTAGGAAGGAACGATCTTCTCGCCGTTCTCATCGTACTTCGGACCATCAAACTTCTTTCTCGGACGATTGTTATTATAACCACCACGGTTGCCACCACGATTGTTGTAGCCACCACGCTGCTGATAGCCACCCTNNACGATTGCCGTAACCACCACGGTTACCATAGCCACCGCGATTGCCGTAACGGTTGTTCTCGTAGAAAACACCCTTCTTCATGCTAACGATAACCTTACGATAAGGTTCCTCGCCCTCACTGTGGGTTTCTACGTACTTGTCATTCTGCAATGCAGCATGAATGATTCTTCTCTCATAAGGGTTCATCGGCTCCAAAGCAACGCTTCTGTGAGACTTCTTAACCTTCATGGCGATATTCTTTGCGAGATTCTCAAGGGTTTCCTTTCTTCTCTCGCGATAATTCTCGGTATCGAGTTTGATCTTGTAATACTTTCCGCAGATACGATTTACAACCAAGCTGGTAAGGTACTGAAGGGCATCCAAAGTCTGTCCTCTCTTACCAATCAGAGTTCCCATATCGTCACCATCAATGTTAACGAAAACGGTCTCCTCCTCTTCCTTGATATCTGCAGTAATCGTAGCATCGAGCTGCATTTCACGAAGCACGTTGGTAAGGAAATCAACCGCAGTCTCGGCTGGAGCATCCGGCTGATAACCAAGAGCTTCATAAGCCTTTCTCATCTCCTCGGTGGAAATGGTAACTGCTTCTACTTCCTCCATAACTGCTTCCTTTGCAGCCTCCTCGGCTACAGTGACACGAATGGTAGCCTTCTTACCAAGGCCAAGGAATCCACCCTTATCTTCTTCAACTACTTCTACGGAAAGAGCGCTTACGTCAATGCCAAGTTCCTTAGCTGCAAGTTCCTTAGCTTCCTCTACCGTCTTTCCGGTAAATTCTTTAACCATATTAACTCCTTTATTTGTCGTCATCGCGTCTCTTCATAATGTTAGCAATAGCACTGATGCTGGAAGGATTGCTACTGTTATTCAGTTCCTCCTTTGCCTCACTGCTAACCCCGCTCTTACGCTCCACATTAGAAACGTTCATCGTCGCGATGGACTTCGTTGTAGACTTTGCAATAGAAGATGTCTGATTGCCCTCGGAAAGGACACCCATCTTCTTGTACTGTTCTTTTGTTTTTTCTTCGTTTTCCTGTACGATGTCTTCGATTTCCATCTTATCCAGATGCTTATTAATCGCAAGCTGCTGGAGAATCGTTACACCGCTGGAGGTAATCCAGTAAATGCCGACACCAATCGGAAGGAACAAACAGAATACACCGGACATAAGCGGCATAATCGTATTCATCGACTTCATGCTGCTTGCCATCGGGCTGTCATCTTTCTTATTGTTATCGGTTTTCTGTGCTGCCATCGTAATTTTAGTCTGCAGCATCTGAAGACCTGCTGCCAAAACCGGAATAATCAATACATACCAGTAGGACTTCCATACCGAAGACGGTGTATCGAGAATGTTCAGGGTAAACATCGAGTTAATGTTGATAATCTTATCGACATTCTCCTCCTGCTTTGCCATAGCATCCTTGAAATAATCCATCTCACAGAGGTTATTCCACTTTGCGTATGTAAATGTTCCGTCCTCACCCTTTACTTCACTCTTCGTGCAGGTTTGGAATGCCCACCAGTCAGAGGTCTTATAAACGGTAAAAATATCAATCAAATCGGTAGCACTATACTGTGCATCGGCCTTCTTCTGACGAAGGGTAACACCTCTCCAGGTGTAGAATTCCTTTACTGCTTCCGAGTAAAAGGTTGCGAACTCATTTTGCTCATCAATTTCAAGGCCGTTTAAAATTTCCTTGTCACTGTCACTCAATGCGTCATACTCGCAGATCACTGCGGTTGCAACATCGTTATAGATTTCTTTTACATCGGTAACGTATGCAGGAACTGCGTAGATTACGCGGTACAGGGCGAAGAGAATCGGGAGCATAATGAGAAGTGGCAAGCATCCGCCAAATGGGCTGGTGCCGTACTTCTGGTACAAGGCCTGCTGCTCTTTCTGCATCTGCATCATAGCCTGCTGGTCGTTACGATTAACGCCCTTGTACTTTTCCTGAATCTTCTGAAGCTCCGGATTCATCTTTGCAGAAACCTTTGAGAATTTCTGCTGTTTAATTGTTAAGGGAAGCATGAGCATCTTAACAACGATGGTGAAGACAACGATACAGAATGCGATATTGGCAATTCCAATCTGCTCGGACAACCAATAGATTCCGTTCAAAATCTCACCCATAACCCATGCAAACGGTTTCAGAAAGCCGGTTACCTGGGTAAGAAATGTCAAATTCATTCAGTTCCTCCTAATTGTTACGGAACCGGATCATATCCTCCTCTTGCGAAGGGATTACATCTTAGGATTCTACGAACGGCGAGGGACCCGCCCTTCAAGGCTCCGTATTTTTCAATTGCTTCCTTTGCATATTGAGAACAGCATGGATAATAGATACAGGTCGGTTGCCTTTTCATTCCGGACAAGTACTTCTGATAGAAATTAATTCCACCCAACATGACCTTTTTCATGGCTTCCTTCCTTTCTTGGACAAGGCTTACGCTTCATCCAAATGACCGTTCTGTGGAGCATTTTCCACAGACACCAAAAGAGACATCTTCTTTGCCAAATGCATCACTGCCTTCGACACGTCCTCCTGTCCCTTATCCTTTGCTGCCCCACGGGCAATTACGATAATGTCTAACCCTGTGTTAAACATAGTACCGTTCAGACGCAAGCATTCACGTACCAGACGCTTAATCCGGTGGCGAACAACACTGTTTCCCACCTTCTTGCTTACGCTGATTCCTATTCTGTTGTAGTCCAATCCGTTCTCGTGTTTATACATGACGAACAGATGGTTTGCGGCGGATGTACCTTTACTGTACACAGTTCGAAATTCGGCCGCTTTCTTAATGGATGGTTGAGGATGTAGTCCTCTCAACTCTTCTGTCATGACCTTCGTCCTCCTTCATATTTAAGAGCAGGAGAAAAAAGGCCACATTTCTGCGACCTTAAGCGGAAATCTTATGTCTTCCCTTAGCTCTTCTTGCAGACAAAACTTTTCTACCATTAGCGGTAAGCATTCTCTGACGGAATCCATGAACTCTTGCATGGCTCTTCTTCTTTGGCTGGAATGTCATCTTCATAAGGCAAATGTCCTCCTTTTTCTTCTTTTTTCTTTTTTGCGCTAGTTCAGCAGTCTAAAATAGCATTGTCTATTATAGTTAGAAGGCATTTTCTAGTCAAGAAAAAGTTTTTTAAAATGCAAATTTGCAAAATAAGCGCGTTTAGGGCGAAAATTAGGCGTTTTTCGATTTTTGCCTATTCCTACCTTATTATTAAATAATCGTTGCTAATTTTGCGTATTTGCGGTATAATTCGTAATGGACATTTAGCGTCATAGTGACTGCTTTTGCATATACAAATAAGAGGAAATTATTATGAATCAGAGACAAGTCTTAGAAGAAAAATGGGAAGCCATTTTAAGTTTCGTAAAAAATAACTATGGAATCTCCGATGTTTCCTATCGTACCTGGATTCTTTCGTTATCCATCTATGATATTGAGGAGAACATTGTGAATCTGGTTGTGGATGATTCCAAGATTAATGCCAACTCCATTAATTTCATCCGTGATCACTACAGTTCCTTCATTATGACCGCCATTGAAGAGGTTACCAACATTCATTATGATTTGAATTTCATTTTGAAATCGGATATTAAGCGAATTGAAGAGGATAAAAAGAAAAAGGATTCCGGCTCTTACCAAACCAATCTGGCAAGTACCTTTAATCCTTTGTATACCTTCGACACCTTTGTTGTCTGTGATAACAACAATATGGCTCATGCTGCTTCCCTTGCCGTTGCGGAACAGCCGGGTACGGTATTTAACCCGTTGTTCTTATATGGCGGACCGGGTCTTGGTAAGACGCATTTGATGTACGCGATTGCGAACTTCATCGTTCAGAACAATCCATCCAAGAAGGTGCTTTATGTTACAAGTGAAACCTTTACGAACGATGTGGTAAAAGCACTTCGTTCCGGTAATACAGCCGTTTCTTCTCAGGAGATGCGTGAAAAGTATCGTAATAATGACGTTTTGTTAATTGACGATATTCAGTTTATCATCGGTAAGAATACGACGCAGGAGGAATTTTTCCATACCTTTAATGAGATGCGTGACAGTGGCCGTCAGGTCATCATTTCCTCCGACCGTGATCCGAGAAATCTTCAAATTTTGGACGAGCGTCTTCGCTCCCGTTTTGAATCCGGCTTAACTGTTGATATTCAGCCACCTTCTTATGAAGCAAGAAAAGCAATTCTCAGTAAGAAGAAGGATATCAACCATTTGGATGATGTCAGCGATGAGATTTTGGAATACATCGCAACGAACATTAAGTCCAACATTCGAGAACTGGAGGGTGCTCTTAACAAGGTTATTGCTCTCTCCCGTCTTCAGAAGAAGAAGCTTTCCTTAGAACTTGCTCAGGAAGCTTTGAAGGATATCATTACTCCGGATTCCAAGAAGGTTGTTACACCGGAGCTGATTATTTCTGAAATTGCGGATTATTACGACATTACTCCTCAGCAGATTATGTCTCCAACGAGAAGTCATAACATCTCTCTTCCAAGACAGATTTCCATGTATCTTTCCAAAGAGATGACGGATTTGTCGTTAGATGACGTTGGTAAAGCATTTAAGCGTGATCATTCGACCGTTCATTTTGCCTGTGAGAAGATTTCGAAGGCCTTAAAGGACCCTTCCAAGAAGGAAGCGGAAGAAATCAGTAATGTTATCTCTTTAATAAGGAAGAAACTTAATTCATAATTCGTTATCTATCAACAAAAATAGATATGTTACCTCATAGGTATTACCTAATATTGTTGATAACTTTGTGGATAACCCTTTAATAACTAACAAAAATGCTGTTTATTACCCTGTTAGTAAGCTGTTTATCAATTTTTGATGTTTTTCATAACCAGCCTTACAATAGCTCCTTTATTTTAAAGGATATTTATAGATAAATCAGTAATTTGATCAGGTTATCCCAATTTTCCAAGAATGAAGGGCATTTATCCAAGGGATTATAAATGCGGATTTTCCTTAGAGAAACATACCTTTTCCAAGGTTATCCACGTATCCACAGCCCCTATTACTACTACTATTATTATTTACTTATTTATTAGCATTCGGCAATCGCCGTTTCATAGAGAAGAAAGGAGTCTTTTATGAAAATCATTTGTAATCAGTCAGAGCTGGTAAGTGCTCTCAACATTGCTTTGAAGGCTGTTCCTTCCAAGACCTCTCTTCCGGTTTTGGAATGTATTCTTTTAGAGGCTTCTGAAGCAGAAGGAATAAAGATTACGACCAACGATATGGAGCTTGGAATTGAAACCAAGATTGATGGACGTGTGGATGCAGGTGGAAAGGTTGCACTTAATGCAAAATTCTTCTCGGATATCGTAAGAAAGCTGCCGGATGAGTATGTCATTATCGAAGTTGATGGCAATTGCACGGCTTACATCTCCTGTGGAAAGGCAAAGTTTACGATTGCAGGACAGACCGGTGAAGATTTTCCAAGACTTCCTGAAGTAAAGAGACAGAATTCAATTTCCGTTTCTCAGTTTACCTTGAAGGAGATGATTCGCCAGACCATCTTCAGCATTTCCGATAATGATAACAATAAGGTTATGACCGGTGAGTACTTCGAGATTATGGATAACGAATTGAAGGTTACCTCTCTGGACGGACACAGAATCAGTATTCGTAAGGTATTGATGAAGGATAATTATACCGCTACGAATGCAATCATTCCGGGTAAAACACTGAATGAAATAGGAAAGATTCTGTCCGGTGATACCGATAAGAATGTGTCGATGTACTTTATGGAGCGTTATGTATGCTTCGAGTTTGATAACACGATTATGTTGTCCCGTTTGATTGACGGTAAGTACTACAACGTAAGCCAAATGATCAATTCCAATTACGATACTAAGATTACCGTGAACAAGCGTGAATTCACTGATTGTCTTGATCGTGCGCTCCTTCTGGTAAAGGAATCCGAGAAGAGACCGGTCATTATGGACATTAGGGATGATTTTCTTTCCTTGAACATGAATTCCTCCATCGGTAATATGGATGAGGAGATTGCAATTAAGAAGGATGGTGCTGATTTGATGATTGGTTTCAATCCGCGTTTCTTAATGGATGCGATGCGTGCTATTGACGATGAAGAAATCACGATTTATATGACCACGGCAAAGATGCCATGTTTCATCCGTGATGTGGAAGAAACCTACATCTACCTGATTTTGCCGGTAAACTTTAATACCCGTTAGTGGAGGGTTTTATGAACGAAGTTAAGATTAGAGACGAATTTATTAAGCTTGGACAGGCAATGAAGCTTGCAGGTATCGTGGAAAGCGGTGTGGATGCGAAGATTGCGGTTCAGGATGGACTTGTAAAAGTAAACGGTGAAGTAGATACCCGCCGAGGACACAAACTGGTGCCGGGCGATGTAGTAGATTTTGAGGGGTCTGTTTTTAAGATTGTTTAAGAGAATATGAGAATAGAAAGCTTATCTCTACAAAATTTTCGAAATTATGAGACGGTAGAGTTGGAATTTTCTCAGGGAGTGAATCTGTTATTCGGAGACAATGCCCAGGGAAAGACAAATCTGCTTGAATCTATTTACGTTGCGGCAACAACCCGCTCCTTTCGGGGAGGAAAGGATAAAGAGCTGATTCGTAAAGGCGAAGAACAGGCGCATATCACCTTGAAACTCCGAAAAGACGATATCCTTCATAAAATCGATATGCATTTTGAGAGTGGAAAGAGAAAGACCGCTGCCATCGACGGAATACCGATTAAGCGCAGTGCGGAACTGTTCGGATTGCTACATGCTATCTCCTTCTCTCCCGACGATATGGATATGGTGAAGGAAGGACCGGAACGAAGAAGACGCTTCTTGGATATGGAGCTTTGTCAGCTCGATAAGATATACCTCAGTAAGCTGGCCGATTATAACAAAGCGTTAGCCCAGAGAAATGCCCTTCTTAAGCAGATTGGAACTGATCGAAGCCTGCTTTACACCTTGGATGTGTGGGACCGGCAGCTTTGTGAGTGTGCGAAGTACCTGATTCGGGAAAGGGAGCATTTTACAGAGGAATTAGGTCCGATTTTGGAGGAAAAGCATAACACCCTGTCAAAAGGAAAGGAACATCTTACGATGAAGTACCTTCCGAATGTGACAGGTGAGGAGATGTATCAGAAACTCCAGCAGAATCGGGAAAAGGATATGTACCTGAAGAGTACAAGTGTGGGACCGCATCGGGACGATGTGCATTTTGCTATCGATGAGATGGATGTGAGAATGTTCGGGTCCCAGGGACAGCAGAGAACCGTTGTGTTGTCCATCAAACTTGCGGAAATTGAGATGGTAAAACGGAAAATTCATGATCTTCCGGTATTATTATTAGATGATGTGCTGTCGGAATTGGACCGGAACCGACAGATTCAGTTATTGGGTGAGATGAAGGATATTCAGACCATCGTCACCTGTACCGGTATGGAAGAGTTTATTACGGAACGGACCGGGGAAAACAAAGTTTTCTTTGTGAAGGAAGGTTCCGTTACGAAAAGTCAAGGAGGAACACCATGAGTCAGGATTATACGGATACGAATGTGCAGTCCGAGCAGGAATATGGCGCGGATCAGATTCAGATTCTGGAAGGTCTGGAAGCGGTTCGTAAGAGACCGGGTATGTATATTGGAAGCACGTCTTCGCGTGGTTTGCATCATTTGGTGTATGAAATTGTAGACAATGCGGTAGATGAGGCACTGGCCGGTTACTGTAAGACGATTGACGTCACCATTGAGAAGGACAATTCCATTACCGTTATCGATGACGGAAGAGGAATTCCGGTGGAAGTAAACAGGAAAAAGGGAATTAGTACCGTTGAGGTTGTATTTACGATTCTTCATGCCGGCGGTAAGTTTGGCGGTGGAGGATATAAGGTATCCGGAGGTCTTCACGGCGTAGGTGCGTCCGTTGTAAATGCGCTGTCGGAATACCTGGAGGTTACCGTTTCGAGAGACGGACATCAGTATTACCAGAAGTATGCCCGTGGAAAGGTAATCGAGCCACTCAAAGAAGTCGGTGAAGCGGATCATACCGGAACGAAGGTGCATTTTCTTCCGGATAAGGAGATTTTCGACGATACCATTTATGATTATGCAACCTTAAAGCATCGTCTTCGCGAGATGGCATTCCTTACCAAGGGTCTGAAGATTGTTCTTCATGATGTAAGAGAAGGCCAGGAGCAGGAAAATGTGTTCCATTACGAAGGCGGTCTGATTGAATTCGTTCAGTATCTCAATAAGAGCAGCCAGGCTTTGTACGAGCAGGTGCTTTATTTTGAGGGACAGGTTGGCGATGTGGCAGTCGAGGTTGCGATGCAGCATAACGACGGCTACAACGACGGCTGCTACAGCTATGTTAATAATATTACGACCCCTGAGGGTGGTATGCATTTGGTTGGTTTCCGTAATGCACTTACGAAGACCTTCAATGACTATGCAAGAAAGAATAAGCTCTTAAAGGATAACGAACCGAACTTAGATGGTGAGGATATTCGTGAAGGCTTGACCGCAATTATCAGCGTTAAACTTCCGGAGCCGCAGTTTGAAGGACAGACCAAGCAGAAGCTTGGTAACTCCGAGGCAAGAGGTGCGGTGGATTCGATCGTTTCCAAGCAGCTTACCTACTTCCTTGAGAGTAATCCGGCGATTGGTAAGATTATCGTTGAAAAGTCCGTGCTTGCACAGCGTGCAAGAGATGCAGCAAGAAAGGCAAGAGACTTAACGAGAAGAAAATCTCCTCTCGAAAGCCAGTCTCTTCCGGGTAAATTGGCAGACTGCTCCGATAAGGACCCGAAGCGCTGCGAAATCTACCTCGTAGAGGGAGACTCCGCAGGTGGCTCCGCAAAGACCGCAAGAACCCGTGCAACGCAGGCAATTCTGCCGCTTCGCGGTAAGATTTTGAATGTGGAAAAGGCAAGACTGGACCGTATCCTTGGCAATGAAGAGATTCGTGCGATGATTACCGCATTTGGCACCGGTATCCACGAGGATTTCGATATCAACAAGCTTCGTTATCATAAGATTATTATTATGACCGATGCCGACGTCGACGGTGCACATATTAGTACGCTTCTTTTGACCTTCTTCTATCGTTTCATGCCGGAACTGATTAAGCAGGGACATGTCTACATGGCAATGCCGCCACTTTACAAGGTGGAGCGTAACAAGAAGGTTTACTACGCATATAACGATGACGAGCTGGCACAGATTCTTGCAGAAATCGGCCGTGACAATAACAACAAGATTCAGCGATACAAA
>DCGJ01000092.1:0-465 GCA_002315495.1 Lachnoclostridium sp. UBA1781 | reverse complement strand
ACAAAGGTCTTGGTGAGATGGATCCGGACCAGCTGTGGGAGACAACCATGGACCCGGCAAGACGTATTCTTCGCCGCGTGAATATGGATGAGGACAACATCGGTGAGTTGAACCTTACGTTCACTACCCTGATGGGCGATGATGTTGAACCTCGACGCGCATTTATCCTGGAAAATGCGAAGTACGCCGAGAACCTGGATATCTAATTCAGGGGAGTCTTTAGGAACAAAAATCGGAGGATTGATTTTATATGGATGAACACATTTTTGACAGGATTGACGACGTCGATCTGAAAAAGATGATGGAAAAATCAATGATTGAGTACGCCATGTCCGTAATCGCGTCCCGTGCGCTTCCGGATGTTCGCGACGGCTTGAAGCCGGTTCAAAGACGTATCCTTTACGCCATGCACGAACTCAACAATACACCGGATAAGCCACATCGTAAGTGTGCGCGTATCGTCGG
>DCGJ01000084.1:259-16147 GCA_002315495.1 Lachnoclostridium sp. UBA1781 | reverse complement strand
GAATGGACCTTCTGTTAGTGAAGTTGATGGTTCTTCTCGATGGCGCGCCGGTGTCAGAGGGGGGATTCACCTATGACGAACGTGGAAATTTGATTGGTAATTCTCTCTTTTTAAAGCGAATGGTCTATGGAAGAGTGACGATGGATAATGTCGCCATTGACAAGCAGCTGGTCTATGACCTGGCGGAACCGTACTGTCAGAATGTAGTCGCTTTGGTGATGAATCTGCAGGAGCAGGTGGAAGCTGCAAAAGGGAACGGTCAGGGAATTCCGGTCGAAGAATTGATGCCGAAGCTCATTAACCTTCAGGCCCTTCTTCAATATACGGAGAACAAATATCATGAATTGGCAAAGTTACTTCCGTCTCTTGTTTCTTATCAGAATAAGGTTGCGCCGCTTGTGGATAACTTCGATAAGACCTTGGCACTCGGGAAGGACTATCTTGGGGATGAACTGTACTCGCAGTATGCTACCGAACTTCAGAAGATGAAGCGCTATGTTTCTCTTACAATTGACGGGAAGGGATATGATTTTTCGGCGATGACAAAGGCGATGCAGAAAAATCTCGCTCGAGTGGAAACGGCACTTGCTGCAATTACGGAGCTGATGCATGGTAACCCCGCTGATTTATCTGCCTGGGAGGTCGCTTTGCGTGCGGTCGATTCATCGCTGAATGGATACTCGTTGGAGGCATTTCGCATGGATTACAGCGGAATTACCGGAAAGATAATGACCTACGATGACAGTTTATGGAATGCCGTAAAGAGCTTTCTTGAAAATGGGATTGACGGATATCTATTGGGGGACCTGAGCAGTGTTTCGAACAGCATTTTGCTGGATGAAAATCTTCCGTCAGAAGACATCAGTGGGGAAGAAAGTGAGTTATTCAGTTATAAGAGCATTGCAATCGAAGATTTGGCAGATACCGAGTCGTTGAATCGTTATTTGAAGTCAGAGGAACTGTCCGGGAGCATGAAATGGCTCAGGGACACCGCCGGTGCAATTGGAGAGAAGATGCTGCTGGTTTCGTATGTAAGTCAGCATTTTGCGAATTACACGGACAAAGAACAGGATGGGGTACTGGCATATGAACAGGAGTACATTTTGTTTGGCTCGCTGAAGGACAGAACCAATGTGCGACGGGCGGCAATGAGCATTTTCGGATTGCGCTCGATTGTAAATGTGGTCTATGCTCTGACGGATCCGACACTGAACGCAGAGGCGTTGAAGGTTGCGGGAAGTCTGGCGGAAATCTGCCCGTTTGCCGCAGCCATTATCCAGTATGCCGTTTTGATTGCGATTGGTCTGGAAAATGCGCTTCTGGAAACCATTGAGCTATTACAGGGAAAGGTGGTTCCGCTCATCGAATCAACCAGGTCTTTTCAGACGAAGGTTTCTGATTTGGCCGGGATTGGAAAAACGGCGATGCAAAATCGCGCTACGGCATATCAGGGAAGTACAACCTTTGGACTGGATTACTCCCAGTACTTGCTGCTTTTTCTGTTGGCAAAGGGCACGGATAAAATTGTGTATCGTTCGATGGACCTGATTCAGGGGAATATGCAGCTAAAGGACTCGGAATTTCGATTAAGGGACTGCGTGTACAGTTTTGGCGTGACGGTGGAGGCACAAGGGCGGTCCGTATACACACGGATATCCTTTGGAGACGGTTTGAAGGCATCGGAGGAGGTGTCTTATTCCGTGAAGGGGGCATTTGCTTACTAATCGTTTCGGATTTCAAAAGGTGATTGCTGCATCGTGAGCGATAAACAAAAACTCTTTTACCGGCCTTTTTTCGGATAGTTGTTCCGGCGGCTTCATTTTCTAAAATTCTCTCTCCGGGGGATGAAGGGGGCAGCTATCCGTGATTAGGTCGATAAAAGAGGGAAAGGGGACACTATGAGACGAGGCGATTTGTCCGGAGAAATGCGTGGTTCACTGACGGTGGAGGCAGCATTTTCCGTGCCGATTACGTTTTATGCCATTATGATTTTTTTATATTTGTTCATTGCAATGCAGGTAGAACTTGAGGTGGCACAAAAGGTTCACACATTCGTGTCGACCTTGCAGCGATATGGAGCGGCATATGAACTTCTGCGAAATCGGGTGGATTCTGCAGATGATGAGACCTTGCTTTCGGAACTGGGGTTTGACACCTGGATTGGTTCGACGGTAGATTCCGTATATCTGTCCAATCGAATCGGGAAAATGATGGGAGACAGTGAGTATCTTTCTCGTGTTGTGCATGGGAAGGAAGGGTTTGATTGCACGGGTTCCAGCTTATTTTCGGAAGAAGGAATGATTGATCTTCAGGTAAGATATGTGATTCGAATGCCCTATTCCGTTTTTGGAATCGGAAATCGAAAGGTAACGCTTCGAATTCGGGCGAAGGCGTTTTGTGGGGCCAATACACAGGACCGTGTGATTGTGTTGCCAAGTTCTGATGACACTACAGAGGAGGGCGTGGTTTATGTAACGCAGTCGGGGGAAGTGTACCATTTGGATTCTCGCTGTGCGTATCTTCGAACCTCGCTTCGAAAGGTATTGCGATCGGGAATCGACAAGGAACGAAGCAAAGATGGCTCCATCTATTATCCGTGCAGTGAATGCGGAGACGGGAACAGCGTATATGTGTACATTGCATCTTGGGGAATTCGGTACCATTCCGATTCGGAATGTAAGGATTTGTATCATAATTATGAGACGATAGGGGTCTCGGAGGCAAGGAGGAAGGGGCTGCGTGCGTGTAGCAGATGCACAAAAAAGGCAGCCTCGGAACAGGAGTAGAAGGATGATATATATCAGTTGTTTGGTGGTTTATGGGGTGTTGCTTCTTGGGGAAGCTTTTGTGGACCTTTGGAAGAAGCAGATACCGATATGGATGCTGGTGCTGGGAGCCGTTCCGGTTACCGGTTTGTTTCTTGCGGGAACCGGAATATCCTGGCAAATGCGTCTCATCGGAGGAGGTATCGGCCTGGGATTTTGGGTTGTTGGATATGTTACAAAAGGGGCTGTCGGGAGTGCGGATTCGGTTGCGATTGCACAGTTGGGGCTGGCATTTGGCGCCATGTGTTTATTTGAATGTCTGGCAATCAGCCTTGGACTATTAATGTTTGTTGCGATTTTGTTATATCTGTTCCGCATTGTTGGCAGAAAGGATACACTACCCTTTTTTCCCTTTCTGTTCTTCGGTTACCTGGGGATGGTAATTGCTATGTAAATGATTCCCGGGTGACCGAAGAAAAAAGACGAGGAGCAAAGGGGGTATTTACCGTGGAAGCAGCATTTATCGTGCCACTTGTTATATTTATGATGATTCTTTTGGCGTACGCCTCCTTGTACCTACGGGATGTTACTGCTGTCAAGGCGAAGCTGTCGGAGCTTGTGACGGAGGAGGGAGCATTTTGCGCATGGGATATCTGTCCGGGAACGACGAAGGTTTTGTATGAGAAGAAGCTCGCCGGTAATTTCTTTACCAGGCTTTTGTCGGATGAGACCGAGGAGCAGGAGGACTATTTGCTGGAGTATGTTCGTGAGGAATTGGACGGCATCCTGGTCGTGTCAGAGCTGACCGGAGTCCGGGTGGAAAAGGAGGGGAGCACCCTTTTTATATCGGCCACGTGTCGGGCGGCTCAGACGACTGCGCTGCAAACCCTGATGCCAAAAATTTTATTTAAAAAGAAGATTAAGGTGGAAGCGTCGCTATCCACCAATACGGAATGGAATCGGCTGGTGACGGCAACGGTACGTGTGGGGACCAAAGTAAAGGGAGTAGAGGCAGTTATAAAAAAGGTGAATGAAGTATTGGAAAACCTGGGAAAATGAGGATTTTCGGAGAGGAGGCTGTATGGTTTGCAGAGAATATTCGTTGGAAAAACAATGGTTTGTAATGGAGGGCGGCGCGAATCTCATGAATTATGAGGAGCAGATGCTTTTGCATAATCGATTAGATGGGCTTCTTTCGATGGAAGTGCATTTGCATAATGGGGAGAAGCGGTATCGATATGACATTACGGATTGTGAAAGCCTTGAGGAGCATCTGGATGGAAAGAAGATTTCGGGGGGACTGATTCAGCAGTTGTTCGAAACGATTTCGAGGGTGATCACGGAGGCAAAGGGATACACACTGACCGAGGAGGGATTCCTGCTGGCGCCGGAGCTTATATGGATTCACCGTGGGACGGGGAGCATTTTCCTTTGCTATCACCCGGAGACACGGACGGACTTTCGTGAGCAAATGCGTCTCTTAAGCAGTTGGATTCTGGAACGGGTCGACAGCTCTGACGATGCGGGGGTGTTTTCGGGGTACAGTATCTATGTGCTGAGTCGGGATGATAACCTGAAGTTTTCGAGCATTTGCGAAGTGTTTGGGAAAGCGGAATACAGGGAGGCTTTGGAGAAAGGGCGCAAATCGGAGTGCGGCGAAGATGATGCCGGGACGGAGTGTAGGGGGAACACTGCGCATGAATCCGAGCCGGAGAATGACTCGGAGACCGACTTGGAAGGGGGAGAGGAGATGGATTCTGACGCGAAGAAACAGCTATCCTCCTCCAGTTTTAAGAGATTTCTTTCGACAGGCGCAGGGAAGCTTGTAGGCGAGGTTTTGGTCCTTGGAACTATCATTGGAATCTTTATGTATATGATTCCGTAAACTGTAGGAGAAAACGGGATAAGGAGGCAACCGGTATCAAAAGACTGTTCAAAAAGAATGACTAGTGTTATAATGTCCTTATTAAAAGGATTTTCGCTTCATGATAAATTGAGAAGTCCTTTTAGGACTTTCTCTAGCTTGATTATTTGCAATAACCCAATTCTAGAGAAGGGAGAAAATCGTCGATGAGAGGAGTTGAGATTATGAGTAAAAAAGAAACTAATATTGCTTTGTTGTCAACAATTCCCGAAGATGCTCAGGAGCAGATTTTTGTGTATTTAACACAGAATTTCTGTAATGATAATCCGATTAAGCCGAAACGTGCCGAAGAGATATATTCGGAATTGGCAGAATCAAGAGCTTGTTATGAGCGAGGTGAATTTGAGGATTTTGATGATGCAATAGACGATATTAGTGGGAAATATGGCTTATAAAGTGGTTATCACTCCGCCTGCACAACATCAGTTGGAAATGCATATTGCATATGCGCTTTTCCAACTAAACAATGCTCAAGCCGCACGGGCAATTAGAGATGATGCAAGAGAAACGAAGAAAAGATTATCATGCTTAGCAGGCAGTTTGGCATTATGTGAAAATGAAATACTAGCGCAGAAATGATATCGCAGAATAATGTTCATAAGGCATGATTATTTTATGGTGTATAGAATTGATAACAACACTGTTATTGTTGAGGTTGTTTATCACGAATTACAGGACTATGAGTCCGTTTTTGGACAAAAACTTGAGGTTAAATAAAGAATCATACAAATTGTAATAGGGCTGTGGAGATTGTTTCTCACGGCCTATTCTTTTCCTCCTTCCAACGCTCGCATTTGGGGAAAAAGATTGACCAAAAGTAAGAAAAAACTTATAATAATAAGAACGTGATTTCGCTGGAAAGAAGGGATTTCTGTATGGAATGGTTGCGATATATCTCCGGACCATTAATTGGTGCGGTCATCGGATATTTTACGAATTATCTGGCAGTTAAAATGCTCTTTCGTCCGCTCGAACCTCGATATATCGGGGGTCATCGAATACCGTTTACCCCGGGTATCATCCCGAAACGAAAGGAGTTTCTCGGAGCCGCAATCGGCAACGCGGTTAGTCAGAACCTGCTAACCGAAGATGACCTGTGCAACTGGTTCTTATCGGAGGAGATGGAGAAGACGGTTGTGGATGGAATCGTGGACGGTGTTTTGACGGAGTTTGTCCGTGAGGAACCGCTTCAAACGGTACTGCCATTTACTGTGGGAGAAGAAACCTTTGCGGGAAAAAAGGCATTTGTCTGTGAATATGTCAGCCAAAAGGTGGTTGATAGTGTGAAAAAGGTGGATTTTGGCGCGATTATTGCGGAAGAAGGGTTGGCTATGGCCCGTCGTAAAGGCGGAATGATTGCGATGTTTGTCAATGAAGAGCTGATGAACGATCTTGGCAACATGATTGGGGGCCAGGTAGACCGTTACATTGAGGATCACGGAACCGAGCTGGTACAACCGCTCGTAGAAGGGGAAGTGGAGCATGTGCTTGGATATTCGGTGCCTGAGCTTTTGGGAAAGGTCGGGCTCACCGATGAGCGACTTCGCGAACTTTTGCGAAAGACATATCGAAGCTTCGTGCAGAAGAATATGTCAGCGATTTTAGGACGGTTTGATGTGGCAGCGGTCATCAAAGCCCGTGTGGATGCAATGCCACCGCTTGAGATTGAGAAGATGGTTCTTTCCGTAATGAAGAAAGAACTCAACGCCATCGTATGGCTCGGCGCGCTCATCGGATTTGCGCTTGGACTTCTCAACATTGTTCTGTAATGAAGATAGAATCGAGAGGAAAATCATATGCAGTTAGTAATGGCTTTAGACCAGGGAACGACCAGCTCCCGATGCATTTTGTTTAATCATGAGGGGAAGATTGTAAGCAGCGCGGCGAAGGAGTACACCCAGTACTATCCGAAGCCGGGGCAGGTGGAGCATGACCCGATGGAGATTTGGTCCTCCCAGCTTGCGGTAGCGGTAGAAGCTATGGCGAAAATCGGTGCAAATGCGGCCGACATCGCAACGATTGGTATCACCAACCAGCGCGAAACCACGATTTGTTGGAATAAAAAAACCGGACTTCCGGTTTGCAATGCAATCGTATGGCAGTGCCGAAGAACCGCCGATCGAATCGAAGCTTTGCTTGCGGACAATCCGGGGATTGGTGAGCGAATCCGAGAAAAGACCGGTCTGATTCCGGATGCCTATTTCTCCGCCTCCAAGCTGGAGTGGATCTTGGACCATGTGAGTGGAGCAAGAGAACTTGCAGAACAGGGAGATCTTCTGTTTGGGACGGTAGACTGTTGGCTGATTTGGAAATTAACCGGTGGGCGCGTCCATATGACCGATTACACCAATGCGTCCAGAACGATGCTTTATAACATTCACGACCTATGTTGGGACAAGGAGCTGCTGGAACTTTTCCATATTCCGGCCTCTGTACTTCCGGAGGTGAAACCCTCCAGTTATAATTACGGAACAACCGACCCGAACCTGTTTGGTAGTGCGATCACCATCGGCGGTGCAGCCGGCGACCAGCAGGCAGCTTTGTTCGGCCAGTGCTGCTTTGAATCGGGAGATGTGAAGAATACATATGGAACCGGCTGTTTCCTTCTGATGAATACGGGAGCGGAGGCAAAGCTCTCTAAGAATGGGCTTCTAACGAGTATTGCAGCCAGTATCGGAGACCATGTAAACTACGCGCTTGAGGGTAGTGTTTTTGTTGCGGGCGCAGCCATTCAGTGGCTTCGGGACGAGATGCATTTGATTGCAAATGCGGCCGAAACCGAGACGCTTGCCAATTCCGTCGAAGATACGGCCGGCGTATATGTAGTGCCCGCATTTACCGGACTTGGTGCCCCATACTGGGACCCGTATGCAAGAGGCACTGTCGTGGGAATCACGAGGGGATGTAAAAGGGAGCATTTTGTGAGAGCAACACTGGAATCCATTGCATACCAGACACAGAAGGTCATTGCGGCGATGGAGCAGGATGCGGGGACGAAGCTTGCCACCTTAAAGGTGGACGGTGGTGCCAGCGCGAACAACTTCCTGATGCAGTTTCAGGCGGACATTATCGGGGCCGAGGTTGTTCGACCGACCTGCATTGAAACGACGGCTCTCGGAGCCGCATATCTGGCAGGACTTAGTGTTGGTTACTGGTCTGATCTGGAGCAGATTAAGGCGAATTGGAGCATGGGCGAGCGCCTGTCACCAAAGATGACGGAGGCAGCCCGCCTTGAAAAGCTGGAAGGCTTCCGAAAAGCAGTGGAAGCCGCTCGTACCTTTAAGTAGAGCATTTTCGAGAGGTGTTTTGAACAATGAAGATGTGGGATAAATTGATAGCGTACTTTAACGGTCGGCAGTTTCGTGAGGTGGACCTTCATAAGTCCGGCATGAAGCTTTATTATCTTCCCGATGAACCTTCGGTTGCCCTTGTCTGGATGCTTACCGACGAGGGAATACGAGGTCTTACAAGGGAACAGATTGACGACTATGCGCAGAAGATTCGGCAGAGCTTTTTGCAGCAACAATTCGAGTTTGTTCAGCTGCAGCTTCTGTTTCTTACGGATAATGTTACCCGTGCCAAAGAACTTGGAGCACATCAGATGTTCTGGGTTGTTGACGAAGCCTATGGGCGACTTGTGATCTTTGAAAATCAGCCGGAGGAATATCTAGGACTTCGTGGGATGATTGAAACCAATTTGTCCTTTGGCGGGGAAAGTCGTAACAGCGAGGGGTATCAGAAGACCGCAAGGACAGCTGACCCAAATTCCTGTGAACAAAAGTCCACCGGAATGGTATCCGAGCCAACCTCAAAGGAGCAGAAGAAGGCAATGGCGCAACTTCGAAGGGATCGTTGGGTATCCAATCGAAAGTATGATATGCGTAAGCTCAACAGAGTGAGTTATATTACCTATGGGTTGATTGCAATTAATCTGCTCATTTTCCTCGTCGGAGACCTTTTCATTGATACAGACCTGTGGAGATGGGGAGGCATTTCCTGGGAAAGTGTAGTTGAAAACGGACAGTGGTACCGAATTCTTACGAATCTCTTCCTCCACGGCTCGATAGATCATGTTGTCGGGAATATGATCGGGCTTTTCGCAGCCGGTGAAATTGTGGAGAGAAGTCTTGGGCACGGACGGTTTACAATTTTATATTTCATTTCCGGACTTGGCTCTACCGCGACCTCGATTATTTATCATCATCTCGCCGGAATTGACAGCATTTCCATCGGCGCAAGCGGTGCAATTTATGGTGTCTTTGGAGCGCTGGTAATGGTATTTTTGCTGGATCCGAACGTGCGTAGCAGAGCGAACCTCATGCGTGCGGCTGTTTTTGTCGCATATCTTTTCTATGGTATGTTTATAAACCCGAATCAGGGGGTGGATTATTCCGGTCATGCCGGTGGCTTTATTGTTGGTGGAGCTGTTTGTCCGCTTCTTATGTTTATTGGAAATGCTCTGCTTCGACGCAGAATGAGGCGCAGATTTAAGGATTAGAGGATTGTTCTATGTTCCAATTATGGGTAAAAATCAAGCAAAAGGGACGATGCCTCAAGCAGGTGACCATTTCCGATGAGCGCGAGGTGAATCGTACCAAGAAGGTGATGGACGGTATTGAAAAAGCCTGTCGCGACATGGACTTGTCGCAGCCCTTCTGGTTAGAGTCGAATATCAAAGAATTTCGAACGCGTTCCAAAACCCGATTTACCGCTGATAATTTTATCGAGGGAATTGAGTTTGACTGTATGGAGATTCAGGTGCTCGAGGAGGATTGGTGACCCATTTTCGGGTCGCCGGCGAGAGCATCTTTGGTTGCACTTTTTGGGGCGATATGATAAACTGTTTTGGCATATGAGAGAAGGAGGTGAACCATGGCTTACACTGCAATGTATCGGAAATTCCGCCCGGATACCTTTTCAGAAGTAAAAGGACAGGAACCGATTGTAAAGACATTGAAAAATCAGATTCTATCCGATCGTGTCGGCCATGCGTATCTGTTCTGCGGAACCCGTGGTACCGGTAAAACGACGGTGGCGAAGATTCTTGCCCGCGCCGTGAACTGCGAGCATCCTTTGGACGGCAATCCTTGTAACGAGTGTGCGGTTTGTAAGGCAATTATTGCGGGACAGTCCATGAATGTGGTGGAGATTGACGCGGCTTCGAATAATGGCGTTGAGAACATCCGTGAAATCGTGGAGGGCGTTCGCTACTCCCCGACGGAGGNNTTACCGGTACCAGAGGAACCGGTAAAACCACCGTGGCAAAGATTTTGGCGAAGACCGTAAACTGTGAAAACCCTACGGAAAACGGTCCCTGCGGAGAATGTGAATCCTGCAGGGCTATTGCATCGGGAAGGTCCATGAATGTTATAGAAATAGATGCTGCCTCCAATAATGGTGTTGATAATGTCAGAGAAATAAGGGAAGAGGTTGCATATGCTCCTACAGAGGGTAAATACAAGGTATATATTATCGACGAGGTTCATATGCTCTCCACCGGTGCGTTCAATGCACTTTTGAAGACCTTGGAGGAACCGCCGTCTTATGTAGTGTTTATTTTGGCAACCACGGAGGCCCACAAGATTCCGATTACCATTATGTCCCGATGCCAGCGTTACGACTTTAAGCGCATTTCCATTGAGACGATTTCGGATCGACTGATGGACCTTTGCGAGCGGGAGAACATTACGACAGACCGAAAGGCTATGGATTATGTGGCGAAGATGGCCGATGGCTCGATGCGTGATGCACTGAGTCTTCTGGAGCGATGTGCCGCATTTTACTACGGAGAAGAGCTGTCCTACGACCGCATCTTAGAGGTGCTTGGCACCGTTGATGTCGAAGTCTTTGCGAAAATGCTCCGCTTCATCCGAAAGGGAAGCGTAACCGATTGTATCCGCCTGCTCGATGAGATGGTAATTGAAGGACGCGAGCTTTCCCGATTTGTGGTTGACCTTACCTGGTATATGAGAAATCTGCTGTTGGCACGAACGGGCGATGACATCAGTCAGGTGCTTGGCGTGACAAGTGAACAGATGCAGATTTTGATTCACGAGGCGCAGGTCTTCACGCAGGAGGAATTGCTTCGTTATATTCAGGTGTTAAGTGAACTGACCAATCGTACCCGCTTTGCTACGCAGCGAAGGGTGTTGATTGAGATGGCATTTATCGAGCTTTGCCATCCGCAGATGGACGTCGATAACAGTGCGGTTTTAGACCGTATTCGTCGCCTGGAAGAAGAGCTTGCGAAGGTAAAGAAGAACGGTATCGTGGCAGCGGCAGAGGTTCGCGAGACGGTAGAAGAGGAAGAACCGGAGGTGCTGGCAAAGGCCGTTTCGGAGGATATTCAGACCGTGCTTGACGACTGGAAGACCGTGGTAAATGGTGTCCAGAATAAGTTGGCGCAGGTAATTCTTCATAGTTGTCTTTTGGATGTGGTGGATGACAAACTGCTCATTTTCCTGGATGACCATACCGACTATGGCGTGGTAAGCAAGGAAGATACAATCTACGAGATTCGCAAATCCATTGCAAAATATACGAACAAGGATGTTGAGGTTGAGGTGAAATATGCGGAGCGCAATTCTTCCGATCGACCAAAGATGGACATTCGTGAGGCACAGAAGAAGGTTCAGAGCCGTGTGGCAATGAAGATTACATTTGAGGATTGAAACTTAGATACTAGGTTACGATAGATTTTTATTTCAGAAAGGAACAAAAAACATGGCAAAAAGAGGTGGCTTTCCTGGCGGCGCTATGCCGGGCAACATGAACAACCTGATGAAGCAGGCTCAGAGAATGCAGCGTCAGATGGAAGAGAAGCAGAAAGAGCTTGAGAGCAAGATTTGGGAGGCTCAGGCCGGTGGCGGAGCTGTTAAGGTTCGCGTAAGCGGTCAGAAGGAAATGGTTGGCATTGAGATCGCAAAGGAAGTTGTTGATCCGGATGATGTTGAGATGCTTCAGGACCTTATCATTGCAGCAACCAACGAAGCACTTCGTAACATGGAGAGTGAGCAGAGCGAGGCGATGAACGGAATTGCCGGCGGACTTGATCTTGGCGGCTTTGGCGGACTTGGCTTCTAATTGGCATTTTCTTAGGTTAGGTGGAATTCAGTGGAATACTACAGCGAGCAAATCAGCAAATTGATTGAAGAACTGGGGCGACTGCCGGGAATCGGATCGAAGTCGGCTCAGCGCTTGGCGTTCTATTTGATTAACCAACCGATGGAGTCGGTGCAGCATTTGTCGGATACGATTGTAAATGCGCGAAAGAACGTACGTTACTGCGTGGAGTGTTGCACGCTTACCGATCGGGAGGTCTGCCCAATCTGTGCAAGTGCAAAAAGAGATCATAAGACGATTATGGTTGTGGAGAATCCTCGCGATTTGGCCGCTTATGAGAAAACCGGTCAGTATAAAGGCGTGTATCACGTACTTCACGGAGCGATTTCCCCGGCGTTACAGATCGGGCCGAATGATATTAAACTGAAAGAACTGCTTGTGCGTCTTCAAAAAGAGGTGGATGAGGTGATCATTGCAACCAACTCCAATCTGGAGGGCGAGGCAACGGCGGCTTTGATTAGCCAGTTGGTGAAACCGACGGGCATTCGCGTCAGTCGAATTGCAAATGGCGTGCCTGTGGGCGGCGACCTGGAATACATTGACGAGGTCACGTTGATGCGCGCATTAGAAGGGCGTGTAGAACTCTAGGGAGCTGTGAATTTCGGAAAGGAGGACGCCAATGAAGAAAAAAGCGGTGATTATTGTTGCAGCCTTGATTGGCGTGCTGATTCTTGCCGGTGCCGTTTATTATGGAGTAAATCGATACAAATTGAAAACCAGAACCTATTCTGCCTATGATATTACGGCCAGCCAGAAACTTTCAGGCTCGACCGTGGACGGGTATCTTGTGGTGGAGGAAGGCATTTTGCGATATTCGCGAGATGGTGCGTCGGTCATTGACGGAGAGCTGAAGGAGGTATGGAATGTTTCCTTCGACTTTAATGAACCGATTGCGGACGCCTGCAAGAAGTATGCGGTTTTGGCAGATAAGGGCGCGAAGACATTGTATATCATTGCCGGTGACGTTGATTATACAAAGGTTACTACCGAGTATGCGATTGAAAAGGTTGTGATTGCAGCCCAGGGCGTGTGCGCGGTATGGATGGATGGCGTGGAGCAGGATTACGTTACCCTTTATAGTGCGAAGGGCGAGAAGCTTGTCGATATGAACACGCTCACTTCGGCGAGTGGGTTCCCTGTGGACATGGCGATTTCGGAAGACGGAACCAAGTTGATTACGGACTATGTGGATTTTGATGACGATGTCATGACATCTCTCGTTACCTTCTACAACTTTGGCGATGTTGGTGAGAAAAACTATGTGGATGGCCTTGTAGGTCAGAACAAATATGCCGCTGCACTTTACGCGGATGTTACTTTTTTGAATAATGATACCTGTGTTGCATTTGGAACCGACGGATTCGTCCTATATTCTATGGAAGAGATTCCGGAAGTGATATGCCAGATCAAGGTTTCCGATACCATTAAGCGCGTAGCTTATTCGGATCAATACATTGGGCTTCTGGTGGAAAGCGGGAAGCAGGGCGAGGGCTATGTGAGCCGCATTTACAATCTGAAAGGCAATATTGTGGAGGAACGCCAGCTGATGTCGGTCTACTCCCACTATCAGATTAATGCGGATTGTCTGCTGGTATATGATGACTTACAGTTTAACGTATACCGAATCGGTGGAAAGACAAAGATTGAGACTCCACTGGATAAGAAAGCCGACGCGATTGCGCCGGTAGATGATCAGAACCACTTTATCATTTTGGGTGAGCAGTACGCTGAGCACATCAAACTGATTGGTGAGATAGAGTAAGAAAGGGAATAAAATTATGGGATGGGTTTTGATTTTTGTTATTGTTGTCTCGGCGGTATTTATTCTTTACGGCTGGCACACCGGCCTTATGAAGATGCTCTTTCATCTGTTGTCGCTCGTGGCAGCGTTGATTATCGCTTCCATCGTTGGACCGATTGTGGCAAATCTCCTGATTTCAAACGATAGTGTTATGCTTCCTTGCCAGGAGAAGGTGTATGAAACCTTGAGCTTGGAGAAACTTGCAAATGTGGAGCAGATTACAGAAGTAAAGCTCCAGACGCTTGCTTTGCCGGATATTATTACCGAGCAGATTGCAACCTATGTGGATACGACTTCTTATAAGGAAAACTACGAAAAGCTTGGCGTTGATAATGCGGCTGATTTTGTGGCGAAGAGCGTGGCAATGATTATTATTCGTTGTGCATGCTATATTGTTGTGTTCCTTGTTGCGTTAATTGCACTTTTGATTCTTTGCAAGATGACGGATATTGTATTCAAATTCGTTGGAATTGATGGACTTAACAAGGCGCTTGGCGCGCTCGCCGGCCTGATTGAGGCGGCCATCATCATTTGTGTTGTTTTTGCAATCATTACCGCATTTTCCAACACAGAGTTTGGAAGCTCTGCGCTCGAGCAGATTTCAAATGATGCTTTCCTCAGCTGGATTTACGATCATAGCGTGGTAAGTTGGTCTGTTGTTGATATTTCGAAGTTCTTTAAATAAGAAAATAGAGAAACGCCGGGCATATTGGTCCGGCGCTCTTACTTGGCGGGCATTTTGCTCGGAAACGGAGGGTTTATGAACGAGGTTTTACAGAAGTTTGAGAAGCTTGGATTAATTCCGGTTGTTAAGATTGACGATGCAAAGGATGCGGCACCGCTCGCGAAGGCATTGTGTGAAGGTGGATTGCCGGTAGCAGAGGTTACATTTCGTACCGATGCGGCACATGATGCCATTAAGGCGATGACAGATGCATTTCCACAGATGCTGGTCGGAGCGGGAACGGTACTGACGACAGCGCAGGTGGACAGCGCAATTTCGGCGGGTGCAAAGTTTATCGTGAGCCCGGGCCTGAATCCAAAAGTTGTATCTTATTGTAATCAGATTGGGATTCCGGTAACTCCCGGCGTAACCAGCCCGAGCGAAATCGAGCAGGCACTTGAATTAGGCCTTGAAGTGGTCAAATTCTTCCCGGCTGAAGCAAGTGGTGGTCTTGCCAAGATTAAAGCCATGTCGGCCCCTTATGGTGGCATCCGCTTTATGCCGACCGGTGGGATTAATGCAAACAATCTGAATGACTATCTCGCATTTCCAAAGGTTATCGCATGTGGCGGGAGTTGGATGGTTCCGACCGACCTTATTAATAAGGGAGAGTTCGATAAGATTGCAGCCCTTACGAAGGAGGCAGTAGACCGTATGCTCGGCTTCGAGGTGAAGCATATTGGTATCAATGTGCCGGAAACGGAAGCGGCCGCTCTTGCAAATGCGTTCTCTAATACTTTTGCTCTTCCAATCCGGGAGATTCCGATTTCCTACTTCTGCGGTAGAGGCATTGAGGTTATGAAGGGAATGGCAGAGGGAACGAACGGACATATCGCTATGCAGGCCAATCATGTGGAACGCGCGATTTACTATCTGGAGCAGCGCGGAATGGAATTTGATTATGATTCGGCCCTTTACGACAAGAACGGAAAGATTCGCTTCATATATATTAAGAAGGAATTCGGCGGGTTCAAGATTCATCTTTGTCCGGCGAACTAATATCCATGTTTATCAAAATGCAGCATTTGCGCCTCGCAGGGAGAATCTCTTCGGGGTGCATTTTAATTTAGGGTAATCATCGGTTTTTAGTTACAAACGAATTCCTGGATAAGATGTCCGCATTACAAAGTAGTTGATTATTCGGATGTAAACCCTGGAAAATCATGGATAATTGTGCTTCGAAAATGCTTCATACACAACATATTGCGCTCAAAAAAAACTTCAAAAAAAGTTGAAAAAAGTTGTTGACAATGGCTTTTTCGGGTGTTACAATAGGCTTCGCCGACTTGAGACGGGCTGTTAAAAAGCTCTCGAAACCCCTTATTTTATCGGGTTTTCGGCAAATTGATCTTTGAAAACTGAACAGTGAAACAACCTTGAAGATTCTAAAAGACATTGGTTCGAAAGAACCGGTTCGTAGAACGAACAAAACTTTAAACAAGTATTTTCAGGAATAACAAATGGTTTCTTAAACAAGAAGCCAGTGTTTAACTGAGAGGACAAATTTTTTATGAGAGTTTGATCCTGGCTCAGGATGAACGCTGGCGGCGTG
>DCGJ01000084.1:0-176 GCA_002315495.1 Lachnoclostridium sp. UBA1781 | reverse complement strand
GTAACGCGTGGGTAACCTACCTCATACAGGGGGATAACAGTTGGAAACGACTGCTAACACCGCATAACATTGCGAGGCTGCATGACCTTGCAATCAAATATTTATAGGTATGAGATGGGCCCGCGTCTGATTAGCTAGTTGGTGAGGTAATGGCCCACCAAGGCGACGATGCGTAG
>DCGJ01000083.1 GCA_002315495.1 Lachnoclostridium sp. UBA1781 | reverse complement strand
GAGCTGCTGCCTTCTTTGCAGGAGCCTTCTTAGCCGGAGCTTCCTTCTTAGGAGCCTCAGTCTTAACTTCTTCCTTCTTAGCCTCAGCCTTAGGAGCTGCTGCCTTCTTTGGAGCTGCTGCCTTCTTAGCCGGAGCCTTCTTTGCAGGAGCTGCTGCCTTAACTTCTTCCTTAACCTCTGCCTTAACTTCCTCTACAGCCTTAGCTGCAACGGTCTTCTTAGTTGCCATTTTTTTGTCCTCCTTGACATATTCTTGGTACTATCTTCCCCTTTGGACGAATCCAAAGGCTTTTGTTCTTACTTATTACGAAAAGTATCATATAGAAAATGCGGAAATCTTGCAAGGGTTCTAGTGCATTTTCTACCTTTTGCCCCATATTTTCAAAATGCATACATAATAGCATAGAAATAATATACAAAAGCCGAAACTATCTGACATTTCCTATTGGTCGAACTGCTACACTTTTTCGCTTTACTCCATTGACTTATTACTCACTTTTTTATATAATTTTTACGATATTCATTTGAGCCACCACTACATCTAGTGGATTGGCTTACTATTTTGGAGGTTTACATGAAAAGACAAAAAGAGTACCGTTATTACAATCCGGTCATCGAATGTATGGACCGTGCAAAGCTTCGCGAGCTTCAGAACGAGCGTCTTCGCGAGACCGTAAAGTTGGAGTATGAGAATGTTCCAATGTATCGTGAAAGAATGGACGCGAAGGGCGTGAAGCCGGAAGACATCCAGACCATCGATGACTTGAGAAAGCTTCCTTTCATGGATAAGCAGGATCTTCGTGATTACTATCCATGGGCAATGCTTGCAGCTCCTTTGAAGGACATTGTTCGTGTACAGGGTTCCTCCGGTACAACCGGTAAGCCTATTGTATGTGGCTACACGGAGAACGACGTTGAAGTATGGACTGAGATGGTTGCACGTGCTTGTGTGGAAGCCGGCGGTTCTGATGAAGATATTGTTCAGGTATGTTATGGCTACGGTTTGTTCACCGGTGGTCTTGGTGCACATCAGGGTGCTACCCGTTGTGGTGCTACCGTTATCCCGATGTCCGCAGGCAACACCAATCGTCAGTTGATGATGATGCAGGACCTTGGTTCTACCATGCTCTGCTGTACCCCATCCTACGCTACTTACCTTGCTGAGACAATCGTTGATCAGGGAATCAAAGATAAGATTAAGCTTCGTTCCGGTTTGTTTGGCGCAGAGCCATGGACTGAGGAGATGCGTCAGCATTTGGAAGAGCTTCTTGATTTCGATGCATGCGACATCTATGGTCTTACCGAAATCGGTGGTCCTGGTGTAGCAAGTGAGTGTCTCTGGAAATGCGGTATGCACATCGCAGAGGACCACGTAATCGCAGAAATCATCAATCCTGAAACCGGCGAGCCGCTTCCTTATGGTGAAGTTGGTGAACTTGTATTCACCACCATTACGAAGACCGGTATGCCGATGCTTCGTTACCGTACTCACGACCTTTGCCGTCTCACCGACGAGAAGTGTGAATGTGGTCGTACCCTCGCTCGTATGAGCCGTATTCTTGGCCGCACCGACGACATGATGGTTATCCGTGGTGTTAACGTATTCCCAAGCCAGGTAGAAACCTGCTTCATGCAGGAAGAAGGAATTGCTCCTTTCTACATGCTCGTTGTTGATCGTGTTAACAACAGTGATACTCTTGAGCTTCAGGTTGAGCTCACCGAAGAGTACTACGCTAAGTCCGACGACGTAAAGGAAAAGATTGTGAAGGCAATCGGTGCTCGTATCAAGTCCACCGTTGGTATCTCCGCAAAGATTACCCTTATGGCTCCGAAGACCATGCCTCGTTCCGAAGGTAAGGCTAAGCGTGTAATGGATAACAGAAACATTAAGAATATGTAATTCAATCCAACAGAGTAAAAGAAACAGCTACGGGTGAAAGCTCGTAGCTGTTTCTTTTTTATTCCATATA
Organism: Lachnoclostridium sp. UBA1781; assembly: GCA_002315495.1. Lineage (GTDB taxonomy): Bacteria > Bacillota > Clostridia > Lachnospirales > Lachnospiraceae > ISDg. The sequence continues at coordinate 2,801 of DCGJ01000083.1, read as the reverse complement.
CTATCTTCTTTTTGTTTCAAAAAACAGGTCTCTTCCAACCGAAAGAGACCTGTCAGCATTTTCATAATTAAGCGATTACAGAATCAGGATAATTGCCTGGGAAAGAAGGACAACTGCAATCAATGCCACCGGATAAGTAGCTGCATATGCAGAAGCAACGTCATCAGTACCTGCGACGTTAATCAAAGTACCAAGCGCAGGGGTGGAAGTCATACCACCGGTAATGGAACCCAGGTTATTGAGCATCGGAAGCTTCAAAACAAACTTTGCGAAGAGGAAACCGATAATCAGCGGAACCAAGGTCATTACAACACCATATACAAAGTATACAGGCTTGAAGTACTCGATAAACTTAGCACCACCGGCAATACCGGCGCCAATCAAGAACAACATCAAACCAAATTCACGGAAGGTTTCAAGGATTCTCTTCTCAAGTTTAAAGCTAACATTTCCAATCTTTCCAAAGTGACCAAACACCAATGTAGTAAGAAGAACACCGCCAGTGGTGGTAAGGGAGAAGGTAGTTCCACTAAGTCCCTTTCCGGAAAGCGGAATCTTAATTGCACCAACAAAGATACCAATGATTACCGCAATTGCAAATGCGCAGAAACCGAAACCATCCAAATGGAAGGTGCCTTCCTTCTTCTCAGAAATACCGGTATCTACAACAGTAATTTTCTTACGTTCCTCATCCATATTTGCTCTGGAGATCTTTGGAATCAACTGAACGAACAATACAACACCGATAACACCAAAGAGATATGCAATACCATGACCTACAGTAACTGCTGTCTCATATTCCGGGTTAACGGTTGCTTTTGCTGCAGAGAATGCCGGGGTGGATGTAAGGGCACCGGAAAGAATACCTACCAGCATTGCCACAAATTCCTTCGGATCTTTCTCTGCTCCTCTTCCAATATAGAAGCAAGCCACGCATGCCAAGGAAGCAGAAACAATAATAATCAAACCCAACATAATATAGGACTTAAAGTTCTTCTTAAGGTTCTTAAAGAAATTAGGTCCTGCAATAAAACCAACAGCAGCCACGAAGAGAATCAATCCCATGTTCTCAATAATCTTGAGTGCACTAGAACTAATATCATTCTTCGGATTGGTGACCTTCATTGTATAGGTCCCATTGTCGTTCTTAGTAATAGTAACATTTTTGTCTGCATCTGCAGCTGCAAGATCAGCTTCAGAAACCTCAGTCAATGTAGTTGTTGCACTTGTTTTCTGCGTAATAGTCTCACTAATCGTTGTTGAGAACAATGCGCCAAACAAAAGAGCCACAATAAATACACCAGCGGTACCAAGGCTAACACCCTTAATCGTAATACGTCCCAAAAGGTAGCCAAATGCTGCGACAATAAATACAGAAAACATCAAAAATGAAATTCCTGCGATTGGAACAACTCCACCAAACAAGCTCATGTTGTTTCTCCTAACTTTATCATAATAGTCCGGGAAAATATTCACCGTGAGAAATAATATACTATTCCCCTATTCTTTTCAAGCCTAAATTTCAACAAAGAAACCAAAATAAAACCGACGGTTCTCAACAGGACTACTAAACAACATTTTCTTATTTGATATACCTTCCAATCCATTTGTTTCTCGATGCAATCGGATTAGTCGAGTCAGGACACAGGAATCTCCACTCGTAATAATCACAGCCTTCATTATCTGTCATACAAGCCCAGTAAAAGATAGAACAAAGGATTACAGAATTGTAGCCATTTGTATTCATATAATTATAGATTTCCTTGTAGTAGTTCATGTTTTTTTCAGCTTTTTTTGATGTCATCATTCTTTCATTAATCCCGCCAACGTACTTCGCCATCTCGTAGAACGTTGAATATGCGCTGAAAACAGAAGTTGCGCTTCTTGTGACGATTGTTTTTACATCTTTGAAAAAATCACGACCATCGAAAATATCCTGTAACGAAACAGACTTATTTGACTTATACGTACTTTCCCAACTCTTCCACAAGGAATAAACTTCATTCTTTGTGTATACTTGATATGCGACTTTTTCTTCGCCCTTTACATCACCTTTAATTTTGTCCCATTGGGCGTATAAGGTTCTGTCCCCCGTGATTGTGACTGCTGTTGTTGTCGAAATAACTCCGGTAGATCCATCTCTTGAAGTACTCCATCCAAGAAATCTATAATTATTCAACTCTGGGTTTTTTATAACACTTTTTATCGTCTTTCCAGTTGAGACGGAAATCTTTCTTATAGTTTCCCTTCTATTCGCGAACGTGTCGTTATAGCAAAAAGTATAGAAAGCCGTATTCTCTTTATACAAAGGGTATACACTTATATTTCCGTTAAGAACCGTTGATGAAGTAATTACAACTCCATTTTTCGCATTTACCCAAACAGTAGAATATCCTTTTTTCGATAAAACTCCCACGAGATTCGGTAGAATTGTTTGCCCAGCGATGGTTGTTATTTTACCATATATTGCATTACCGGAATACCCTGACATAGATTGATACACGGATATGGTTGCCGTAGAATTCGTATATGCCTTTCCAATCCCAACACTCCCAATCAATCCCGTCACAAGCATGCAGAAAACAATCCCAGCTGCAATCATGAAACTCATTTTTCTTCTCATTTTTCTATTCATCTTTCATCCTCCAAAATGGTTTGTTTTATGAGAGCTCTTACTTCTCATACATCTATCATATATAATTAAATGATTCTTTTTCCTCAAGAACGGAAAATTCAAAGCCCAAAAGTTGCATTTGCAAAACCCTCGCGGGGCATTTTCAATCGAGTAGGAGGCGGTGACT
>DCGJ01000067.1 GCA_002315495.1 Lachnoclostridium sp. UBA1781 | reverse complement strand
TCTGGCCGGACCAGATGCATCATAAGGTGAATGAAGATTATGATGCATCTGGTCCGGCCAGAAGGTGTAAATATTCAGCGCATCCGTAACAATGAGCTGCTCCTCCTGCTCGTTCCAATAAAAGCGTCCGTCCCACTTCTTCATAATGGAAGTTGGAACGTAAAAAACGCCGTCTTTAATCAAAGCATATCGTTCCTCCGGAACTCCGTTCGTAAATATCTTCGCTGTCGTATCCGTTACGCCATACCAGGAAGCGAGATCTGCCATATCCGTACACGGTGCCGGCTCCTCCTCCCCTTTCGTTGCTGCCTCTTCGCCACAACCAACCATACTGAGAAGGACAACGAGAAGCATCAAAAGAACAAGCATACGCGCGCACTTCGCTCCGTCCCATGCTTTCCCTGCCCATGTTTCGATTTTTCTAATCTTCTTATACTTATCGCTCAATCTAAAATCCTCTTTCCAAGCAATTGCGCCGAAACGCATACACATAGAGTATACACTACCCCTACCGGAAATGCACGGATTTTTTCTTGAACCATGATGTCAAAATTCACGCCTCATTTGCCAAAGGAAAACCCTGCGCGTTTGTGAGTTACGCATAATCCTGTTATTTAATGCAGGGTCTTCCCAGGGATTACGGATGCTTGTTACCGAGGGATGAGCGACAACTGTTTCATCCTTCGGAGATTCGTAGAGAAATTGGATAAAGGTGTGTGATAAGCTTCGAACAATCTTCCCCGGGAGCGTTTTTTATTAACCCTCCCCTGCAGAGCTTATGTAATCCCGTCAGCAAATAATTCCCGAGAGCCGGTACGTGCGACTCCTCAAAAAGAATTATAACATACCACTATGATACCTTTTTGACCCATCAAACTTCTACGGAAAATGCCCACAAAGTTCGAGCCGCATTTTCTACGAAACAAGCACTCAAATTACCGAATGTGTCGAGTGCTATCCGCACCTTTACCAAATCATACCATTGACTTTATCGCACTTTTCACATATACTTCAGTTACCAAAATGTGATACACTTTGGTTGGGATTATGTGAAAAGAAATTCGCCTTTGCCCAAGGCGGATTGGAAAGGAGCCACTTATGAAGATAGAAAAAATCAATGAAAATCAGATTCGATGCATCTTGAATAAAGAGGATTTGCAGAGTCGCAATTTGCAATTAACGGAATTGGCTTATGGCTCCAAACGGGCGCAGGATTTTTTCCAGGATATCGTTTTGGAAGCCAATAAGGAATGTGGGTTTGAGGCCGAGGATATGCCATTAATGATTGAGGCGATTCCGATGGCGGGCGAGAGTTTGATTCTTCTGGTTACGAAGGTAGACAGCCCGGATGAACTCGATCCGCGTTTTTCAGAGTTCACCCCGAACAATGACAAGTTCGAGCCGGAAGTCGAAGAGAAGAAAGAAACACCATTTGGAGAGTCGGTTTTGGATGTATTCACCCAGTTAGGCAATTCCATTCTCTCAAAGATTCTTGGGAAGAACAACCTTCCTCCGTTACCGGGTAAAACCGTCGATGTCGAGCTTCCGGGAATTGATATGAATGTGACTGTGACGAAGGAGACAAAGACTTCGGAGAAGGATTCCAAGAAATCGACCAATCGCCGTAAGTCTGACGCTGCCCCGAATGAAGACGCAGAAATTACCGTTGCAAAGGAGAAGGCCTTCCGTTTTACCGGTTTGGAACAGGTTGCCGCATTTGCAAAGTCTGTACAGCATTCCTTCCACGGGGATGCGGTACTATACAAGAACCCGGCAGACCACAGTTTCTACCTGGTACTCCTTGCGTATGGTGCAGATGTTAACGAGTACAACATTGCGTGCAATGTGGCCTGTGAATACGGCACGATGCTCACCCGTTCGAACTCCGGTCTTTACGAGGAGCACTACAAAAAGATTTTGTCGGATAACACGATTGCAACGCTTGCACAGATTTAGTAGACAATTCATTACTACAAAAAACGCCCCATCCCGCTTAAACGGGATGGGGTATTCTTTATCTCTTCTTTTTGTTCAAAATCTTTCTCTGTCTTGCCACCGATTTCATCAATGCGGCCTTGTTGCTTTCGCGATGAAGAGACTGATACAGTTCGTAGCGCTCTTCCGAAAGTTCACCCGCTTCGATTGCAGCAATAATTGCGCAGCCCGGCTCGGTTTGATGCTTACAGTCACTAAACCGACAGCAGGAAATGAGCTCGGTAATATCGGAGAAGGTTTCATCAATACCCTCTCCCACGCCGCACATTCCAAGCTCTCGCATGCCCGGCGTATCAATCACGAGGCAGCCATTTGCAAGCTCAATCATCTGGCGGTAAGTCGTAGTGTGGCGTCCCTTGGAATCCTCTTCGCGAATCTCCGAGGTCTTCATCACTTCTTCCCCAGCCAGCGCATTTACCAAAGTGGACTTCCCTACACCGGAGGAGCCGAGAATTGCGATGGTCACATTCGGTTTCACATACTCTGAAATTTCGTCTAAGCCGATTCCGTAAAGCGCGCTGATGGTGTGCACACGAACCTTGTCGGACAAATCCTCAATCTCGCGAATATAAGGTCCCGGATTCGCACAAAGATCCACCTTCGTAAGGATTACAACCGGGGTTCCATTTCCTTGAAGGGTCATCGATACGTAGCGCGCGATTCGATTGTAGTTGTAGTTATCGTTCATGGAAGTGACGATAAAAACATAATCAAAATTCGCGACCATAACCTGTTCCTGCATCGTCTTCACGAATCCGATGGAATGCCCGGACTGGTCGGGACGCTTCAGGAAGCTTCTCCGCTCGCAGACCTCGTTAATCACGGAATCGCCGGCCGGGTTGAAACGAAACTTCACATAATCCCCGACTACCGGGAGTTCCAACTGTTCGGAATAAAAGCGACCGCGAAGGGTTGCCCGAAGCTCTTCTCCGTGAGATCGAACCATAAAGCAATTCTTCTGAATCTCCGAAATCTGCCCGATGCATTCTGCCTTCATGTTATCTTCATTTGTTTCTGTTTTGTTTAAAATAGTGTTCATTTTCTTCTTGATCCTCTTGTCTTTCTGTGTGTGGTTTGGTTAAAAAGAATGAATCAAGCGTTTCGGAATATCCCGTCACAGTTGTCGCTTTGGCCGGCATCACAACCAAATAAAAAAGCCGCAGCAAGAATGCCGCGGCAAATAGACAAACAAAAATAAACCTATTTCACATAAGCCGAGGTATTCCAAAATTCAGTTCGATTCATTCTCTTCATAACAGTCATCTTGTTAACCTCGCTTTCTTTCGTAATTGTTTCGAACGGGCTCATCATAGCACCGAACCGGACTACTGTCAACACCCTATCGATTTTTGATTTCTATCCGGTCTAAAATGCCCTGCACGCCCACATTGCGGTGCGTCAGATACATGCGGTTGACATCCTCCACAAAGGTCCGGTCGGCCCCGGTCTTCTCCACGATTTTATCCATGCTGTAGCGTTTGTCGATCATTTTCATTATCTGCTTTACCAGATTGAAAAGCTCCTGCTCCGAAGACTTTTGATTCTCCTTCTTCGGTTTTCTCCAAAAGAAGAGGCTCCTCGACTTGCAGGTGTTAAGCAGGCCTTTCGCTTTCTTCGACTTGCAGGTGTTAAGCTGCTCCTCCGCCGGGCCGTGTCCATAGAAAATGCGCCCCGACTTGCAGGTGTTAAGCTGCCCATTCGATTTCACCGACTTGCAGGTGTTAAGCTGCCCATTCAATTTCACCGACTTGCAGGTGTTAAGCTTATCCCAGGAAGCCCTCTCCTCCGGGTTCGGTTTATACCCCGTACGATTCGGTGTCAGGTCTCCGACAAACATGTCTCCGGAATCCAACACGAGCGAGATGCTGTCCTCCGTATGTCCCGGTGTGTGCACAAGTTCACCCTCGATTCCAAGCTCTGCGAGAAATGCGCGGCTGTCCTCGATGCTAATCACTCGAAGCTTGTCCTCCTCAATCGGGACAATCTCCTCCCCTGAAGTTGCTATCTGTTCATTCCATTTTCGAAGATATGGTAACTGCAAATCGACACAAACCACCGTCGGCCCAAGGTTTGCAATCTCCTGCGCAATTCCCACATGGTCCGCATGAAAGTGCGTCAGAAGAACATAGGAAATCTCCGAAGGAGACACTCCCAAGTCACAGATTGCCTCTTGAAAATGCAGCATTTCCCCGCAAGGAGCGGTATCCAGAAGAAGCTTGCCCTTCGTACCGGAAATGAGGTAATCATTGGTTTTGCAATAGTGAAAGACAACTGACATCTGCATACTCCTACGCTTCCATCATCTGACGAATCGAGCTTCGTGATAAACAAAAGACAACAAGCAGTAACTCAATTCCGACAAAGAAAACAAGCCCTATTCCACCACCAATCATTATGCTGGAAAAGTAACTACTTATTGGTGGTTTTTCAGTTATACTCATGATTTTGTACAGAGTACTTTGAACCAGTAGATAAACCGAACACGCGCTTATTAATCCAACGACAAATCCAACCGCCCACACAATTGCAACCTCGTAAAAATGAACTGTGCATATCTCACGTCGATTCATCCCGCATATATTTAGCATTCCATAGAAATACTCTCTGCTCTTTACATCATTAGCCATAAAACATACTAGTCCAAAAAGTACTATCGAACAAATAAAAACTCCAAAAGTATTGAGCAGTCCAACAACCACCTTTTGGGTTGTAGCTACAGTATCCAGTGAAGAAACTGTCGCCGCTGCAGAGAAGGAATAGTTTCCATAATCCTCCATAAGAAACCTTGTCCACAGCCACTCCGCATCCGAATAACTCTTAATGGGTAATCGAACATCCATTGTGTCAATCCCCCACACTCCATATTCTTGCCGTTCAATTCCGAGTATTACCTGTGGATCCCCTTTTATCCCACTAAGATAAAACAATCTACTATCCACAATCCCTACAAGTTCTTTCCCCTTAATTAAGATTATCCCATCGCAACTGATATCGATTTCCTTACCGATAAGTGATTCAAACTGATCGTCTTCTATACCCATTTTCTCAAGCATATAATCAGAAATGATAATCTGATCCTTATCAACCGAATTTTTTCCGGCAATTATTCCATCATCATAGGCGTCCTTATATTTGTGATAATACTCTTCCAGGTCATTTGTTCCAAGCCATTGCTTCGAGTCTACCACAGCTAGATTCAACGGAACTGAATATTGTCCTTTGCGATACTCCTTTCCTGCGATCTTATCAAAATCATAGGAATAATCATTTTCTCCACAAAAGGTTTGTTCCTCGCATCTTAACTCGACATATTTCATATTGACAAATATCCAGTCCTCGCGAAATAAGTATTCCGGTATGTTAACAACACCCGCTGTGAGGGTTTCACCGGTAAAACGATCCGGGTATACTTCGACAGCATCAAGTATCGTTTTTTCGTCACTCTGCTCGTCAGAAAGTGATACATAACCTATTAGACTGTTATCAGAAAGGTTCTCATTTTCAATCCTTTCATATACAGACGTAAGGCCTATCTGAAGGATAAACCATAAAATCAGCAAAAACTCAACAGCACCGATTCCCATTATCATACGACTCCGGAAACGCTTCTTTTGGCGCAAATCATATATTGAAAAAGACAAAATATCCTTCTGCTTCATTTATTCTCTTTCCTCCCGAAGATACATTGTCAAATCGTCATGAGATTTTGTCAGACATAACGCACAGCTAATAATGATATTGAGAATTAGTATAACAACAACGACAAGACTCTCCCCACCCCAAAAACGATAATGAACATTTGCATCTTCGGTAATTCCTAAAAGAATTCCATTTATATAATTTACAAATGGTATCGCCAAAATGGCTCCAAACGGAATTGCAACCAAAAACATTGTCATCCATGTTCCACAGCATATTCCAAAATTCGCCCACCAAGGATTGCCCAATAGGGACAGCATTGCATAATATCGTTTTCGGTTATTACAGTAGGTTCTAACAAGCGAGAAAACAACGAAGGCTGATAATAACACAACACAAAAAACAATAACCCAGACCACATATTGTATTCTAATAATCTCTTGGTTCCAACTTACTTCATAGGTGCAATTAACACCCTTGTCTTCCAGAACTTCTATTATTGATTTTTCAGTTGAGTAGTTAGGAGCATATATACTGTAAATCTCACCCATTTCACTCTCAGGGTTAAACACAGCCTTTAGGCTTGCCTCATTTAGAACAAACAACATTCTTCTATCAGATTCATCAAAGGAATACACGCCTGCCACCAAAATGGAAGGGAGTATAAAATCATCTTCAACAGGATACTCTACCTCAACAGTTTTTAAGTAGTCCCCCACATGAATATCCTTTTGTTTCGCAGCATAGTCGGACACCCAGATAAGCATCTCCTCAGATTCATAGTATCCCTGCCCTTCAATGATTCGCTCATTCATTCGTGTTAAGCGTAAATTCTGTCCATTAATATAGCATTCTGCAGCTCCATACGTGTCCTTTGGATCCGTCATCGAATCGGTTTGCACATACCGAAAAAAACCAAAATCCTCCGGATTAATCGTATAGTTTACATATCCAGTCTGATACCCCAGTTCGCGAATCAGCTGTTTCACCTCTCCAGTTTCGTTCTGCTCTTCGTTTTCTCTAATAAGAATATAATTCAGGTCCCACTCACCGACAAAACTCGTAATTACATCATCCACCTGAAACAGTAATGAAAATGCAGCAAAACATGTTGATGATAATAAAACAAACAAAAACCAGAAAAGAACAAAAAAGCCCCTCTTTACCTTTAGCTCACCCAACCATAACAAACAAGCCTTCACTATAGTATCCTTCCATCCATTAATCGAACAATTCTCTTAGCCCTTTGCGCATCAATTTCTGAATGCGTAACCATCAGTATGGTTGTGCCCTCATCGTTTAGTTTCTGAAAGAGGTCCAGAACACCTTTCGTATTATTCGAATCGAGATTACCACAAGGCTCATCAGCCAACAAAAGTGACGGTCCTGTAACGATAGCCCTCGCAATACAAACTCTTTGACGTTCACCTCCAGACAAATCCGAAGCCTTATGATTCGCTCGGTGAACTAGTCCAACACTTTCAAGTGCTTCTTCGACCTTTTTCTTTCTAATCTCTTTGTCTATTCCTTGTATCAACAAAGGTATCTCTACATTTCGAAACACCGAATAGCTCGGTTCAACAAAAAAGGATTGGAAAACATAACCAAGCTCTTTGTTGCGGAATCTAGCCTTCTCAATTTCAGACATCTCATCATAAAATCGATTACGATAAATACGTCCTTCGGTTGGTGTATCAATCATCCCAATTAAGTTTAGCAAGGTGGATTTCCCACTTCCGGATTCACCCACAATAGCCACATACTCACCTTTTTCAACGAAAAAATCGACCTGATCCAAGGCCGTTACTTTCTGATCACCAACCCAGTAGTTTTTTGACAGCTTCTCACAAGATAAAAACATCATTCCTCCACGAACAAAAGCGGGAACAGTCGGAGCAATTCTTTAGAAAAGCTCGCTGCTCCCGCTTGATTTATTTTTTATGATAGGATGCACCGGCGATCCATAAAGTTCCATCCTCGGGCCAGTAGCTTCCGGATAAGCCTGTAACAGGCATATCATCTTCCATCAGATAAATCCAGATGACTCTTTTCCCGTCCATTTCGCTTTCTTCAAATGACATCGAATATGTTTTTCCAACATATTGGCTCGTGTCAAAGGATTGGGTTATTTCATCCGCTA
>DCGJ01000089.1 GCA_002315495.1 Lachnoclostridium sp. UBA1781 | reverse complement strand
CTTCAGAAGGCACAGGAGAAAGAGCGGGAGAAGCGTGAGGAGAAGGCACAGCAGGAGAAATATGCGGCAGCCCTTCCTGAGAAGCTGGTGTTCTTCGAAGCAATCGCTCAGAATCTCGAGGGAAATGACATTAATTATCCGGAAGACAAGCTGGAGATGTACACCCAGTTTCAGAAGACCTTCTGTCGCTTGAATAATGAGTTGAAAGCATCCAAGGGCGTTGTGAATGAGGAAAATGCTCCACGTATTGCCGAGATGATTGCAGGAATTGAGTGCTTTGCCGAGGAGTACAAGAAGGCAAGCGAGAAGAATCCGGAAAGTGCCGCAAATCAGAAAATCCGTAAGGGACTTGTAAAAAAAGCCCTTGATACGATTAAAATGGAATTGTCCGAAATGACACTTGTAAAGGAGAATAAGGCCAAATATCTGAAAACGCATGATAAGAATAATATCATCGGTGATGTAAAGTATGATAATAACCGATATATGAGTGACGCGGAGAACAAATTCTGGGAAAAGCACAGTGCCATGGGCGACAGAGAAAATGCGAACGAAATTTGGAGAAAGATCAGAAGAATCAAGAACAAGATGGCTGATACGAACGCCAGTCTGTTCACCAAACAGTCCAACCAGTTCCGCGATCTTCGTAATACGATCGGTCGTCTGGATGAAGCATTTGAAATGAGCAAGGGAATGCTGACCAAGGATAACAAAGAAAGAATCGCCACTCTCATGGTTGCAGTAAATAAAGGGGAGAAGGAGTATATGAAACATGTTATAAGAAAGACCGAAAAAGGCTATGATCCGGAAAAAGATGGCGATATTAAGAAATATCGTGGTGCGCAGCTTAAAAAAGACCCGGTTCGCAGCGAAAGAGTGAAGCTTACGCAGGAAATGGAGCAGTGCATTATTGATCTGAATGACCTCGATGTGGAGCTTGCACTTAAGACAAATCGTATGGCCCAATCCCAGGACACCCTGAAGATTTTGAAGGACGTTGCGAATGAGAAGAACATCCACATGTTGGATCCGATGTTTTAACGCTAATTAGACATAATTGTTTTAATCTCCGAAAAACAAGCCTCCGGAACCCCGAGGCTTGTTTTTCATAATTGCGAACCATATCACAGATGCCCTGTGGGAGCAACCGAATCTTGCACCAAATGTATAAAAGCTGCAGGAAATTAAGAGTATCTTAAGGTTATCCCCATTGTGGATTAAGAGACGGGGGGTATCCTTGGTTTATCAGAGAGGACAAGAGGTCCACAAATAAAGGCCGAGAGCCAAAAAACAAAGGAGATTAAAAAAATGGCAGATCCAAAGGAAGAAGTAAAGAAGGACGAAAAGAAGGAAGTTACCACGTTGGGAGAAATTCTCACGCAGTTAATGAATGCATCGACGACATTTTATACGCAGGAGAAGATTTCTGAAAAGTATGAGAATCCGGAACTGGAAGAGCACGAGAAGGCAATCTGGAGTAGCCTTGTTCAGATGTCAGCATATATGCGTCTTCTTAACGTAAGCATGCAGAGGGCCGAGACATCCGAAGACGGGAAGGATTACTTTGCAAAGAGCAGATATAACGAAACACTTCTGGAAAATTGGCAGAAGGGTATTGCAATCGGTAAAAAGTTCTTAACCGATGCGGAGATGAGCTTCGCATTTGATGAAACCACGGCGGAGATGTATGAGGTCCTTAATCAGCATTTGGACAATGCACAAAAGGGCCTGGAGAATTTCGTGAAGCAGATTGAGAATTGCGACAAATACATGAAGGCTGAGGGACTGAAGCCGCTTTCTCAGGAATGTGAGGCAGCAAAGAAGCTTTCCGATATTGTGGCTGAGGATGAGAAGAAGCAGGCGCAGAAGGAAGAGGAGAAGCGCCTGGCCGATATTGCGAAGAAGAAGGCAGAGCTGAAAAAGAATGGGACCGGTCTGAAAAGCGATAAGGAGCTGCTGGCAGCGGTCAAGCAGGTTGGGGAGAGTCTTGACATTATGAAGTTGACGAACAAGCTGAGTGATCTTTCCGATGATATGGCAGAAACCAATGCCAGCATGTTTACTTCACAATCCGAGGAGTTCGACCAGCTGCGTAAGAGCACAGAAGCGCTTGGTAATGAGCTTTTGAAAAATGGTATAAATGAGACAAATGCCGAAAAGCTTGTATATCTTATTTCCGGTGTCGCTTATGCAAAGGATGCATATGATACGCGTTGTAGGGAACATAAGAAGAGTGGTTCGGTTCGTAGAAAGAGAATGGAGTTGGCAAAGGAATTGATGGATACCGTTCGCGAAATCTCCAATGTTCCACTTTTGTCTGACACCTGGAAGAAGATGACTGCCAAGCAGGAGCAGAAGGCACCGGAAGAAATCAAGGGCAATAAGATTGTGAATGATATTAACAAGGTTGATGAGATTAATACCAACTCGGATGCGAATAACATGATTAACACCAACTCGGACAAGCTTGATAAGCAGATCAATGAGATTGATAGTTTGGGGATTTAGTAGTCGACTCTGTGGCCTGCTTCGGCAGGCCACATTTATTTGTCATACCTTTGTCACGCATTAGAAAGTATAATACTTGGATGATTAAATGGGGTTTTAGGCCTTGAAATCAGGGAACTGAACATCGACAGAACATAATATACTACGAAATTTTACAGTTATTTCAAAAAATAGACGGAGGAATCCGATAGGAGGACCAATGGCGGATAAAAAAATGAAAGAAAAAATTCAAAATGCGGGGCTCGGCCTGAAGATTCTTACCAATGGTCTTCTTGCCATTCTTTCGATTGTAGTCCTCGGTTTTGTGTTGGAGATGATTCTTGAAAGCGTGGGAAGCATTTTCGATGGCGGTAAGCTGGAAATCAGTTTTGCGTATTTTTTGAAGGCCCAGACCTGGGTGCTCGGTCTCGTTGCAACCCTGATTTGCGGCTCGATTCTCTGGATCAACTACATGGATACTTCAACGCCGGGTAATCGACTCTTCCGTAATAATAAGAAGTCGGACATCGAGAGCGTTCTTGAGAACAGCCGTTTCATGAACGATAAGGAGAGAGACTTCAACTTCCCGGCATTTACCTGGGAGAATATCAATCAGCTGAAAAATGACGGTGTGCCGATGCGTGCCTGCCTTGACCGAAAGGGAAAACTCACCGGTAACATTATGAGCGGCGCCCATTCGCTGATTATCGGTGCTACCGGTTCCGGTAAGACGACGACGTTTATCAATCCGATGATTCAGCTTCTGGCAGCGGCCGAGAAGGGTTCGAGCATGATTGTAACCGACCCGAAGGGCGAGCTTTTGGATCTTCATTCCAAGTTCCTGACGGAGAAGGGGTATGATGTGAAGGTGCTTGACCTTCGTGATACCTATTCCTCCAGCCGTTGGAATCCGCTCAGTACCATTTGGGATATGTATCAGGAATACATTGAAACAGGAAAGGGAATTGTTGCACATAAAGACAGCTTCGCGAATTATCCGAACCTGAAGCCGGTTGGCGGAGAGGTTCCGGAGGAGGGAAGCCTGTGGATTGAGCATCAGGGTATGGCTTACGCGGATGTAAGTCGATGCCGTGATGAAATTGCGGTTAAAAAGCAGAAAATCTATGACGAAATGTATGAGGATCTGAACGATTTTGTCTCCGTTTTGTGTCCGATTACGAATGAGAAGGAGCCGTTGTGGGAGAAGGGTGCGAGAACCATTGTCCTTGCGACGGTACTTGCCATGCTTGAGGATTCCGAGAATCCGGAGCTTCACATGACGAAGGAGAAGTTCAATTTCTTCAACGTCAACAAGATTCTTACGAACTCTAAGGATGAGTTCAAGGAACTGAAGGCGTATTTTGAAGGCCGTGGTCCGATGTCGCAGGCCTACACACTGTCCCGTCAGGTACTTGGCGCGGCTACGCAGACCATGAGCTCGTATATGTCCATTACCTTCGACAAGCTGAGCATTTTCAATGACCGTGGTATCTGCGGCCTGACCTCCGCAACGGATATTAATCCGGCGGAATTTGCAAAGAAGCCGGTGGCTTTGTTCATGAAGATTCCGGATGAAAAGGATACGAGACACGGCTTGGCGGCCATTTTCGTACTCTGTATCTACAAGGCACTGATTAAGGAAGCGTCCTTCCGTGAGGACCTGTCTCTTCCGAGAAATGTCTACTTTATTCTCGATGAGTTCGGTAACATGCCGAAGATTGAGAAGTTTGATAAGATGATTACCGTAGGTCGAAGCCGTAAGATTTGGTTCAACATGGTGCTTCAGTCCTACGCACAGCTCAATACCGTCTATGGCGAGCAGGTGGCAAACATTATCAAGTCCAACTGTGCCATGAAGATGTTCATTGGTTCGAACGATATCGCAACGTGTAAGGAATTCTCCGAGCTTTGCGGTAACAAGACCGTGAAGACCAATTCCGCTTCCGGTAGTACCGGTGGCAAGATGGGTGAGGTTAGCATCTCCACCCAGGTACAGGTTCGACCACTCATTTACCCGTCCGACCTGCAGAAGCTGAACAACAAGGAGTCGACCGGAAATGCGATTATCGTTACCATCGGTAACTACCCGCTCCAGACTCTTTATACACCGAGCTATCGGTGCGATTATTACAAATTCGGAAAGATGGATATGACAGATATTCGTAGCCATATGTTCCGCGCAGATGAGGTATTTTATGATATTTCGGTACGAAACAAAAAAATTAACGCGTAGATTACGCCGGATGGGAATTGCGACGCTGTTAACCTGCGGAATTCTTTTTGCGGCTCCGGCATATGCGGCCGATTCCAACGGTGGAAGCATCGTGGATATTGAAGAAATTGACGAGATGACCGGAAAGCCGATCGAGGATGTTACGCCGACAACGGGTGAGAACGGTTCGACCGGGCAGGGAAGCATTTACGTAAGCGATACCTGTACTTACGACGTGGAAAGAGGCTTGTTCCTATACACTGTTGAGGGTGTGGGAGTGAACATGATTTCCTCGAACGTCGGCAGTGGTGCAATCACCGGAAATGCGGTTAGCGTCTCCGGAGGTACGGAGCTTGGACTGAAGATTTACAAGGATGGCGTGGAGCAGACGGACCTTGATACGTCCAATATTACGGCTCCGGGATATTATGTGGTAATCGTATTTGGCGCGAACTCACAGAGGATTACGGTCCTGAAGTTCACGATTTTGGGCGAGTATACCAATGCGGAAAATGTGAGCGTATCCGGCAGATACAGCATTTCGAATGTGTCCCTCGGCGAATCCAACCTGGGAGTGACGGGAGATACGTTGACACTGGAGAACGAAGGAACGTATACGTTCACGATTACCAATAAAGCCACCAAGCTTACCGAACAGGTGACAACGACGGTGCTTCGTACGCCGCCAACCCTGGCGCTTGCTGCGTTAAACGAGAAGAACCTGGCGAGAGGACCGGTGGATATCTCCGATGCGAATCCGGAATGGGATATTGTGATTTACCATGATAACAAGCAGATGGCGTATCAGAAGGTTCTGGACGCTTCCGGTAACTACACAATTACGATTACGGATCAGGCCGGGAACGTAACACATTACGCATTTACGATTTTGTTATATCTCAACAACATGGGCCTGATTCTGATTTGTGTTGTTGTGGCGCTGGCGATCGGTGCTTTTGTATATCTGGTGATTTCTCGCAAGAAGAAGCGAGTTCGATGATTTGTAACGGAAAGGGTTCAGAATGAGTTATTTGCTTTTTGACATTATCGGGGATCTCGAAGACTGGTTCTTCGGACTTTTCTTCCTCCTCGATTGTGCCGTATTAAAGTTATTGAATGGTATCTATAACTGTTTTGGAGTCTTTGTCGGTTTGACAAAGGTGAAGGTTGATGGTACCTCATATAAGTATTTGATCGATGTTTTCTTTGGAAACAGTACCATTGCAATTGTTTATAAAGGAATGGCACTCATCGGTATAGCGCTTGCATTTGCGTTTGCAATCCTGAATGTCGTGCGAAAAATCTTCGATACGAATGATAAGGTGAAGACGACGCTTGGCGGAATCGTTGGAAATCTGATTAAGAGTATCGTCCTGATTCTCCTGATGAATGCGATTATTATCGGTGTGTTGAACTGTACTAATGTTCTGATGCAGCAGATCACATATCTGTTTGATCACGCGGATGAAATAAACGAAAATATCAAGAACAATAAAACCTTTAAGCCGGAGGAATATGCGGCCATGGCGCGTGTTCTGGATAAGATTGGAAACTATTCCCTCAATCCATCCAGAGACAGCCGTTACAATATTAACAGCTGTTACAACGATATTCGTCGGGATATGCTTATCCTTCAGGACCGCAGGGTATTTGAATTCTCCTACGAGGATTATACGATTAATGGCTCGAATGTAGTTTACGCGGACTACACAACACCAACCTGGCAATATGTGCTGGCTAAGATTGCAAAGGCGCATGATCTGAGCGAGGAGCAGCCAATCGACGAGTACGATGAGAATATTTATAACGCGATTAGTGAGGCAATGGTCATCATCGAAACGATGGATAACTTTAAGCCGCTGGAAAAGTACTCCAATCCAAGAGTCAGCCTTAAGGGCTCGGATAATTCTCTTCGAATCGATACCATCGTATTCCTGGCAGGAACGATGGACTGTGCGCATAACGATTATTACAATCGAAATGCAGGCATGTATGACGCAATTCGTGCAGACTACATGAACGGAAGCAAGTCCGTTTACAGCTATGATACGGTTAAGGGTGACTTTGACGTGTATAACATGGGATGTCACTTCCTGATTATCATTGTTGGCCTTATTCTGATTCAGGAATTCCTGAAGATTGCCATGAACTGTGTATCACGAATCTTCAATATGGTACTTTTGTATCTGGCATTTCCTCCGTTTGCGGCTACCATGGCCTTTGACGACGGAGCCAAAGTGAAGCAGTGGACCGTTGCCT
This sequence comes from Lachnoclostridium sp. UBA1781, assembly GCA_002315495.1. Taxonomy (GTDB): domain Bacteria; phylum Bacillota; class Clostridia; order Lachnospirales; family Lachnospiraceae; genus ISDg. The sequence continues at coordinate 12,982 of DCGJ01000089.1, read as the reverse complement.
TTGTTGTACAGTCCTTTAGCGTTCTTGGTACTGTTATCTCGATTCGTCTGCTTCTGTTATTTGTTCCGATTGTATTCAATTCCAATCTGGAATTGTTTGAGACTTCCATCTACAATATGACCGCAAAGATTATCTTCCTGATTGCGGTTTCTTATACGATTGAGAAGGCAGGTAATATTATTACCGGTATTCTGGCAGACCAGGCAGGCTTCCAGTCCGTTACCGCAGGTAGCGCGGGCTCCGCAGCAGCTAAGAGTACGATTGGCAGTGCTGTTTCCCTTGGACGTAAGGGCGCAGGAATTGCCTCGAAGTATGGCGGAAAAGCTGCTTCCATGGCAGGGAAGGCCGGTTCAGCCCTCTGGGATCGTACGGGTGGCCGTGCAATGGATAAAGCCGGTGCGGCAATGAACCGTAAGATGAAGGATGATAAGAGCAAGGTGGGTGCCGGACTGAGAGCGGCGCAGTCTGCCGGAAACAGCTTGCGGGAGATGGGCAACACCATCAAGCAGGCGGCTCATAACTGGCTGGGAGAAGGTGCTTCAGAGCATCGACAGAAAGCCGCACAACAGGATCAGGCAAGAGAGAATCTGATGGATTACCTCCACAGTAAAAATGATGACCTGAAAAATAATGCAAGAGAGCATGTTGCGCAGATGTCCGGTGATGAGGCGAAAGAGAAGTACGGAATGTCGAATGACCAGTTGAATAATCTTCGCGAGAGTGAAGGTATTCAGAGAGCTTCCGGTTCCGGTAGCAGCACCAGAGGTCTTGGTGGTGCCGGAATGGTTTATCACGGACCTCGAGACGGAGGACAGGCGAATAACAACGCTCAGGGCGGTCAGGGTGGCCAAGGCAGTCCACAGGGAGGCCAGGCGAATAACAACGCGCAGGGCGGACAAGGCGGCCAGGGTGGTTCGCAGGGCGGCGTCGCAAAGACTCCTCCGCAACGAAATGCAGGTGGAATATCCCCGCAGCCGACCAATCATAACAGTAGAAATTAAGGTAAGTGTTAGAACAGAAAGGGCAGTAATATGTGGCTGATTCCAGGAAAAACGAAGGTAAAAACTGAAATCTTTAAGGGCATTGGGTTCTTAGACATTCTGGTATGTGCAATCGGAGTCGTCTTGGTAACTTTACTTTTGCTGTCCAATATTCCGGGAAAAATCATCATTACGATTGTTCTGGTGTGCATTTTCATCTTCTTAATTCTGAAGATTGACGGTGAAGCAAACTACATGTTCCTGTTCCATATGCTGAAGCATATAGGAGATAAGAAGCACTACGAGGGCGTTACCTTCGAGCAGCAGGAGCATGGGCAGACCGGCGCAGTCGACATGGAGCATATATGCGCATTCACGGACATTCGGGATGACGTTATCCTTTACGGAGACGATTATTATGGTGCAGCGATTGAGATTCCTGCGGTAGAATTCCGCTTCTTCTCACAGAATCGAAAGACCAATTCGATTGTCAATGGCTTGGGTAAGGTGCTTCGGAACATTTCCCCGGACTATGCTGCAAATATCGTAAAAATTGATCGTCCGCTTCACTATATGAAGTACATTACAATGGAATATGAGAAGCTGGACAGTCTTAGGGAAGCATTTGAACGCGGTGCGATTCGTGAGGACGAGCTGAAGTCAAGAGTCGAGATTATCTACGACCGCATCAGCGAGCTTCAGATGTTGGAAAATGATTCCCGTGTGTTTGTTCCGTGCTACTATCTGGTGCTGTTTGAAAAGGACAGACATCAGTTGGAGATGCAGCTTCGTGAGGTGTTAGACAGTCTTCGTCAGGGTGAGTTGAGCCCGTCCAGACTGGATTCCAAGGAGCTCGCATTGTTCCTTAAGTACAGTAACAACACGAACGTTAAGGAAGAGGAACTCGATTCTCTTTCTCCTGAACAGTATGCTGCTTGGGCAATGCCGGAGCGAATCGATATCAAGATGAAACGAGTGGATGTCGACTACACGGTTTCTGCAGTCAAGCGAATCATCAATTATCCGAGTGAGGTTTCCAATGCATGGCTTGCATCCGTAATGTCTATGCCGGGTACCAAGGTTGTCATAAAATGCAAACCGATGGACCGTGAAAAGGCCGTTCGTTCCATCGACCGTTCCCTGAACGAGTTGCGTGGTCAGGAGGCGACGACTTCCGTGGATTCCAAATTGATGGAACTCGAAAGCCATATTCAGAGTTTGTCGGAGCTTCTCGAAACGCTTCACGGAGAGAACGAAACGCTTCTTCAGATGAACATTTATGTTACCATCTACGACATGGTAATGACCGAAAAGTGGTATAAAGAGCAGTCCAAGGACCGCGATGATCTTCCAAGAGCCAATAATTTTAGCAAGACCGTCCGCCGCATCTATCGTGAGAATGGGCTTCGCCTTGGCAATCTGGAATTCCAGCAGACCGACGGCTTTATCGCATCGCAGATTAGTGGTTACGATCCGTTTGGTAAGGATGGACGAGGCGTTCCGTCGAATACCGTGGCAGCGGGTTATCCTTGGATCTTTGCAAATGTTGCAGATGAGAAGGGTGTTAAGCTCGGAAGCAGTGACGGCGTTCCGGTATTCCTCGATTTCTTCCGCAGAGACAGCGAGCGAGTTAACTCGAATATGGTAATCGTAGGTAAGTCCGGTTCCGGTAAATCCTACGCGACCAAGAGCCTTCTTACGAACCTTGCGGCAGACGATTCCAAGATTTTTATTCTTGACCCGGAGAACGAGTACGCAGAGCTTGCGAAGAACCTCCATGGTAAGTTTATTAACGTTGGAAATGCGCAGTTCGGCCGTATGAATCCGTTCCACATCATCACCGCGCTAGACGATGATGAGTCTGACGGAGAAACCGTATCCGGAAGTTACGCAACGCATTTGCAGTTCCTCGAAGAGTTCTTCAAGCAGATTCTTCCGGATTGTGAGAAGGATGCCTTAGAGTATCTGAACTCCATGATTGACCGTACCTATATTCGCAAGGGAATTACTCCGGAAACCGACCTTTCCAAGCTGAAGCCGACGGATTTCCCGGTTTTCGATGACCTGTACGATGCGATTCTGGAGGAGTTCCAGGAGACGGACAATCAGTACCTTCGTACGATGCTTCGTACCCTGATGAATTACATTCAGAAATTTGCCACCGGCGGACGAAATGCGAACATCTGGAACGGCCCGAGTACGATTACTACCGAAGAAAAGTTCACGGTATTCAATTTCCAGTCGCTGTTGTCAAACCGTAACAATACGGTCGCAAATGCACAGATGCTTCTCGTTCTGAAGTACATCGACAACGAAATTATTAAAAACCGTGAGTACAACATAAAGAACAATGCCCATCGCAAGATTGTGGTTGTTGTCGATGAGGCCCATGTCTTCATTGACGAAAAATTCCCGGTTGCACTCGACTTTATGTATCAGCTGGCAAAGCGTATCCGTAAGTATAACGGTATGCAGATTGTCATTACACAGAATATTAAGGACTTTGTAGGCACGGAAGAGCTGGCCAGAAAGTCTACCGCAATTATTAATGCGTGTCAGTACAGCTTCATCTTTTCACTGGCACCGAACGATATGGACGACCTTTGTAAGCTCTATGAGAAGGCCGGTGGAATCAATGAAAATGAGCAGGAGCAGATTGTTGCAGCACCGCGAGGCCAGGTATTTACCGTATTAGGCCCGGCAAGTCGCTCCTCCTTCCGTGTGGATGTGCCGGAGAATGTTGTTAATATGTTCGAGAATCCGAACTTCACAAGTACCTACTTTGAAGGGCTGGGCGGTCCGGAGAACTGGGAAGAATTCGTAGGCGACAGTCGTGAGAAGCATTTGCAGAGCCTTCGCATTCGTGGCGCCGAGAAGCTACTGGAGAATGAGGAGCAGAACCGCTCCGAGTTCGTTTCCCTGGAGTTCTTTGAGGGCGAGCCGGAGGAGTTAGAGCTTTCGTTCGACGAGCCGGAACCGGAGGCTTTCGAGGAGCCGAAGGCAGAGCCGGAGAAGAAGCCGGTGGAGCAGGTTCGTGAGTTTGGAAATGCGGCAATTAACCCGGATTATACGGCCCTTGCAGCAGCCATCGCTGCCAACGTATCCGGAAGCAATCGTACCGAGGAAAAGCTTACCGCGCTTGTGGAGAAGCTTGCATCGGATAACCTGGAGCTTCGGATTAATGAGCGCGTGGAAAGCGCGGTTCGTGCCCGACTCGGAGAAGCCGGTGTGACGGATGAAGATACCGCAAAGGAAGCACCGAAAGCGTCCAACAAGGCAGCGAAGAAGCAGAATCCGGTTCTTGAGCAGGGCGGAATGTCTCTTGGCAACATCTTTAGCGAAATCGATGACGAGGATGACGACGATGAGTTCGAGGACGATGAATTCGATGAATCCGAGGACGATACGGACTACGATGAGTTCGATTTCGACGATATGGATGATGATGCGGATGACGAAGACGATGACGAGGATGACGACGATGATGACGAATTCATGCAGATGTTCTCCGAGGGCGTCAATCTGTTTAAGAGCCTTTCCAATATCGAGATGATGGAGATTTACGATGATACTGTGACGGAAGTCACGTTGGATGATTTGGACAAATATGTTCGTAACGCAGCTAACAAAGGAGGAAGCAGTGATGAAACTGAAACTGTATAGCAATGGTGATACCGCTGAAATTATGTTGATTGGACGCCTGGATTCCAATACTGCGCCGGAGGTGGAAAAAGCGCTTGTGGAGCAGACAGAGAAGTATCAGAAGATGGTTCTTAATCTGGAAGAGTTGGAGTATATCAGCAGTGCGGGGCTGCGTGTGATTAAGATCCTTTACATGACCATGACCAAAAAGGGTGGGAAACTGGTCTTAAAGAAAACGAAAGAGGCATTGATGGAAGTCTTCGAGATGACCGGATTTGCAGGTTTGCTTAGTTTTGAATAAAGAATGTTGGAGAGTAAGATGAAGAAGTTTAGATTTTTATTGATGTGGTCGCTTCTGTTAATGGCGGCCCTTCGACTCCGGACCGGGCTTGCGGATGCCTATTATGTTGTCGAGATTAATACCGGAACCGTGACGGGGATGGATGAGGGTGATTTGTCCAATATAGAGATTAGGGCGGTTAATACAAGAGGTGAGGGATATGACCTCCACCTCGGGCTTGATGTGCTGAATGTGTCAGACAGTGCCCTTCTGCGATGCTATTATATGGGGCTTAGTTCCAGTACGGAAGGGAAGTCAAAGGTCAAGTATATTCATGGGGACCTTTCGCATACTACGATTTATGCAGTTCTTGTAAACCAAGACGGAGTTATAGCCACATCGGATCTAATAGGGGAAATTGAGTCGTTTCAATCAGTTACCTTTACCAACCTGACCGCTGAGAATTCGAAATATTTTGAGATTCATTCCCTTCAGATTTATGATATGGGAGAATACAATGAAAATAACGAACGATACGACAATGCAGATGTTATTTCACAAGATTTCGAGCTGGATCGATTGGGATATTTCTCTAACCAGCCGATGTTATCCTTTGAAGGGGAACGCGTTGCATATCTGGCGTACGCAGACCAATATGATGTTATTTATGAAATATCAGAGAAAAACGTGGAACAGTTTTCGGTAGGTTTTAGCTGGAAATTAAGCACCTTGACCAATGTCTTTGTGGGGAGCAATACGAAGATTGCGCTCCTGAATGAGAAAGAACACTATAAAACAGATAATACTTATTACTATTTAGAGTTGCAGTTTGCGGATATTTTAGGTGCGGGCGTTGAGTCTGTTAACTTTGGAGGAACGACAGCAAAAAACATTGAGGAGGCTCTTCAGCTGAATGTGAAGTACATGGATGCTCATGGAGGAATTCATGAGATTTGTATTCCTCTCCTCACATCGGCAGCTGCATTTGCTCTTCAGTACTCCGGTACTGATCTATACGAGCAGGATAAGACTAAATTTCAGTTCTTTACGTTGGCTCAGCAGGGAGGAAGAGTGGTTGTTCCGTTATGGATATCTGATTTCTCCTGCTTTATAGGAACTCCGACGATTAACCTTTTAGGGGAAAATGCTGCCTGTGCGCTCGATGAAAACCATAAGCAGAAGTTGAATGCATCAGCAAAAAAAGTTGCGAACGAGACCGTCCTTCTCTCTGGGGTATTGCTTTCCAAGGGAAGAGATGGAGTACATTCGCTAGAGGTGACTGACGCCTATGTGAATGGTTGTAGTCTTGATTACTTTTATCAGGAAACCATAGCGGTACAATATTTCCATGATGACAAAAATCCAATAGAGATTTCAGCAAAGACAGTTGGAAAACTGAATATGCCATTTGAAGGGGCCCCGACGAGCTGTGGTTTCATGAATTCTGACTACCGGGTATTTCGTGGTGGTCAGTATCTGGTAGAAATCAGAACTGCAGATATTGCAAATGCCGATACTTTGGCTGAAACCTATGTGGAGATCACTTATCTCAATTCTTATGGGCGAGAGGTTTCCACTGAGAAGATAAAAATATCTGATGCCATTAAAGAGTACAATGGTCACCTCGATGATACGGTCAGCAAGGTTATGTATATGGCTGAGGTAAGTAGGGGTGGAGTTGTACGGTTTTTCCTGGACCTTGAAGATGTGAAGAGCTTTACTTCGGCCACATTTTCAATAGATGGAAAAGACACTTGGATCATATCAGATTTCAATATCTATACTGTGGAAAAAGCATCAGAACCGATTTATCTACTTGTAAAGGGACCAGGGTGGGATTCTCCAAGGTTGATTACTTACCGAAAGATTAATGGAAGTTTACCGCTTGCTTTTTCATCAGTTTATTTTTATCATATCGAAACGTTTGGCCGTTACACTGATGCTCGTAAGTCTATTACCATGTATGATGGTACAAGTTACCGGCTGGTGAATGTCGGAGCGCAGGAAAATATGGGAGGAGACTCTTCGGCTGGTATCTATATTGATTCTACGAAGACGGTTAGTTTTATAAGCAAGGAAATCACCGGGCATGCTGATAAGGGGCTGTTTCAGGCGTATTACAGTCTTAATTATAGTGAGGCTTGCGTTACCAGGGATTTTGTGGACAACGTTTATCAGTATAATGTGAGGGTTAAGGTTGCAAGTGATGTGTACAACGCAGCCGGTGACGATGACTCCGGTTCTACAAACTTCTTTTATTTTAAACTTGTGTTTGAAAGTGGAGAAAGTGCTTATGTTCAGGCAAACCAACAGCTGGACGGAGATGCCTTCCGTGCCAAGCAGGAAGCATGCTTTACCATAAACCTGAATCATAATTACGGAGATTTAAAGTCAATTAAGATTATTCCGGAAAATGATGTTGATAAGGGTTCCCCTTATGACAAATTAAATATTGAATATATTATTGTATCGATGTCCGATTCGGAAGGGCATGTGAAGACATGGACCTTTACCGGCTCAGACGGAACCGGTATCGGTTGGGTTGGAATTGATTACTCTGATGCTGCAAAGCAGACTCATTCCGAGGCAGAAATTGCTAAGGTTTGTGGTATTACATCGTACGGTATTGGGATTAATTTATTGTTTGTGCTGACAACCGATCAAAATGGAAGCGCAAGCGGAACAAGTGGTACCGTTCTTGCTGATGTGGTTTACAGAAAGGCCTCTACCGGAAAATCAGAAACAATCACAGTGGATGTGATTAAGTCCATTAGAGACTTCAATAATGATCTTGGATACGAAGCGAATAAAATCGGTGTCCCCGGTGATGGTGGACAGTTCCGTGCGGGACACAGCGATCGTTTCCTGTTGCCGATGACCGACATTGACCGCATTGAATCCATTAGTTTTTATGGTTTTTCAGATAATAACGAGCAGATTCCTATTTCTGCTATCAGTGTCTATGTGGTGAACCAGGGAAGTATTAGGACGGACCGTACCGTAAACTATGATGGGGAGTATATCATTCAGGACTGCAAGAAAACGCGCGTTGCAAGTATTGCACCCGGAGATTATTCAGAAGGTAGTAATATCGTGCTACTCGGATCATATAAGGAGGCGATGAAACGAAGTGCCACCTTCATCTTTAAGAATGGGACGGCGAACATTATGGGCTCCAATGACGAGAAGAGCACCATTTACACTGTTACAGAGACGCCGCTGGATGGTTTGGACAACGTGAACATTGTTGTTAATACGATGGAGTATGAGTATGTCAGTGGCCAGAATATTTCAGCTCAATTGGAGTATAAGACGATTTATGGGACAACGATGCTTGCGTCAACAACCTTGATTTACATCGGAACGGATAATAATGGGTATGCGATATTTGCTCGTTATGGAGTCCCGTTAAAGAATTTTGCTACTTTGAGGAACCTTACCATTAAGGCCAATGGTACAACGAAAATCAGTGTAAGAAGAATTTCGATTCAGCATTTGCGTGAAAAAGCGCTTGTTGGAACGTATAACGGAATCTTTACTACCTACAGTGATGCACGGGAAGGTATTACCTGCAAATCGTTCGAGAAAAATTCGAGTTCGGAAAAGGTTCAGAAAATATATATTGAACTGGACAACTCCATTGAGGAAACGCTATTGATCGCGAAGGATCACGATATCGCAGTGTCTCTTGGAGTAAAAACCGTGTCTGAAAACGGAGTTCTCTACGATACACCATACACCTTTGTAACGGGTGGGGAACCAAGCCTAAAGATTCTTCCGGGTGGTATTCTCGAAATAACCACGAAGGAAGTTGATGTTCAGGAATTGGATTACATCAGAATTGCTGCAACCGGCAACCTGTCAATTACCATAAAGCGTATTGCCGTTGGCCTTTACAATTATGACCAATGTATCCGGTGGTACAGTTATGAAGACACCACCAACGGACCGACAACGATTACGAATGAGACCCAGAAAATCTACTTCTCCAACGATAATAAATCAACCTCGAACACGGTAAATGTGCTTGATTTCACCTTTGAAACGATGGACGCATCAACCAAGTACGGTGATGCAGGAACCCATTCTGCAATTGGAATGGAGATTACCTACTTTGATGCAGATTGCCGTTATGATAGGACCTGGTTCGTTTCGGACCTGAATAACTATCTGGTTGAGGGAAGCTTTGAACAGGGAGCAACCGCTCGCGTGAGAATTCTCGCGAGGGGAATTAACTCCACGAACATCAAAAGCGTTCGTTTGATTCCGTACGATTCCAATGATCTCAAGAATCCGGAGAGCTTTGAAAAGATTTATAATGCGGCAACCGGAGTATCTAATTTGACCTGGGGACTTAAGAGTATTCGTATCGATTTTAACGATGGCGAAGATCTTACCATCCCGAATGCAAAGAGTAGAATTATGATTCCTGTGCAGAAGGTGATTGCCGCAAGAGATACAAAGTCGATTAGTCTGAAAAATGCGGTACTCGAAGCAATCGTAAACTATGTAGACCCGACGACCGGAGCGGCAGCGGAGCCTGAGTATATTGTAAATGATACGACGGAGATTACCGTTCCATATACCGAAGGCGGTGTGGACTTTAGCGTGGATGTCAGCATTTTCGATAGCGAAAAGGGCTGGGTTGTCACGCAGAAGGATAAGACGGTTTACGGAAATATCACGATTACTCCGCAATCTACGGAAAATGGTGATTCGATACAGAGCAATACCTATTTGATTCACCTTGACGGTACTGTTGAGAATGAAACAAAGAAGGAAGTGATCTTCACTTCCGTGGAGAATACGGATAGAGAGATCCACATCACGTTTGTGATGAGCAAGTACGTTGATGCGGACGGCAATTCTCCGATGAAGGTAACTGCAAGCAATGACCGTGGTGAGATTCAGATTGGTTATACCGGTCAGGTCATGGAGTATATCATGGGCGCGGAGGCTTCGAAGCTGAGCTTCACATGCACGAGCGCACAGGAGATTAAGCCGGTTATTACGGTTAGCAAGGTTTCCGGTGAGGATGTTACTTACACCGTTAAGGACAGCCATGACGGCAAGCTTGAAATTGAGTTTGGCGCACGCGGAACCGCGGACACGATTTATAGTGTGACAATGACCTACACCATGGGCGGGAAGGCTTACAGCTTCCTTTGCACGGTTACCGTAAAGGGTGACGCGAAGTCAACTGTCGCAAAGGCAAATGGAGCATTTGAATTCTCCTGCAAGGACGGCAACACGGATATTTATGGTGTTGTAGTCGGCGGAAGAGAAGATTATATTACCCTTCCGAACAAAGAAGGTCTGGAAATCACTTACAAGCTGAATGGTGCAACCGGAACGCTTGAGGATGTAACCGAGTACCATGATACGGAAGTTCCGGTAGAGACGGAGCCTGCAACAGAGCCTGTAACAGAAGCTCCAAGCACGGAGAGCCCGGCAGAAACAGAGCCTGCGACGGAGCCGGTAACCGAACCATCCACAGAGCCTGTAACAGAGGCTACGAGCACGGAGGAAAATGCTTCCACTACGGAAGAAGGTACCGACGCTCAGGCGATAACTGAAGCAGAGGGTGGCGAAGGACAGCTGCAGTCGGACAGCTCCTCTTCTGCAGGAGCAACTATCATTCCGGATCCGAATCGCGCTGTGATTACCGGAAGCACCATTACGCTTCCGTCCGGAACCAAAACCTATGTATTCAATTACAATGGTTTGTTTGAGATAAAAAGAGATAAGTAAATTAAGATTTAATTAAGATTAGTTCACTACACCGTTAAGGTTGGGGAGATAGAATCAAACCATGATAACGGTGTAGTGATTACCGGAAAGGAGGTCGAAATGGCAGAATTTAAACCGAAATCCACAGGCGATCTGGTGGCTGATTTCTTTATGATTATGTCCGGTGAAAAAGGCAGCCCGGTATTGGCATTTACGGAATTTTTCATAGATCTTCTCGGAAGCCTGCTTATGGATGATCCGGACAAGGAACGACAAAAGCAGGAAGAACAAATGGCGCTTGATAAAGAAGCGGAGGAAAGCCAGAAGAAGCGTCTCGACGAGGAGAAGCAGAGAGAAGCAAAAACTGCTGCCGAGCGTGATGCATTTAACCGAATGGTTCAGAGAAGTCAGGCATTTAACCAGGCGCATAAGGTTAATTTGGAACGAGCTGCACAGGATGCGAAAAACGAGATTCTGCAGACCAATCCAAGTACCCAGGCAGGTATCGATGCGAAGCAGAAGGCAGTTCAGAGCCTGGATGAGTTCGGGAAGGGATTAAAAGACCTTTCTGTGGATGGAAAGTCGAACTTTATGGAACTCGTGGCAAAGAACATGGCAATTCAAGAAAACAATGGCATTGATCCGGCCACGCAGGTTGGTAAAGGGATGAACAATAATCAGCCAAACCAGAACAAAACCGAGAAGCCGGTTATTGAGTTTGTTGATGGTCACTATAACATTAATAATCAAAATGATTTTGAAAATAATATTGTAAATGAGCAGACAACATCCGTCGTTCCGCCTTCGAATCCGAATGGAATCGTGAATGATATTAATAGTGATCCTCCGGGAATCCATACAACGATAATGGAGCCGGCGAAGTCGAATAATACGGCTTCTGCAGGCAGCAATACGTTAACCGGGAATCCGCTGGATGAAGGTGTGCCGATCAGCATTAACGGTGAAAGTACCCTTTTGTTTGGCGAAGACGATCTTGTTCCGGAGCGGGTTGCGAACCAAAGAGAACAAAGAAATAACGGTCCGCAAGGTTCGGAAGTCCAAAAGGAGCCGCCAAAGGTCGAACCGAGTGTTGCCGCGCAGGTAAAACCGGTGGAAAAGCAGCAAAATCAGAATCAAATTACGGATAATCCAAAGCTTCATGAGGAACGGCAGAGGGAAGCAAAAATTGTTGAGAATAAGCTCGGTAATCCGAATGAGAATCTTGGAAATAACACTTCCACAGCCCGAAAGGTGGCTGAGAAGAATGAGTTTGATGATTTCCTAAGTGACTTTGAAATCATCGAGAAGCCGGGCGCAGAAGCATCTATGGGCACATTCGAACAACAGGCGAAGAGAACTATGCAGCCGAATCAGCCTCGGTCGAATCGTGTTTCGACGAATCACGCGGAGATGAATCTTGCGAATGAAAATCTGCAACGAACGAATAGCCAATCCTCAAATCCGGCAACGAGAGCCGAACTGGATATAGCCGAAAAAATCATTCAACAGATGATCACGATGCACTCGGCACAAGGAAATCACAAGTGGGCTGAGAAGTATGGCAATCTTTCCCAAGCGGAACAAAAAAAGTGGATGGAACGATGTGTTAAGACCACCTTTTTTAAGACACTCACGAACCATAGCGATCCGAATAGACTTAAGGAGCTTTCAGAGTTCGATTCGTCGAGGCTTATAAAAGCCACGCAATCCGCAATGGGCGAAGTGGAAGCGCAGAAGCAGAAGAAGCATAAAATGAAGCAGAAATTTGCCGAAGGACAGAAGAACGTGGAAGAGGAGCTGCTTCACAAAATAAATAAAAAAGGTGGCCCGAGCAATCCGGGAAGCGACGAAACGTTACGGGAACTGCCCCAGCCGGGAATGAACAACTAATGATAGATGATGCAATTAGGGTTGCATTTTCGAAATAAAAAACAATTTCAAATAATGGAGGTTAATTATGAAAAAGATTACAAGAAAGTTACGTTACATGTTTTTGATGTTATCCATCTCATTGATGAGTATGATGACCTTCGCATTTGCAGAAGATGATGTTGCAAATCTCGACGAGGTTGTGAATCCGGTAGTCAAGTTGATTAACAGCTTGCTTACCCCGCTGCTTGCAGTGGTTGGTGCCGGTGGCGCTCTCTTCTGTGTATTCCTTGGTGTGAAGTTCGCAAGAGCTGAGGACCCACAGGAGCATGAGAAGGTTAAGAAAGCATTGAAGAACGCCATCATTGGTTTCGTATTGATCTTCGTTCTTCTTCTTGCACTGAAGATGGCAATGCCAAGACTTACCACTTGGGTTGAAGATTACCAGGCAATCTCCCCAACTCCGACTCCGGCAAAGTAA
>DCGJ01000120.1 GCA_002315495.1 Lachnoclostridium sp. UBA1781 | reverse complement strand
CGGGCCGCCTGCACCGCCGAGGGTGTTTGCTGCATTTCCGACGGCAAGCATGGAGAACAAAACCAGATTTGGCGCATGAAGCGCGTAAGCGATTGCAACGGCCATTGCAGGGCCGGCCATCGCTTTCGCATAAGTACCCATGTCGACAAGGATGGATACGCCAATCTTGTCACCGAGCGTCGCGAAGATGGTACCAATTAAAAGAGATGCGAACAAGCCGCTGGCCATCGCGCCCATTGCGTCAATAAAGTAACGCTTCCAGGAGATTTCGATATCTTTTCTCTTGAAAAATGCGGCAATGCGATTCTTTGGCACATCACTTTCTACAACTGTAGTATCATGTGTTTCCTTCATTTTATATACCTCCAATAGGTTATTTTCGTGTTATGCTTTCCGGCTCATAGTCGGTAAGCTCGGCCAGAAATCCAGCCTTCTTTAGCTCCGTTTCCACGCGGTCTAAAATGCTTTCATCCTTGGCTACTAAGGTATGATAGTGGTAGCCTGAGGTTGCGGTGGAGAGGGGACTTGATTTGCCGGTTTTCATGTCCTCGATGAACTCCTCTGCATCACGTCGGGAGCTGATGTAAAGCGGACCGTGAATCTCGCCATACACCTTATGATAGATAAATACGTCCCGAACCTCTGCGCCCTGATCAACAATCAGGAACAATTCTCTTGCGGTATCCTCCACACTGTGACGAACCTTCAATACTCGGGTGACCTCGTAATCCGGAAGAAGTACATATCCCCGAGCCGTTGCGAGAATATTGTGTCCTTCTGACTTTAATCGGTTAATGTCCTGTACAATAATCTGACGACTGACGCCGAACTGCTCGGAAAGGGCTGCGCCTGATAATGGCTTGTTTGATTTTTTCAGAGCACGAAGCATCTCCTCGTGTCGTTTCGATACTGACATCTCCACACCTCCTTCCTTGACTGCACTATACTACAAAATATATCAGGTGTAAAGTAAAAGTGTAAACTTTTTTGAAATAAATTTCGTGGAATTTTTGAAAGGCTTATGATAGAATAGGAATGATTTCTCGGGAGAGAACGGAAAGTGAGGCAGATGCCGCATTTTCTTTATGCGTAATATAAGGGTATTAGAAAAAGAAGAGTTTGAGGAAAATGAAATGAAGTATTTGATTTGTTCTGATGCATCCATGGATGTGGTGATTCCGGAAGGAGCCGAGCAGGTGTCCTTTATCCCGATGCACTATGCGCTCGGTGAAGAGACCAGAACCTGTGTGGGACCGGAGAGTGCCGAGAAGATGCACGAGTATTATGAACAGCTTCGTCGGAAGGTGTTGACGAGTACCAGTCAGATTACGCCGATGGAGTATATGGATTATTTCCGTGAGATTTTGGAGCAGAAGACGGGAATTCTGTATCTGAGCCTTTCCAGTGGACTTAGTTCCACGTATGAGTCTGCCTGCCTTGCCGCAAGAGAACTCCGCGAGGATTTTCCGGAGGCGGAGATTGAAATCGTGGATACCCTGGGAGCTACCGGTGGAATGGGACTTTTGTTCGAAAAGGCGATTGAGAATCGCGAGAGCGGTATGTCTCTTTCGGAAAATGCTTCCCTACTTCGGGAAATGGCGACTAAGGTCGTTTACTGGTTCAAGGTAGAAGACCTTATGTATCTGAAGCGCGGGGGAAGAGTGTCGACAACGACGGCGATTGTCGGAACTGCACTTAGCATCAAACCGATTCTTACGATTGCGAATAACGGTAAGCTGGAGAACGTAACCAATAAGCGCGGGGATAAGCTGGCGAGAAAAGAGCTGGTTACCCGTTTTGCCGATGGCATTGATATGAGCTTTGGTGGAACTGTGTATATCTGCTGTGCGGACTGTATGGAGCAGGCGGAGTCGTTAAAGGAGGAGCTGCTTGCGGTTCAGCCGGGCATTTCCGTAAAGATTACGATGCTTAGCCCGATTATCGGTGCACATACCGGACCGGATATGATTTCGGTTATCTATTTTGGAAATAACAGATTGTAGGGGATACCAATGAAGATTGTATTTTTGGATCGGAAGACGATTGGCGATGACATTGATTTGTCCGGGTATGAAGCGCTCGGAGAGGTTGTGATTTACGATTTCTCCACGCCGGAGCAGATTCCGGAGCGCGTGAAGGATGCGGATGTCATTGTGCTTAATAAGATGCCTGTAAATGCGCAGACCATCGGAGGAGCGGAGAAGCTGAAGCTCGTGTGCGTGACGGCCACCGGAACCAACAACCTGGATAAAGAGTATCTGGCAGAGAAAAACATTGCCTGGAGAAATGTGGCCGGGTATTCCACGGAATCCGTGGCGCAGCATACATTTGCCATGCTTTTTTATCTGCTGGAGCATTTGCCGTATTATGATGAGTATGTGAAGAGTGAAAAGTATGTGGGGGACAAGATGTTCACCCACTTTGAGAAGCATTTTCATGAGATTTCCGGAATGACATGGGGCATCATTGGACTGGGCGCCATTGGCCGTCGTGTGGCGGAGATTGCAACCTGCTTTGGAGCGAAGGTAATCTATTGTTCCACAAGCGGGCAGAATCATAACAGCGATTATCGGGAGGTTTCTTTTGAGGAGCTTCTGGCAACGTCGGATGTTATCTCGATTCATGCACCACTCACGGAGAAAACGCTGCATTTGATTGACTCTACTGCTGTAGAACAAATGAAAGAATCCGCTATCTTACTGAATGTCGGGCGTGGTCCGATTGTGGTGGAGCAGGACCTTTATGAGGCACTGATGGCAGGAAAGATTGCGGCGGCAGGACTTGATGTTCTTGATGTGGAACCGATGAGTGCGGACAATCCGCTGAAGGCACTGAAGGATAGCGGACGACTTCTGATTACTCCGCATATTGCGTGGGCGGCCACAGAGGCAAGAACGCGTCTGATGAAGATTATCGAGGGACAGATTAAAGAATTCTTTTCTCTGTAGAAGGGGGATTACAATGACGATTAAAGAACAGTTTGAACAGACGATGCTTTCCGGTGGAAGTATTCAGAGCTTTGTAAATGAGAACCGTGAACTTACGGTGTATTATTCCACGCCTGCCGGAGAGAATGAAGAAGGAAAGCAGATGTTATATCTGATGACGGACAATGCGGGAGCAGTGTACTTGCCTGTGTTCACCGAGCAGAAAGAGTGTGAAGATTTTTTCATACGAATCGGCCGACGGAATTTTGTGGGACTTCAGAATTCCCTCAAGAATCTGCTGGACACGCTGGACACGAACGAAATGCTGGAGGAATTGGGAGTCCTGATTGATCAGGAGGTTCCGATTCCGATGAAGGTAAGAGTGAAATGATCTGTGAGATAAAAGAGTGAGAATGTAAACCAACAGCCTTAATGGTCGAAAAGAAGAGCCCGACAAATCGTCGGGCTCTTCTGTGTTGTATGCTCTATTTTGTACGATACAGGGTACTTGGTCTTCCGCCGGTTTCATAATCCGTATCCTCAATAAGCTCACCGAGACGAACTAAGTGACCTAAGTAGCGCCTCACAGTGACGCCGGAAAGACCAACGGATTCGGCAATTTGATCGCCGGTAAACCATTCTCCCGGATGTTCTCCGAAGAAGTCCCGAATCGTAGTAAGGGTTCGCTCCTGGATGCCCTTTGGGATTCCTCTGTCTACGGAACCACCTCGCGCATTTTCGATGATGGAATCGATTTTTTTCTGGCTGAGTGTGGAGTTGTTTTGAAGAACTTCCATTTGAGAAACATATTTTTCTAACGCAATCTGAAAACGGTCGAAGGCGAAAGGCTTGACCAGATAGTCGAGCACTCCTAAATGGATGGTTTCTTCTAATGTGGAGGAATCATTGGCAGCGGTAACCATAATTACCTCTAATGCAATCTGACGGGCACGAATCTCCCGAAGCAGTTCCACTCCGCTCATATAAGGCATAAAAACATCTAAAACAAGAAGGTCCACTTCATGCTCCATGAGATAATCCAGCGCACTTTTTCCGTCCCGGCAGGATTTCACCACACGAAACTGTTTGTTTCGATTCACATATTGCTCGTTAATCATTGCAACCATCGGGTCGTCTTCCACAATTAAAACGCGATACATAATTGTCTCCTTATTTGGTAATTGTTATGGTAAATGCGGTACCTGCCTGCTCGGTGGATTCTACGGAGATGGTACCGCCCAGACTTTCCACCAGTTGTTTTGTTTGGGCAAGTCCGATGCCGCGCCCCGTACCCTTCGTGGAAAATCCGTAGGTGAAGATCTGTTCCAGATGATTTGGAGCAATGCCGCATCCGGTGTCGGTAATGGTGATTAATAGATGCCCCGGTTTGGAAAAGATTCCAACGGTCAACTCGTTGGAGGAAATGACATTTTCCGAGGACTTGTGATTCATGGCTTCCACCGCATTTTCAATCAGATTACCGATGATGGTAATGAGGGACTGAGACGGAAGAGAAAGGTCTTCCGTGCAATAATGGCTGTTTTCCTGAAGCACAAATTTGATGTTGCATTCGGAGCAGCGGGCTGTCTTCCCGATTAATAGTGCAGACACAGCGGAATCGTCGATGGCGTGCATAATGCGGGAAATGCTCTCTCGTTGAACAATGGTGATGTTCTCGATGTACGACATCGCCTGGTCGTACATGCCGATTTGCAAAAGTCCTAAGATGACATGAAGCTTGTTGGTAAAATCGTGGTTGATTCCATGCGTGCCAACAACCACGATTTTACCAACAAGCTT
>DCGJ01000005.1 GCA_002315495.1 Lachnoclostridium sp. UBA1781 | reverse complement strand
TCCGGATCATCTAATGCCTTCCGGAGTGTGTCACCGACTTCATAGTCCCCCGCAACAATCGGCACATAGAATACATGATCGTTGTAGGAATTTCTCAAGTCATCCAGAGTCTTTAACGGAGTCGCATTTGCAGCAGTAACGAATACAAGCACCACGGAAATCACGAAAAGTAGGAGCTTCAACGCACGCTCACGCTTCCGATGGCGTTTACTGTAATATGCCGCGAAGCCGCTCTTTACTGACTGTCGGAATCGGAAGAGATTACCAAATCGTCTTCCCTGCACATCCGGAAGCTCCGTAAATGCGATATTCTCCTTCTTGGCTTCCACTTCCTCCGTGAACGTACCTTCACGAAGCTCGATTTCCGAAGTCGCATTTACCAGGCGAACCTTTTCCGTATCCACGCGAAGATACCAGGTGCCGTTTTCACGAACTACGGTAAGCTTTAACGGTTCTTCCGGCGCTTCACCAAAGAAATCCACCTGAAGATTTCCGCTAACCTCTGAGGTTTTCTCCAAATCTCCAAGATATACGACATTCTTGTTCTTTGCGACAAAGCCCTCTTCGGTATTGTTCTCGCGAACGTTGACAATCTTACCGTCGGAAAGACCGATGACCTTATCACAATAATAATCGACAAGCTCTGCCTCGTGAGTAACCAGAATAACCAGGTGGTTTTTGGAAATGCCCTTCAAAAGGTCCATAACCGCAACCGTGTTGCCCTCGTCCAAGTTACCGGTCGGCTCATCCGCAAGCAAAACCTTTGGATTCTTTACAACCGCTCTGGCAATCGCTACACGCTGCTGCTGACCGGCAGACAGCGTATCCGGAGTACGATTCACAAAATTCTCCATTCCAACATTGCGAAGCGCAATCTTCACCCGTCGGCCAATCTCCTCCTCATCGGTCATACCGCAAAGGCGAAGGGAATCGGACACATTATCGTACACGGTACGGTCATTGAACAGATTATAGTTTTGGAAGATGAAACCGATATGACTGTTTCTAAGCAAATCATTGTTCGGGCTCATCTGCTGTTCGTCCATGGTAATGCAACCGGACTGAAACTTATCCAAACCACCAAGCGTATTGAGAAGGGTTGTCTTTCCGCAACCGCTCTGACCGAAAAATGCAACCATTCCGGTTTCCGGAAGCTCGAGGGAAATGTCATTAATAACATGAATCTCGTTTTGTTTTCCCTTGTTAAAGTACTTATTCAATTCTGAAATACGAATCATTTGTCTGCACCTCCTCTCAAGGTCTTTCTGACACTTTCATCGAACAGATTCTGAATCTGCTTGCGAGTGAGAAGAAATACAAATGCCAACAGGGCAACGATAATCAGTAAATACTGCCCTAAGGTCAGGAAGGTAAACATACGATTCATTCTCGGAACAACCGCCATCAAAATCTGCATAACGATAATGGCCAATACGCCCGGAATCAAAGTCAACATCATTCGAATGTACATACTCTTCTTTACAACATCGGTCGGAATACCCATGGAGCGAAGAATTGCCACATCCGGTCGAAGCGAACGAATGGATTTCTTTGTGATTAAGTTCACCAAAAGCACCAGCATAATAATCCCGAGCACAAAGGTAAACATAGCAAACACAAAGGTCATCAACACCTCTAGAAGCTCCCATATGTCTCGCTGGCGGGTCACTTCCGTCGTGGATGCATATAAGCCCTTGCTTCGTAACACCTCGACTGCTGCCTTGGCTTCCGAATCATTTTCATAAATCAGGGATGCCTGCTTATAAGACTCGTTCATATATCCACACAGAGAATCATAGGTTTCACCGGTCATCATTATTTCTGCGGTCTTGCGATTATCCACAAAATATTTCACTCCCGCAACTGTGGCTCCTGCAATAATATCATACTCCGTATTCTTGTTAATGACGGTTTTCGCACCAAGAGGAAGATACAAAAATACTTCCCCTCGCTTTTCCGGATAATGCCCTACATCCGGGGTCCCGTAATCCTTATCCATAACCACGATGAATTCATACCCCTGATCATCGTAGTCAGATCCGTTATATGTCGAAATGTAAATATACGACTGCGTTGTTTCAAGCAGGGAATCATTGGTAATCACCTTCTTAGCGCCGGTTTCTTCGCCCCACTGCTTAATTGTTTTCTCCGTAAACTCGGTACCGTCCTGAGGCGCAATTACAACACGCCCGTCCATCTTACGGAATACGGTGCTTTTCTGTACGGCTTCCATCATATTTGCACCATACATGGCACAATCCAGGAAGATACCAAGGGAAGCCACAATCATAACGATACCCAAAAAGATCGTGAGCTTCGGCTTCGACCACAAAAGGGCCTTGCCCAAAATGCACGCATTTTTCCAGGAGGTACGCATTTTCCCAAGGCGGGTTTTGCGGTCCTCATGGCCTAACAAAAGTTCCTTTTTCTCGGTTACTTCATTCTCCGTCTCGGACATAGCCGGAGCAATCACTTCGCCGCCCATTTCCTTATCGGACTCAACCGCACCATCGAAAATGCGGATGTGACGGGTGGCCTGCTGCTCCACCTGGTCGAAGTTATGGGTTACCACGATGAGAAGCTTATCCTGAGAAACTTCTTTTAGGAGCGCAATAATCTCCTTGGAGGTTTCGGAATCCAGGTTACCGGTCGGCTCATCCGCAAGAATAATCGGACTGTCCTTAGCGAGTGCACGGGCAATAACCGTACGCTGCTTCTGACCGCCGGAGAGCTTACTTCCCTTGTGCTTAAGCCAAGGTGTCAAACCGACACGGTCAATGAGCTCTAAGGCGCGTCTTTTACGCTCCTTTGTATCATCAATGTGCATGAGAGCCATTTCTACGTTCTGTAACACCGTAAAGCTCTCCAAAATATTGTAATCAGCAAAAATAAAGGAAATGTACTCCTTACGATACTCCTCCCACTCTGCCTGAACATAGTGAGACGTCGGATGACCTTCAATATACAGTTCACCCTCTTCGTAGGAATCCATACCGCTGATAACATTCAAAAGTGTGGATTTACCGGAACCGGAGGCACCGGTAATTGCAACAAATTCGCCCTTTTCGAACGTTGCGTTAACGCCGCGAATACCGACTGCGACATTACCTTCGGAAACATAGATTTTACCTATGTTTTTTAACTCAAGAAATGCCATAATTCTTTCCTTTCCCAAATGCATATCTCACCAACTGATATGCCAAATAACGCATTTGCGTTTCCCTTTTTATAGGAGTTAAACACCCCTTCATTCTAAAAATATGGGCCGACATTGCTGTCGGCCCTTGTAGTTCGGACTAATACGAATATTAAGCCTTGCCGTTGGAACCAAGAACGTTAACGATCTTGGTTCCAACGGCAAGGCTTAA
>DCGJ01000055.1 GCA_002315495.1 Lachnoclostridium sp. UBA1781 | reverse complement strand
GGACGGGATACCGGAAGGGAACTGGTTTCCTATTTGAAGGCAATTGGAGTGGAAAGACTGGCTCTTGTGATTGCAACCCATTACGATGCCGATCACATCGGGGGACTGATTGATGTACTGGAGCAGCTTCCGGTGGATGAGGTCTGGGGACCGGACTATATGGCGGATACCGCGACTGCAACAAGATTTCTACTTGCGCTTGAGGGGAATGAAAGCGTGAAGAATTCCGGAACGGTGTGGGGGAAGCTTACCGTGCCGACGAAGGGAGATTCCTATAAGTTTGGAGATGTAGACGTGGAGGTGCTTGGACCGGTAGATACGGAAGGATTAGAAGAGAACGATTCCTCTTTGGTGGTCAAGGTGCATTTACAGGGGGTTAAGGTTTTGATTTCGGGAGATGCAACGTCGAAGGTCGAGGAACAACTGGTGGCGGCCGGAAGCAATTTGTCTTGTGATATTTATTATGTTGCGCATCATGGAAGCTATAGCAGCAGTTCGGAAGACTTTCTGAAAGCGATGGATGCTTCTTATGGGGTTATTAGTGTTGGCGAGAATGAATACGGGCATCCTCATGATTCCTGCCTGCAACGTTTGGAGAATGCGGGGATGAAGGTGCTACGAACAGACCGTGAAGGCACGATCATTGCTGAGTTTCGGGATGGTGTGATTCAGTGGAAGTAATATTCTTGGGAACAGGGATGAAAAAAAGGCACATCACGCGGTGACATGCCCTTTGAAATGGTTCTAATGCAATTGACGATTAGAAAAGCTTCTTGATAGAATCTAAAGCTCCTGCAATCTTGCCACCACCGAGCTTAGCCTTAACGCCTTCGATAATTTTATCGATGACATCGGAAGGAACCTTGTCGCCAACAACACTCTTAACGGTTTCGGTCGGGTTCTTTTCAAACTTCTCGGTGAGAGTCTTGTCTCCGGTGATTTTGCTTACAGCACTTTTTACGGTATCTGCGATATCCATGTTTTTTGTCCTCCAATTTCTGCGATAGACGCAGGTAATGTTTACGCTTTCGCGTTTACTTTATTATAATACAGATTGGAATTCTTGCAAGAAAATCTCGCGGTTTTTTCTTTTGTTTTTCAATCCTTCCGTGGAAAATGCGGAATGACAAAAAAGGTTGCAACCTTGGTTGCCATCAGTTATAATTCGAACCGAATAACATCAAAAAATTGGGATTATGAGATGTCATGGAATAGACGCAAGGAGGAACTTATGGAACCGAACTTGAATAACGAACTTGAAAATGCTATGCCTGAGACGGACGAACTCATTCACGAAACAGAAGTGAGCGAAATTGTGAAGGCGGAGACGGATGAGGTAGGGGCAACGAGTAAGGAAGGTATGCTTACGGAAGATGAAACACCATACCGTCCGATTGGGCAGACGGTTCGCTTTACTTATATGATTCGAATGAAGGACCAGTTGGGCTTTCTGGCAAGGTATGCATTTGGCGGATTGAATGGGCTTGCTTTTTGGCTCGTACTTGGACTTTTGATTGTACGATTTGCCTATGGCTGGAAGACGGATGTAGCAAGCACGAAGGCAATGTTGGTATTTGGAGCATTTATCTTAATCGTTCTGATGCCCGGCAATCTGTTCATTAGAGCGTTTACACAGTGCAAGCTTGCAAAGATGAATAACCTCTATGCAACTTATGAAATTAGCGATGCAGGAATCTATGTTACTCAGGAAACCGAGCACCAGCTCTTTGAGTGGAATGCGATTACAAAAGTAAAGCAGAATAAAAATGTGATTTACCTTTATGTATATAAGAACAGTGCATTTATCTGTCCGAAGGATATTCTTGGTGATGGTGACTGGGACACGCTGCAGACGATTGTAGCGAAGAATTACAAGGCAAAATAGTGCTTTACTTTGAACTGATTGGAAGATAATGAAATAGAATAATTGCGTCGAAGGTGGTATGGCGCAACGAATGGAGCAAAGTATGGTATTGGAAAGTTACAGCCCGGAGGAAACCTTTGCTATCGGGAAACAACTTGGTGAAAAATGCACCCCCGGGGCAGTCATCTGCCTGGATGGGGACCTTGGTGTGGGAAAAACCGTATTTGTGAAGGGAGTTGCGAAGGGGCTTGGGGTTAATGAACCGGTCAGTAGCCCGACCTTCACCATTGTTCAGGAATATGAAGGTCGACTTCCGTTTTATCATTTCGACGTATATCGAATTGAGGAACCGGAGGAGATGGATGAGATTGGATATGAGGATTATTTCTACGGGAACGGAGTTTGTCTGATTGAATGGGCTTCTCAGATTGAAGAGTGCCTTCCGAAGCAGGCGGTTCGGATGACGATTGAAAAAGACCTGTCGAAAGGTCTTTCGTATCGAAAGATTACAATGAAGGAGTAGCGTGATGAAGATTTTAGCAGTTGACAGTTCCGGGCAGGTAGCTTCGGCGGCAATTGTAACCGAGGATGCTGTTCTTGCGGAATATTCTGTGGATTTTAAGAAGACGCATTCGCAAACGCTGCTTCCGATGATCGATGAAGTTTTACGCATGACCGAAACGGATGGAACAGAGTTGGATGCCATTGCGGTTGCAGCAGGTCCGGGATCCTTTACCGGGCTTCGAATCGGAGCTTCAACGGTAAAAGGGTTGGCAATGATTTGGGAAAAGCCGATTGTTGCGGTTCCAACCGTAGATTCGCTCGCATGCAATGTGGCAGGTACCAATCGGTTGGTCTGCCCGATTATGGATGCCCGTCGAGGGCAGGTTTATACCGGCCTGTATCAGTTTGTTGATAATGGTCTTGTTGTTCTGAAGGAACAGGATTGCATGATGTTAGAGGAGATTCTTCATGAGATTCAGGAGCATTCTCACGGGCGGGAAGTCATTTTCCTTGGAGATGGGGTTCCGGTTTATCGTGAGCGAATCGATGCGGAATTGGATGTAGGGCATACCTTTGCGCCGGTTCATCTTGCAAAGCAGAGTGCGGGAGCGTTAGGCTTTTTGGCGATTAGTTTTCTTCATATGGGGAAAACCACCACTGCGATGGATTTTGTTCCGGAGTATTGTCGATTGTCTCAGGCGGAGCGAGAACTGGCTGAGAAGAAGTAGAAGTGACCGTAAACATCAGAATTGACTGCAGAGGATTGGAATTGGTGAGCAGGATGCAGATTGAATATCGAAAAATGACGCTGGCGGAAGTTTCGCAGGTATTTGCATTGGAGGTTATTACCTTTTCAGAACCCTGGAGCGAGGCGGACTTAAGGAAGGCGGCAGAAGATTCCTTGTATTATTATGCGGTTGCCATGGATGGGGAAAAGCTTTGTGGCTACGCAGGCATGATTTTTGGTGGAGAGGAAGGCCAGATTACCAATGTGGCGGTGGCGGAGTATGCCAGACGACAAGGAATCGGCATGGGGCTGATGGAGCATTTGGAAGAACAGGCAAAAGCTCGAGATTGTTCCGGTTTGGTGTTGGAAGTGCGCGAAAGCAATGCGCGAGCGATTTCCTTATATGAAAAATGCGGCTTCTCCAATTTGGGATTGCGCCCTCGGTTTTATCGAAACCCGGAAGAAGGGGCTTATATTATGGAGAAACTGTTGACGGAATAACTGTTGAGGGAACAGATGTCGACGCGATATACTGACGAGAAAACATTTTGAGAGAAGCTTGTGAAAGGAGGGGCATATGTTAGATGTTTGTTTACTAGGCACCGGTGGCATGATGCCTCTGCCGGGGAGAATGTTGACGGCCTGCATGACCAGATTTAATGGCAGTAGTCTGCTTATTGATTGCGGAGAGGGAACACAGGTTGCCATTCGTAAAAAGGGACTTAGCTTTCATGATATCGACGTGATTGCGTTCACGCATTTTCATGGGGACCATATCAGTGGATTGCCGGGATTGCTACTTTCTATGGGCAATTCCGATCGAACGGAGCCTGTCCTTTTGATTGGACCGAAAGGGCTGGAGCAGGTGGTGAATGCGCTACGCATCATTGCCCCGGAGCTTCCGTTTGAGTTAAAATTTTTGGAACTGACCGAACAAATTCAAACGATAGAACTTCCTATGTATACGTTGGAGGCATTTCGTGCTGCACATAATGTACCGTGCTATGGTTATTCTCAGGTGATTCGAAGAGCCGGACGGTTTGATCCGAACAAGGCATCGGAGAATGAAGTTCCGATGCGATGCTGGAACCGACTTCAAAAGGGGGAAACTGTCATCATGGATGGAGTTACCTATACTCCGGATATGATTCTCGGACCGGAACGAAAGGGGCTGAAGCTTACCTATTGCACGGATTCCAGACCGATTGATCGGATTGCAGAGGCAGCGAGCCATGCGGACCTTTTCATTTGCGAGGGTATGTATGGAGAACCGGGAATGGAAGCGAAGGCGAAAGAACATCGGCATATGACATTTGTCGAGGCGGCGACGCTTGCGGAGAAGGCGCAACCGGCAGAATTGTGGCTTACACACTACAGCCCATCCTTACCTCATCCGGAGAATTACGTGGACCGGGCAAGGAGCATTTTCCCGAATACCTGCGTTTGCAAGGACGGGCGTATGGTGACTTTGGAGTTTGATAAAGACGAATAGTAAATGAGGCAAATATGAAAGGTACTTATATTCTTGCAATTGAATCTTCTTGTGATGAAACCGCGGCAGCTGTTGTAAAGGACGGTCGCGAGGTGCTTTCGAATGTTATTTCTTCACAGATTGCTCTTCATACATTATATGGAGGAGTGGTTCCGGAAATTGCATCCAGAAAGCATGTGGAGAAGATTACTCCCGTCGTGACGGAAGCATTGAAGATTGCGAAGATGACAATCGATGAAATCGATGCTGTGGCGGTAACCTACGGACCTGGTCTGGTGGGTCCACTTTTGGTGGGCGTTAGTGCTGCCAAGGCAATTGCATATGCTGCTAAGAAACCGCTGATTGGAGTGCATCATATCGAAGGTCACGTGTCGGCGAATTATATTTCGCATCCGGAATTGGAACCGCCGTTTATGTGCCTGATTGTGAGCGGCGGACACACGCATATGGTTGAGGTGGCTGATTATGGAGAATACCGCATTTTGGGAAGGACCCATGACGATGCGGCCGGGGAGGCATTCGACAAGGTTGCGAGAGCAATTGGATTGGGATATCCCGGGGGACCAAAGATTGATAAACTTGCAAAGGAGGGTAATCCTCATGCGATTAGCTTTCCGCGTGCACACATAGACGGTTCGCCATATGATTTTAGTTTCAGTGGGGTGAAGTCTGCCGTACTGAATTACCTGAATATCGAAAAAATGAAGACGGAACATGCGACAGGGATAACTTCGATTGCGCCTCAGAACGGAACCGAGGGCTGTCCGGATGTATTCTCGGACGGTATTACTAAGGCGGATCTTGCAGCATCTTTTCAGGAGGCTGTGGTTGATGTGCTCGCAACACGAACCGTGGCAGCGGCAAAGCAGCTCGGAACAACGAAGGTGGCCTTGGCCGGTGGCGTGGCTTCGAATTCGGCACTTCGCAGAAAAATGGCGGAGGTTTGCGAGGAGAACGGAATTCGTCTCTATTACCCTGAGCCGATCCTTTGCACCGACAATGCTGCGATGATTGGATCAGCCGCATACTACGAATATATAAAGGGAAGAACAGCAGACCTTTCGCTAAATGCGGTTCCAAGTCTGAAGCTGGGTGAGAGATAGTCGAAGAAAAAACGAATTCTTTCAAAATTCTTGTTGACAGACATTCGGCTGGGTGTTAATATAACAAAGCCGTCGAGAAAAATGACGGGCAAGTGAGCGTGTGATTTAGGACGCAGCCTTGGAGAGGTATCGAAGTGGCTATA
>DCGJ01000012.1:1155-2582 GCA_002315495.1 Lachnoclostridium sp. UBA1781 | reverse complement strand
CAGGGCGTTATGATCCTTTCGCTTAAGAAGGAAAAGCGTGATGATCCAAACCACGGCCAGTCCCCCGGTCACGGGCAACCACATAGCAACCTCCATGTGTAACTTTCATTTTTGAATATACAAATCCACTCTTCATTATCCGTGTTTCCCCCATGATTGTCAAGGGAAATGCCAGCCGTAAACTGGTAATCTTCTCGGAACCCATTGCAAAATGCTTCCGACCTGTTGTACAATAAGTCGATTTCCAAAATACTATAGGGAGGGCCATTTGGCTTAACATTATGAAGAAAAAACTATTATTGGCACTGAAGGTGCTGCTCGCATTGCTGTTGGTTGTTATCATCGTTGTCGGCGGATATCTGGCTTATGTATTCATCTCCTATGACCGTGTGGAGGACCGCGTTGAGCTTTCCGTAAATAACGACGGTGTTAGCTCGGAGAACGGAATTGTTCCCACAAATGAAGCATTAACCGTAACCTCCTATAACATTGGCTTTGCTGCCTATACCAGAGATTATGGCTTCTTTATGGATGGTGGTGAGGAAAGCCGGGCATTTTCCAAGGATGCGGTGAATACCAATATGAACGATATTATCGCGCTTTTAAACAAGCTGGATACCGATTTTTATCTGCTTGATGAGGTCGATGTGGACGCTACCCGTACCTATGGCGTCAACGAGGTGAAGATGATTACCGAAGCAAAGTCCGGTTATGCCAACGTATTCGCAGAGAACTGGGATTCCGCATACCTGTTCTACCCGGTTACCTGCCCAACAGGCGCGGCTTACACAGGATTGGTAACGCTTAGCCGCTACAACATCACATCGGCACTTCGTCGTTCCCTTCCGAAGGACACCGGGGTTATGAAGATTGTGGATCTGGATCGTTGCTACAGCGTCTCCCGAATCCCAACGAGTGACGGAAAAGAGCTGGTGCTTTACACCTTCCATCTGTCCGCTTACAGCAGCGGTGCCGGAATCGGTGACGGTCAGTTGGAGATGATGATTGCCGATATGCAGAAGGAATACAAGGCCGGTAACTACGTTGTTGGTGGCGGTGATTTTAACAAGAATCTTCTTGCTTCTTCTCCGAAGAACTGGAATCAGGAGGGTGTGGAGATGAGCTGGACGGCCGCATTTCCGACCAATGTGCTAAAGGATACAAACATTTCTCTTGTGGGTCCGTACGATGAAACCAATCCGGTTCCGTCCTGTCGTGACGCGAACGGCCCGGCCGACAAGGAAGGCCAGCTCCGAATCACGGTTGACGGCTTTTTGGTTTCCGACAACATAAAGGTAATTTCTTCCGAGGTGTATGATACCGATTTTGCTTACTCCGATCACAACCCGGTGGTGATGACCTTCTCGCTTGAGCCGACGGTTGAGCCGAGTGAGGAATGATGGATGATGGGTTGCTGGTTGACGGGG
>DCGJ01000012.1:922-1136 GCA_002315495.1 Lachnoclostridium sp. UBA1781 | reverse complement strand
GTGGTGGGTTGGCTCGGCTGAACACCAAGTACGTCAACCATGTTATCCGTTATTAGGAAGCAACAAGATTGAGGCAAGAACGGTATCATAGTCAATTCCAAGAGCATGCGCCACCATCACAGATCAAATAATTCAGTCTTGCTATTATTTCGTCCAAAATTATACGATACCGTCCAATCTATAAAAGTATCTCGAAGCAATATCATCGAAAATC
>DCGJ01000012.1:0-826 GCA_002315495.1 Lachnoclostridium sp. UBA1781 | reverse complement strand
AATATGATTTAGGTTTTGAGGAAATCATTATTCCAGAATGATTATTCACATCTGATATGATTATTATGCTTAAATGCATACATCCTTATTTCATTTCGTTGTTCTTCAGAAATGCAACTTTTAAAATTCATTTCTTTATCCAATACTTCAAAGTATTCCGACAATATATTATCTTTATCGAGCATTTCTTTTAACACCACACACCATGGAAACTGATAATTTAAAACCATTGGTTTTAATTTAGTCTTTTTACCCTGTGAAATCCAATTAATCCGCTTCTGTTCTAGCTCAAGCCACGCTAAAATCGATATTGAAATAATATTCAATAAATCAATTGATGTATCTTCTATACCATTCAATACTCTAGGATTTTGGGTTTTTCTAAAGTTTAATAAAGTTTCAGCTAAATTCATTTCTTTTTCCTCCTATCATAATTACTCCATACATGAACGCAAATATCATCATCATTCGCATACTCAATTGTGAGCCCCGCTTTAATTTGAAACTCATGTTCGGCTCGATACGCTCTTAATTCACCGGGCCATCCACCAATTTCTTCAGAAGGAACACCTTTCAAATAGTCCTTTGCATGCACTCCCTCATGTACCATATCACTTATAATAGACAATGAACTTTTTCGTATATATATTTTATTATCATCTGCGAAAGCTGCTGTTGTAGGCTTGATATTGTAACATCTTTCAATCAACTCATCCCCCAAAACATTTAGTAATATTTCACCTTTTCTTATTTGTTCTGCTACTTGAGTCGAAATTTCCGTAACACCATCTAATGCAGCTAGCAACTGTTCTCTCGTATAATTAAC
>DCGJ01000131.1:2113-5648 GCA_002315495.1 Lachnoclostridium sp. UBA1781 | reverse complement strand
TTCCCATCGCAGTCAACCAAAATCGTATCACCCATCTGTACCCGATCCGCCAAAATCAGCTTACCGCAAAGAGTTTCTACGTGCTTCTGAAGGAATCGCTTCAACGGTCTTGCACCGTAGGTCGGATCATAACCTTCCTCCGTAATGTAGTTTCTTGCAGCGTCCGTAAGAGAAACCGTAATCTCACGATCGGAAAGGCGCGCATTTAGCTCACTCAGCTGAAGGTCTATGATGTTTGCGATATTGTCCTTCGTAAGAGGCTTGAACATTATGATTTCATCGAGTCGATTCAAAAACTCCGGACGAAAATGCGCCCTTACCTCAGACATAACCAAAGCTTCATTGGCCGGGCGAATGTTGCCGTTCTCGTCAATTCCTTCCAGAAGTTCCTGAGAGCCAAGGTTTGAGGTCATGATAATAATCGTATTCTTAAAGTCCACAGTTCGGCCTTGCGAATCGGTAATTCGACCATCATCCAGAACCTGAAGAAGCACATTGAACACGTCCGGATGAGCTTTTTCCACCTCATCAAACAGAACGACGCTGTATGGTTTTCTGCGAACAGCCTCGGTAAGCTGCCCGCCTTCATCGTAGCCAACATATCCCGGAGGCGCTCCAATCAGTCTGGATACGGAGAATTTCTCCATGTACTCGGACATATCGAGTCGCACCATATTCGCTTCATCATCGAAAAGAGACGCTGCCAAAGCCTTTGCAAGCTCTGTCTTACCAACACCGGTCGGTCCTAAGAATAGGAAGGAACCGATGGGCTTACTCGGGTCCTTAATACCTGCTTTGGAACGAATGATTGCTTCCGTTACACGCTCTACACCATCCTCCTGTCCAATGACTCTCTTGTGAAGCTCGTCGTCAAGATGCAACGTCTTATTCCGCTCACTTTCCGTAAGCTTTGCAACCGGAATTCCGGTCCAACGGGACACAATCTTCGCAATCTCCTCGTCCGTAACCTTCTCGTGAACAAGGGTTGTATCCTGCTCCTTCAGCGCATTTTCCATCTGCTCAAGCTGCTTTTCTAACTGCGGTAACACTCCATACTGAAGCTCGGCCGTCTTCTCTAAGTCGTAGCGCTGCTGCGCCATCGTAAGCTCGGCACGAGTCTGCTCAAGCTGTTCGCGAACGCGGGTAATTTTATCCACTGCCGATTTCTCATTATCCCACTTTGCTTTTGCTTCGTTCAATTCATCGCGAAGCTCAGCAAGCTCGCTTTGAAGGTTGGCGAGACGCTCCTGGGAAATGCGGTCATTTTCCTTCTTTAACGCAGTTTCCTCAATCTCTAACTGCATTACACGACGGTTCAGTTCATCCAGCTCCGTCGGCATGGAATCGAGCTCCGTCTTAATCAGCGCACACGCCTCGTCCACCAGGTCGATTGCCTTATCCGGCAGGAATCGGTCGGAAATATAACGATGCGACAAAACCGCAGCGGACACAAGCGCCGCGTCGGTAATCTTCACGCCATGATACACCTCGTATCGGTCCTTCAGACCACGCAGAATGGAAATGCTCTCCTCCACGGTAGGCTCGTCCACCATAACCGGCTGGAAACGACGCTCCAAAGCTGCATCCTTTTCAATATACTGACGGTATTCGTCCAAGGTGGTCGCTCCGATGCAATGGAGCTCACCACGGGCAAGCATCGGTTTCAAAAGCTGACCTGCATCCATGGCACCATCCGTCTTACCTGCGCCGACAATCGTATGAAGTTCATCAATAAAGAGAATAATCTGTCCGTCGGAATTCTTAATTTCATCGAGTACGGCCTTCAGTCGCTCCTCGAATTCACCACGATACTTGGCACCCGCAATGAGGGCACCCATATCAAGGGCGAACAGTCGCTTATCCTTCAGCCCTTCCGGTACATCACCGCGAACGATTCGCTGGGCAAGTCCCTCAACAACAGCCGTTTTACCGACACCCGGTTCACCGATCAGCACCGGATTATTCTTCGTCTTACGAGACAGAATACGAACCACATTTCGAATCTCTTCGTCACGCCCGATCACCGGATCAAGCTTCTGCTCGCGGGCACGCTCTACCATGTCGTAGCCGTATTTTTCGAGCGTATCATAGGTTGCCTCCGGATTGTCGCCGGTTACCCGCTGATTGCCACGAACCTGCTGAAGCGCCTTCAAAAAACGCTCCACGGTCAAGCCATACTCATTCATCAAGGACTTAATTCCCGCATTTGGATGCTTCAGCATACATAAGAACAAATGCTCCACAGACACATATTCGTCGCCAAACGCCTTTGCCTCATCCTCCGCATGTACAAGCACGTTGTTCAGGTCCTTCCCAACGTACGGACGACCGCCGCCACTGACCTTTACACGGGCCGAAAGCTTCCGCTCCGCATGTTCCGTAAAATGCTGCAGATTGATTTCCATCTTCTCAATCAGACTCGGAATCAAACCGCCCTCCTGACGAAGCAAAGCCACAAGCAAATGCTCCTGCTCAATTTCCTGATTCCCGTAATCCATTGCCAGCTTCTCAAGCTGATTTAGTGCTTCTACTGATTTTTGTGTGAATTTCTGGATGTTCATTCCATTCACCTCCTTGTTTTCTCGGGGCTTGTTTAAATTGTCATTGCCCCCTCTTTTTCCCTTTGCCTCTGTTATACTCTCTTTTTTAGCACTCGTCAAGTGTGAGTGCTAACAATTTTTGTGAACTTTTTGTGTTTAAAATTAAAAACCGGTAAAATAGCTCCCGCATATCCAAATGCTGTCTATTTTACCGGTTCTTTTTATAAATATTATACTTTACATTGATTCGTGGAAGGTACGCTTAATAACCTCAAGCTGCTGCTCTCTTGTAAGACGAACAAAGTTTACGGCATAGCCTGAAACACGGATTGTAAGTGTAGGGCACTTCTCAGGGTGTTCCATAGCATCCATAAGCACGTCTCTGTTCATTACATTTACATTAAGGTGATGTGCGCCCTGTACAAAGTATCCGTCAAGGATTGAAACAAGGTTGCGAATGCGCTCCATCTTAATCTTACCAAGTGCATTAGGTGTGATAGAGAAGGTATTTGATACACCGTCCTGGCAAACGCCTCTGTAAGGAATCTTTGAAACGCTGTTAAGGGAAGCAAGTGCACCGTTTGCATCTCTGCCGTGCATAGGGTTAGCGCCGGGTGCGAAGGGCTCGCCGGCCTTTCTGCCATCAGGTGTTGAGCCTGTCTTCTTGCCATACATAACGTTTGAAGTAATAGTAAGTGCAGAAAGTGTGTGGGCTGCTCCTCTATAAAGCGCATGCTTCTTGAGCTCTGCTGAGAAGAAGGATGTAAGCTCGATAGCCATATCATCTACAAGATCATTATCATTGCCATACTTGGGGAATTCACCCTCAACACGGAAGTCAACTGTGATGCCCTCTTCATTTCTAACAGGATATACCTTTGCAAACTTGATTGCTGAAAGTGAGTCAACTGCTACAGAAAGACCTGAAACACCGAAGGCAGCAAGACGCTCAACAAGTGTATCATGTAATGCCATCTGGCTTGCTTCGTATGCGT
>DCGJ01000131.1:0-2100 GCA_002315495.1 Lachnoclostridium sp. UBA1781 | reverse complement strand
GATAGTGGATGATGTTGATGGTATCGCAGTAAAGCTCTGCTACGTATGAAAGCACCTTCTTGTAGGTATTGATTACTGTGTCATAGCAAAGAACCTCTTCTGTGTTCTGAGGGATATCCGGAACAACCTTAATACCCTTAAGCTCATCGCGGCCACCGTTAAGTGCGTAAAGCAGTGACTTTGCAAGGTTTACACGTGCGCCGAAGAACTGCATCTGCTTACCAACTGCCATTGCGGATACGCAGCAGGCGATACAGTAATCATCGCCGTAAATGTTTCTCATAAGGTCATCATTTTCGTACTGAATTGAGTCTGTATCAATACTCATCTTTGCACAGTAGGACTTGAAATTGTCAGGAAGGTTCTGGCTCCAAAGAACAGTCATATTTGGTTCGGGAGCTGAACCAAGGTTTGTAAGTGAGTGCATATAACGGAAGGTGTTCTTTGTAACAAGGGTTCTTCCGTCGATGCCCATACCGCCAAGTGATTCGGTAACCCAGGTAGGATCGCCACCGAACAACTCGTTGTATTCAGGTGTTCTGAGGTGACGAACAAGACGAAGTTTGATGATAAACTGGTCTACCAGCTCCTGTGCGCCTGCTTCATCAAGAATACCCTTTTCCATATCTCTCTGAACATAGATGTCCAGGAAGCTTGCTGTTCTGCCAAGGCTTGTTGCAGCGCCGTTGTTTTCCTTGATACCTGCAAGATAAGCCATGTAGAGGTTCTGGAAGGCTTCTGCTGCATTCTCTGCGGGCTTTGAAATATCCACACCATAGGAAGCAGCCATTGCTGTCATTGCCTGTAAAGCTCTAATCTGCTCGTTGATTTCTTCACGAAGACGAATACGCTCGTCAGTCATACTGCCATCGTAATTATCAAGATCCTTCTTCTTGGATTCGATAAGGAAATCTGTACCGTAAAGGGGAACTCTTCTGTAGTCACCTACGATTCGTCCTCTGCCGTATGCATCAGGAAGACCTGTAAGAAGGCCGGCTGTTCTGGCAGCACGTACTCTTGCAGGGTACGCATCAAAAACGCCTTCATTGTGTGTTTTACGATAAAGATGGAAGTTGCTTTCAATTGTGGGATCAAGCTGATAGCCATACTGCTCAAGCGCAGATTTAGCCATTCTCATACCACCGAAGGGGTTCACAATTCGCTTTAAGGGAGCGTCTGTCTGAAGACCAACGATTACTTCGTTGTCCTTATCGATATATCCGGGCTTGAAATTGTTGATGCCTGAAACTGTTGTAGTATCAACATCAATAATACCCTTCTGAATTTCAAGCTTAATAAGCTCGCTTGCCTTTTCCCAAACCTTGTCTGTCTTAACAGTGGTGTTTGCAAGGAAGGCCTCATCGCCTTCATAAGGTGTGTAGTTTTTCTGAATGAAATTTCTTACGTTTACAAGGTGACGCCATTCACCTGTGCGGAAACCTTTCCATGCTTCGCAATTAACATCAATTGCCATATACTTACCTCTCTTTCATCTTTTCCTGCCATGCAGCCGTGTAATTCTGGTCCATTGCAGGTACGCCTTCAAGTGTGTAGGGAATGTTCATAGTGTGATATTTGTGTACGCCAAGTACGTGATAGGGAAGAAGTTCTACTCTCTGAACATTTTTCAGAGTCTGAATATAGCTTTGCAGGCCTTCCAGATGCTCCGGTGAATCGGTCAGACCCGGTACTACTACATGTCTTATCCACAGAGGAATATTCATCTCCTGCGCTACCGCCAGAAATGAATTAAATTCGTCCATAGATCTGCCTGTCACAGCCTTGTAGCCCTCTTCTGTATAATGCTTAATATCAAGCAAAAGCAGATCGGTATGAATAAGAATTTCCCTGTAGCCACCATTTCCACATCCTGCAGTATCAAGACAGGTATTTATTCCCGCATCGTGACATTTTTGCAGTACATCAATCAAAAATTCACGCTGAAGCAGTGGCTCGCCTCCTGAGAAGGTTACCCCTCCATCCTTTTTGAAGTAAGGCTTAAAACGTGTAAGTTTTTTCACTACGTCATCAGCACTTTCTTCGTGACCACCATCCAAACACCAGGTGTCCGGATTATGACAATATCGACATCTTAGCTTG
>DCGJ01000026.1 GCA_002315495.1 Lachnoclostridium sp. UBA1781 | reverse complement strand
GGATAGAGCAACGGCCTTCTAAGCCGTGTGTCGGGGGTTCGAATCCCTTCTGGCACAATTCCGGGTTCGGATATATGAATTAAATAATCATGGTGGGTATAGCGCAGTTGGTTAGCGCGCCAGATTGTGGCTCTGGAGGCCAAGGGTTCGAATCCCTTTATCCACCCTAAACCTTTTGTTCTGCAAAAGGTTTTTATTTTATGATAGGAAATTGGCTTCTGTCATAAACACATTATTTATACTGGGCTATCGCCAAGCGGTAAGGCACAGGGTTTTGATCCCTGCATTCCGCTGGTTCGAATCCAGCTAGCCCAGCATTCGCAGGCTCCGTTTCCGGAGCCTGTTTTTTGTGAGGAATTCCGTAAAGCATATGTGAAGCATTATATAAATATCTATGGAAGAGATTCAAACTGAATACTTGAAAGATTGCTCAATAAGGATGGATTAAAAATACCGTCTTAAAAGTTGAAATCGGGACCGGAAGTGTGTATTCTGTAGTTAGAAGAGTTGATGGATATTGGTACTGGAAATGATTTCTGTATACCGGTTAGTGAACCATTAGCTATATCATTAGTGAACGCTTGGGAGAGTTTATGAAGTTTGAAACCGAACGACTGATTCTTCGTCCGTGGGTGGAGGAAGACGCAGAAAGTTTATTTGAGTATGCCAAGGACCCGCAGGTGGGACCAATGGCCGGGTGGCCGGTTCATACCGGTGTTGAGAATAGCAGGGAAGTTATTCGCGGGGTCTTGTCGGAGAAGGATACATTTGCGGTTTGTCTAAAGGAGGACAATCGTGCTATTGGAAGCATTGGTCTGATGAAACCAAATGCTACAGCAGTGGCGATTGGCGAGAATGAACTTGAAGTGGGATATTGGATCGGAGTTCCTTTTTGGGGAAGAGGGATAATTCCCGAGGCGGTGAGATGTCTGCAAAAGTACGCATTTGAACAATTGGGATGCGAACGGATGTGGTGTGCTCATTATGAGGGCAATGCGAAGTCGAAGAGATGTATGGAAAAATGCGGCTTTCACTACCATCATACGGAAAAAGATAAACCTTGTCCGCTTATGGGGGATGTACGTACAGAACACTTTATGACATTATCAAAGTCAGAGTGGGAAGCACTTTGACTGAAATGTTCCGGAATATATCGGAACCACGAATGCCTTGAGAAATAGAAGAAAATCAATCAAACCGTGAGTGCCTTAAGAAATCGAAAAAGATCAATCAAAATGCAAGCACACTAAGAAATAGAAGCAGAGCAATAATAACAAGAACATCGGAGGAGCTATGGGAGCATCAGATCGAATCAAATACCGCGAATTTGCGGACATCATGAGGGCAACAGACCGACAGCTGGCTAAAATCGCACAGGACCGTCGAAACCTCGAGGCTGCAATTCGTAATTCCTATCGGGGATTTCAGGAGGAAAAAGTGGTTCAGTTGTTGAACCAGATTCCCATTGACGAAATCAATGCCTCTAAAGAGGGGATTCGCGTTAACCTATTAAAAGAAGCGGGACTTCAGAATGTTGGAGATGCGTATCGGATGTCCCTTCGTGCTTTGGAATCCATTCCCGGTGTAGGGCAGGGGATGGCATCAAAGATTAAAACCAATGCAAATGCTTTAAAGGAAGCCGCGATGCGAAAAACGAAGGTGGGCATTTCTCTTACGTACAACTCGCCCCGCCAGCTGGCATTGCTAAAGGACCTGGGAAGAATGATGTATTCCAGCACGTTTTCGGAGCGGGCGGAAAGTCTGTATCGTGCCACCCATGATGCTATCGTAGGACGTTTGCAGATATCGGAATGTATCGGAAACGGTTTGAAGTGGTTCTTTGCCGGGTCTCGCGAAAAGCAGCAGGCAGAGCTTGCCTACAGCGAATTAAAGGACTACTTGGTACAATATTACGGCCGCGAGGCAAACAGTATCATAAGTGGATACAACCAGTCTATGGCGAAAAAGGACAGCGAGATTGAGGCTGATTTTCGCAATAATTCGGCCCCATTCTATGCTCTTTTGGAACGCATGTGCGAGCGTGAGATTTCCTTTAACAGCAAGTATGGTGGAATCCCGGAGAAACTGGTGGAAGAAATCAATGCGGTTCCTCTGAAACTTGATAAGCTAAATGCGAACCTTCGTCCGTATCAGGAATTTGGCGTGAAATATGCAATTCATCAGAAACGGGTTCTGCTTGGGGATGAGATGGGTCTTGGTAAGACGATTCAGGCCATTGCGTCCATGGTGCATTTGGCGGAGCAGGGAGCAACACATTTTTTGGTAATCTGTCCGCTTAGTGTTATGGTTAACTGGCAGCGAGAGGTGACCAAATTTTCAGAAATAGCCGTGGACGACATTTACGGCTATGACCGAGAAGAAGAGTTGAAAAGCTGGGTAGAGCATGGCGGGGTTGCCGTAACCACCTATGAAACGGCATCGAAAATCGACTTGCCGGATGGCAAACAGATTGACCTGCTTGTTGTGGATGAGGCTCATTACATTAAGAATCCTCAGGCACAGAGAACCAAGGCTGTTCGAAATCTGTTAACGAGAGCCGAGCGGGTACTGTTTATGTCCGGAACGCCGCTTGAGAATAAAGTAGAGGAGATGAATTTCCTCATCAGCGGATTGCAGCCGGATATCGCAAAACGGGTGGCTAATCTGACGAGTCTCGCTCAGGCAGCGCAGTATCGTAACGAGGTGGCGCCGGTTTATTTAAGAAGAACACGTGAAGAAGTATTGACCGAACTTCCGGAGAAAGAAGAAATTGAAAACTGGGGTGTTCTTTCTGACGTGGAAATGCAAGCCTACCGCAAGGCCCTGTGTTCCGACAATTTCATGGAGGTTCGACAGATTTCTTGGAACGTGGAAGATATCAATGAGTCCACAAAGGCAAAACGTCTTATGGAAATCATCGAGGAAGCAACAGCTGATGGCCGGAAGGTACTGGTCTTCTCTTATTTTAAGAAGACTCTTCAAAAAGTTCAGGAGCTCTTGGGCGAAGCGTGCATCGGACTAATCGACGGCTCGATGAGTATGGAGGCACGTCAGGATCTGTTGGATGACTTCAAGAAGGAGGATATGCCACCGGTTTTGATTGCACAGGTAATTGCGGGTGGTGTAGGACTCAATATCCAATGCGCCAGTGTCATCATTTTCTGTGAGCCTCAGTTGAAACCTTCGATGGAAGAGCAGGCCATCGGCCGGGCTTATCGTATGGGTCAGAACCGAAATGTGCTTGTTCATCGACTTTTGATTTCGGACAGCGTTGATGAGAAAATTATGGCGATTCTGGGCGAGAAGGAGAAAATCTTCGATGAGTTTGCGCAAGAGTCTGTTATTGGAAATGCGGAGCAGAAACGCCAGGTAACAGCTGCTATGGCGGAAAGTATCATCGCAGAAGAACGGAAGCGTCTCGGAATCGACGATTCCGAAGTGAAGCCGGAGAATACAATCGAATCGGAAGAACAGTTTGAGGACAGTGAGAATGCAGAAGACAAATAAGAAAAATCACGGGTTGCAGCAACCTTGACCTGGCTACGATGTCCTTGCCAAGTGACCCGTAACATTTTTTCTGTTGTCAAAATCATGCGACGAAGATTCGACGGGATTCCGAGTTCATAGGAACAGAAAAATTACAATTTGATCAACTAACGGGCCATGCGCAGACAGGCTCGAAATCAGTCGTGGGAGCTTGCTCACAAACGACTGTATTTCAGACTGGATGCATAGGGCGACAAATGACATGAGCAAGAATGCNNAAATCTTGCTAATGTTTGTCAAGCCAGTTTTTTATGTTTTTAATAAATTGTGTCTAGCCTAAAAAAGGGTAACTTTAATAAACCCACCTATTGT
This sequence comes from Lachnoclostridium sp. UBA1781, assembly GCA_002315495.1. Lineage (GTDB taxonomy): Bacteria > Bacillota > Clostridia > Lachnospirales > Lachnospiraceae > ISDg. The sequence goes on along the minus strand of DCGJ01000026.1, from coordinate 99 downwards.
GGATTTTGGAAAAACATATGATAATGACATTGAAGTTTATTTATCGAGTGCCATTACTCGAGCATAATAAATTCTAAGGAACTTATTCACTGCAGCCAT
>DCGJ01000016.1 GCA_002315495.1 Lachnoclostridium sp. UBA1781 | reverse complement strand
ATGCGCCAGATACTCCACATTTCCGATTACCGGAGGGAGCGGAAATGTGGAGTATCTGGCGCATTTTCAAAAGGGCGCAGCCGATGCTTTGGAGCTTACGGCGAGCGTTTCGGAAAGGATAGCGAATGAAGCATTTTTGTATCATAGCAAATCAGGCGAAGGACGAAACTCCTGAGTATGTGGAGAAGATTCGAAAGTACCTGGTGGAACATGGATGTACAGCGTTTGTAACGGAGCCGATTCTGTCGCATGTATGGTGGTATGGTGACCGGGAGATTCCGGAGAATACCGAGTGCGCACTTGTGCTCGGAGGGGACGGAACGCTGATTCATGCAGCGAAGGCGCTGATGGCCAGAAAGATACCGGTGTTCGGGCTCAATTTCGGGACGCTCGGTTTTTTGACCGGCTGCGAGCCGGAGGCGTGGGAGCAGGCGCTACAGTGTCTGATGTCGGATAACTACCGCGTGGATGAATGCATGGCGCTTACGGTATCGAAGGATGGAAAGGTTTCTCCGTATGAATCCATGAATGATGTCGTAATTACCCGTTCGGGCTTTTCGCGTGTCATTCAGCTGGATGTTAAAGTCGATGGTATGTCGGTATGCAGCTTTTCGGGTGACGGTGTCATTGTGTCGACTCCGACCGGTTCTACGGGATATTCCCTGAGCGCCGGCGGACCACTCGTGTCTCCGCGGGTGAAGGCCATTTTGATTACCCCGATTTGCCCGCATGGGTTGTCCAATCGACCGATTGCGGTGCCGGATGATGCGGAAATTGACATTCATATTAATCGTTCCACGCGTTCTCGAAAGAACGAGGCGGTGGTGACGTTGGACGGTGATGAGCTGGAGACTCTGGCTCCGGAGGAAACCATTCATGTGAGTATGTCAGAGAATCGGGTTTGGCTTGTAAGACTTCCGGACCATTCGTTCTGGGATACCGTGAAACGAAAACTATAAGAAGGTGATGGGATGAAGGTAAAGAGACAGAGCGCGATTGTGGAACTCATTAACAGTCGTGATATTGAAACGCAGGAGGAGCTGGTGGCGTTACTTCGAGAAGCGGGCTTTCCGATTACGCAGGCGACCATTTCCCGCGATATTCGTGAGTTAAAGCTTTCGAAGGTAACAACGGCCGATGGTCGGCAAAAATATGCGCAGACCTCGAACATTGACAAAGGGCAGACGCAGGACATGGGCAAATTCAGCCGTCTGCTGAAGGACGCGGTCGTTTCCGTGGATGTGGCAGGTAATCTTCTTGTGATTAAGACAAATGCGGGTATGGCCATGGCAGTTGCCGCAGCCATCGATGCGATGCCGTTACATGATATTGTCGGCTCTCTTGCAGGCGATGATACCGTATTTTGCGCAGTTCGTACGCAGGAAGCTGCAGAACGGACTTTACAGACGGTGAAAAATTCGTTAAAGTAGTACAGGCGGCATGAGCCGTAACAAAGTGATTTGCAGCGAAGGCTGTAACGATAAAAAATTATTTGAGAGGTTTTAGTTATGTCAGGACATTCTAAATTTGCGAACATTAAGCATAAGAAGGAGAAAAACGATGCCGCAAAGGGTAAGATTTTCACCCGTATCGGCCGTGAAATCGCCGTTGCCGTTAAGGAAGGCGGTGCAGATCCGAATAATAACAGCAAGCTGAAGGACGTAGTTGCAAAGGCAAAGGCTAACAACATGCCGAACGATACCATTGACCGCAGCATTAAGAAGGCTGCAGGCGATGCCAATTCCGTAAACTACGAGAAGGTTGTATACGAAGGCTATGGCCCAAAGGGAACTGCAATTATCGTTGAAACCTTGACCGATAACCGTAATCGTACCGCGGCAAATGTACGTAACGCATTTACCAAGGGAAGCGGCGCTGTAGGTACGCAGGGCTGTGTATCCTTCATGTTTGACACCAAGGGACAGATTATCGTGGACAAGGAAGAGTGCGATATGGAGGCGGATGACCTCATGATGCTCGCTCTCGATGCCGGTGCTGACGATTTCAACGATGAAGAGGATTCCTTCGAGATTCTGACCGATGAGAGCAGTCTCGGCGCTGTTCGTGATGCCCTCGAGGAAGCTAAGATTCCGATGCTTCAGGCGGAAGTTACCATGATTCCTCAGACATGGGTTACCCTTACGGATGAGCAGGATTTGAAGCTTATGAACCGTATTCTTGACCTTTTGGACGAGGATGACGACGTTCAGAACGTATTCCATAACTGGGACGAGGAGTAATCGGAGTCCCTCGGAGCGAGACTCCGAATTAACTAGACAGCTGAACCCCGGAGAGAGGGAAAGGATGTTATGTTACTAAGTTTACATGTAAAGAATTTTGCAATTATTGATGAGGTCTGGGTCGATTTCGGTTCAGGCCTCAATGTATTGACCGGAGAAACCGGCGCCGGCAAATCCATCCTTCTCGGAGCGGTCAACATGGCCCTCGGTGGGAAGGTGAACAAGGAAATGATCGGGCAAAATGCGGACTTCTGCCTCGCAGAACTGATCTTTTCCGGAGAGGATTCCAAAACGGAGAGCATTCTGAAGGAGTATGACCTTCCTGTCGAAGAGAATCTGATTATCACCCGTAAAATTTCGGAAAATGGGCGTAGTGTAAGCCGAATCAACGGGGAAACCGTAAGTGCCGGCGCGTTGAAGGCAGTGGCGGCCTGTCTGATTGATATTCACGGACAGCATGAACACCAGTCGCTTCTTTACAAGAGCTCTCATCTGGCGATGCTGGACCGTTTCGGTAAGGCAGAACTGGGAGGACTTGTCGAAGAGGTGAAAACCTCTTATCACGCCTACAAGGAGGCGCAGGAACAGCTTTCGGAAGCGGCCTGCAACGAAGAAGAGCGAAATCGGAAACTTGCCATGCTTCAGTTTGAAATTAGCGAGCTCGAGGCGGCGAATCTGCGTATCGGCGAGGACGAGGAACTGGAAGAGCGCTACCGGGTTTTGCAGCATGCCAGTCGTATTCAGGAGGCGGTTTCTTCTGCAACCGAGTATATCGGCTCGGGTCGTGAAAATGCGGAAGAATATATCAATCGCGCCATCCAGAGACTTTCTAAGGTATCGGACCTGGATCCGCATTTGGCTGAGTTATACGAGCAGTTGGGACTTGTTCAGGAATCCCTTACGGACCTCAGCGCCAGCCTTTCGGATTACGCGGAGGAAATGTCCGGAACGGAAGAAGAGTTTTCTCTTACCGGCGAGCGTCTGGATGTCCTGAATAAGATTAAGAGTCGCTACGGGAAAACCATTGAAAAGTCTCTTCAGTATCTGGAAGAGGCAAAAAAAGAGCGGGAAACCATGGAAAACTACGACGATTATGTTGCCGGGCTTCGGAGTACCGCAGAGAAGGCCGAAAAAACATTTCTTGCGGCAGCAGGGAAGGTTTCGGCGATTCGTATTGCACAGGCAAAACTTCTTTCCGAGGAGATTCGGGAGGCGTTAGAAGATCTGAATTTCCTGGATGTCAAGTTTGAGATTGCCGTAGCCAAAGCGGATAAACCGAATGAAAAGGGGCTGGATGAGGCGGAGTTTTTCATCTGTACCAATCCGGGCGAACCGCTTCGTCCGCTTTCGAAGATTGCGAGCGGCGGCGAGTTGTCTCGAGTAATGCTTGCACTGAAGTCGGTAACCGCGGGACGAGACGAAATCGGCACGCTCATTTTCGACGAAATTGATACCGGTGTCAGTGGCCGGACCGCGCAAAAGGTGGCAGAGAAGATGGCGCTGATTGGCGGAACCCGACAGGTTATCTGCATCACGCATTTGCCGCAGATTGCTGCGATGGGAGATGCACATTTTCGGATTGAAAAGCATAGTGACGGGGAGCGCACGAAAACGTCGATTACAGCGCTCTCAGAGAGTGAGCGGGTGGAGGAGCTTGCCCGTATCCTCGGAGGTGCCGAAATTACGGCTTCCGTTATGGAAAATGCCCGTGAGATGAAAACTCTTGCCGAGGACAAAAAATCCGACATTCGACAAGGAAAAAGATAAGTTTTCTCTTTTGTTTTTGGCGATATTGTGATATAATAGCATAAATTTGATGTTAAACGTTAAGTGATCATTATTACTTCCTTGGAGGTCTTTATGAAGAATATTTTGTTTATCGCATCGGAGTGTGTTCCGTTTATCAAAACGGGTGGTTTGGCTGACGTTGTAGGTTCCCTTCCGAAGTACATTAACAAGGACGAATTTGACGTTCGTGTTATGCTTCCGAAGTATGTCTGCATCCCGGATAAGTGGAAGAGCCAGATGCAGTATGTGACACATTTTTATATTGATTTGGCTTGGAGAAGTCAGTATGTTGGCATTATGTCCATGGTTTGGGAAGGAATCACCTTCTATTTCATTGACAACGAGTACTATTTTGGCGGGGACCGTCCTTATGGCGAGACCTACACCGATATTGAGAAATATGCATTTTTTGATAAGGCAGCACTTTCTGCACTTCCATCCATCGGCTTCCGTCCGGACATTATTCACTGCCACGACTGGCAGACCGGTCTGATTCCGGTTATGCTTCATGACAGCTTCCAGGAGAATGGCTTCTATCGCGGAATCAAGACGATTATGACGATTCATAACCTGAAATTCCAGGGCGTGTGGGATAAGCAGAGAATTAAAGACATCACAGGTCTTTCTGACTACTATTTCACTGCAGATAAGCTTGAGGCTTATGGCGATGCGAACTACTTAAAGGGCGGTCTTGTATACGCAGATAAGATTTCCACTGTTAGTAACACATATGCACAGGAGATTAAGACCGCATTTTACGGCGAAGGTCTTGACGGTCTGATGAATGCAAGAAGCAATGACCTTTGGGGTATCGTAAACGGTATCGACTACGAAGAGTACGATCCGGCTACCGACCCATTCCTGGTTGCAAACTACAATGCGATTAACTTCCGCAAAGAGAAGATTAAGAATAAGAGAGCACTTCAGCAGGAGCTTGGATTGGCGCAGAACGACAAGGCATTTATGCTTGGTATCTGTTCCCGTCTGACCGACCAGAAAGGTCTTGATTTGGTTGACTATGTAATCGAGGAGATCTGTGCGGAGGATACGCAGTTCGTTATTCTCGGTACCGGAGATCCGAAGTACGAGAATCTGTTCCGTCATTTCGAGTGGAAGTACAAGGATCGTGTATCCGCTAATATTTACTATAACAATGAGCGTTCCCACAAGCTTTACGCAGCTTGTGACGCATTCCTGATGCCGTCTCTGTTCGAGCCTTGTGGTTTGAGTCAGCTGATGTCCCTTCGTTACGGCACGGTTCCGATTGTTCGTGAAACCGGCGGTCTGAAGGATACCGTAGAGCCATACAACCAGTATGAGTCCTCCGGTACCGGTTTCAGTTTTGCGAACTACAACGCCCATGAGATGCTGGATACGATTCGTTACGCAAAGGACGTGTTCTATAACCACAGAAGAGAGTGGAACAAGATTATTGACCGTGGCATGGCAAGAGACTTCTCTTGGACCAATTCCGCAAAGCAGTACGAAAATCTGTACTACAGCATGTTCTAATTATGAGATTTCCCCACGGCACCTAATCGGTGTCGTGGGTTTTTCCGTTTTTTTATAGCGGCTTTATTTTCGGAAAATGCTCCACATTTTCCTAAGTTGTCCGAATATTTTGCGCATCGGATGCGACGAAAACAGGACATAGATTGGAGTTATTATGGTATTATCGAAACTTGTTGAAAAATTGGATTATGAGCTTCTTTCGGGAAGTCTGGAAACGGAGGTTTCTGACCTTTGTTATGATTCCCGTTACGTGGAGAAGGGCAATCTTTTTCTGTGTGTTCCGGGAACCGTTGTCGATGGGCATGACTATATCCCGGGGGCATTGGAAAAGGGCGCTTCGGTTTTGGTTGTTACGAAGGATGTGCAGGTGGACGCGGATGTTGCAGTCGTGAAGGTTGCGGATGCAAGAGAAGCACTTGCGGTGATGTCTGCCGCATTTTTCGATTATCCGGCAGAAAAGCTGATTACGATTGGAATTACCGGAACAAAGGGAAAAACCACGACCGCTTATATGGTTTACCATATGCTGAACAATTCCGGTATGAAGACCGGACTTATTGGTACCGTGGAGAATATTATCGGGGACCGTCATATCCCCGCTTCCCATTCCACTCCGGAATCGTATCTGATTCAGAAATATTTTGCGGAGATGGTAGAAGAGGGCGTGCAGGCTGTCGTTATGGAGGTCAGCTCCCAGGGACTTAAGATGAAACGCGTCTTCGGAATCAACTTCGATTTCGGTGTCTTCACGAATATGGGGCACGACCATATCGGTCCGAGAGAGCATGAAAGCATTGAAGAGTACCGGATGTGTAAGGGCATGCTGTTCCGTCAATGTAAAACCGGTATTGTAAATGCGGATGACCCGGAGGTGGCACGTTCCATTGAGGGTTATACCTGCAAGCTGCTGACATATGGCACAAAGGAAACCTGTGATTACCGTGCAACGGAAGTGAATCTTCATAGCGTGGACGGAACCATGGGCGTTCGGTACGTGCTGGACGGCAAGAAGCATTTTCCGGTAAGAGTAAATATTCCGGGAGCCTTTAGCGTATACAACAGTTTGACCGCAATCAGTATCGTTTCCGAACTGAATGTGGCAGAAGATATTATCCAAAGCAGCATGGAGAAGGTCAAGGTTCGTGGCCGTGTGGAGCCGGTGGATGTTTCCAAGCGATTTACTGTTATGGTGGACTATGCGCATAACAAGATGGCGCTTGAAAGTCTTCTGACGACCTTGAGGGAATATGAACCGGGCCGTTTGGTATGCGTATTCGGATGTGGCGGAAATCGATCTAAGGACCGTCGATTTGAGATGGGTGAGGTTTCCTCAAAGCTTGCCGACCTGACGATTGCCACCTCGGATAACCCTCGTATGGAAGAGCCACAGGATATTTTGAACGATATTATTACCGGAATCCAAAAGGCTGATGGCGAATACATTGCCATCATTGATCGTCGTGAGGCAATCCACTATGCGTTAGAGCATGCGCAGGACGGCGATTGTATTGTGATTGCCGGAAAGGGCCATGAGGATTACCAGGAGATAGAAGGAAAGAAATATCCTATGGATGAGAGAGTACTTATTG
>DCGJ01000123.1 GCA_002315495.1 Lachnoclostridium sp. UBA1781 | reverse complement strand
TCAGCTTCCGAGCGTGGGACCGGGTAACGTGTTGAAGGATATTATGAACAGCCATGCATTTACCGTGGTATGCTTACAAAAAATCTTCCGCCAGGCAGAGGAGAGCGACATCATTGTAAATGCCCACCGCATCAACCGTGGGGAGCAAATCAAGCTGGAGAATAAGGACAGCAAGGATTTCTTCCTGCTTCGCAGGGATACTTCCGGCGTGATTTTGCAGACGATGATGCCGTTTATTATGGATAAGCTGCCACGCTATGTGCATGCGACACCTTACGATATTCAGGTGCTGACACCGATGCGAAAAGGAGAGCTTGGCGTAGAGAATCTGAATAAGCTATTGCAGAAGTATCTGAATCCGCCAAGTCGTGAGAAGACCGAGACGGAGTATCATGATGTCATCTTCCGCGAGGGTGACAAAGTCATGCAGATTAAGAATAACTATCAGCTGGAATGGCAGGTTCGAAATCGATACGGGATTCCGACGGACAGCGGACTAGGCGTGTTTAACGGTGATATGGGAACCATCAAGGAAATCAATACCTTCGCGGAGGAGTTGGAGGTTTGCTTCGACGAGGACCATATTGTAACGTATCCGTTTGGACAGCTGGACGAACTGGAGCATGCCTATGCGATTACCATACATAAGTCCCAGGGTAGCGAGTATCCGGCCGTCGTGATGCCGCTTCTTACCGGACCGAGGATGCTGTTTAGCCGTAACCTCTTGTATACGGGAGTGACAAGAGCAAGCAAATGTGTTATGATTATAGGTACCGAGGAGATTCTTCGGAATATGATACAAAATGCGGATGAGCAGAGACGCTACACCGGACTTCGAAACCGCATTTTAGAAATATTACAACCGTGATTTGTGAATAGGAGAGAGACTATGAAGACTGCACTGGTAATTATGGCTGCCGGAATGGGAAGCCGTTTTGGTGGTGGAATTAAGCAGTTGGAGCCGGTTGGCCCAAGCGGAGAAATCATTATGGATTATTCCATCTATGATGCGAAGAAGGCCGGCTTTGATAAGGTTGTCTTTATCATCCGTAAGGATTTGGAGAAGGACTTCCGAGAGATTATTGGAAACCGTATTGAAAAGTATATCGAAGTGGAATATGTCTTCCAGGAGAAGGAGAATCTTCCTGAGAGCTACACCGTACCGGAAGGAAGAAAGAAGCCGTGGGGTACCGGACATGCGATTTTGTCCTGTCTTGGAACCATCAAGGAGCCGTTTGTGGTAATTAATGCGGACGACTATTATGGTAGCAAAGCATTTGAAATTACACACAAGTTCCTGACCGAGCTTCCGGAGGGAAGTCGCAACGCTTACTGTATGGCCGGATTTATTCTTGGCAATACACTGAGCGAGCACGGACGCGTTACCCGCGGCATCTGTCAGGTGGAAGGGGATAAGCTGGCAAATGTGCGCGAGGGCTTCGAGCTTCGTGCCGAGAGCGACGGCGTGCACGGACAGTGGGAAGACGGCGAGCAGCTTGTGTTCGATCAGAAGACGGTAGTCTCCATGAATATGTGGGGATTTACACCGGACTTCTTGGATGAACTCGAAGGCAAATTCGTCTCCTTCCTCGATACTGCGGCTAAGGCCAATCCGGAGAAGGCAGAGTATCTGCTTCCGGAGGTTGTTGGCAACATGGTAAAGGACGGACATGCAAGTGTTACCGTACTTGAGACTACGGACCGCTGGTTTGGTATGACCTACAAAGAAGATAAACCATTATTTACGGAATCCATCAATAAGTTGATTGCCGAGGGCAAGTACCCGGAGGCTGTGTTCCGTTAAGCATGCACAATCCTTCCATGGCCCTGGGCTATGGGGGGATTTTTTATGTTAACACTAATTGATTGTCTGTATCCGGCGGTTTGTCCTATTTGCGATTCGATTCGTCGTCCGACCGAATCGGTCTGCTGTGATACCTGTTATGAGAAGCTTTCCCCGGTTGGAAACTGCACCTGCTTTCAGTGCGGGAAACCGGTGGCGGATGAGTCGGTGGAATTCTGCTTTGACTGCGCAAAAAAGCCGCGTTCCTTTGAGCGGGGATATGCCGCATTTATGTACGAGGATGTCATCCGGGAATCCATGATGGGCTTCAAGTTCTTGGATAAACCATGGCGGGGGACCTTCTTCGCCTCGGAGTTTGTGAAGATGCACGGTAGCGATATCGAGAAGCACCGCCCGGAAATACTTGTTCCCGTACCGTTGCATCCCAGGAAAATGCGGGACCGCGGCTACAATCAGGCAGGGATATTGGCGGAGGAAATCGGAAGATTGCTTGGAATTCCGGTGAATACGAAGCTGCTCCGACGGAATCGAAGTACGGTTGCGCAGAAGAAACTAAATGATGTGGAGAGACTTCGAAATCTGAGGGAAGCATTTTCCGTAAATGAAAAGGAAGCGGCCAGAATCCTGCCGATGCTTCGAAATAAGACGGTTCTTCTGGTGGATGATATCTATACGACGGGGAGCACGATGGAGGCTTGCACGAGGGTTCTGATGGATTGCGGGATGAAGCATGTGGTGTGCGGCACCATTTGCATCGGAAGCGGGTATTAGAATTGTTTTGGAAAAGAAAAGGGATGTGAGGCTTTCTCACATCCCTGACTTGTTTACTGTTTGTTTTATGTGGCTGCTTTCGCTTTATTTCACAATGCGAATGCCGTTATCCTCGATGACAATCAGCTTCTCCTTGTAGAGATGACCGATGGCACGTTTAAATGCGTTCTTTCCGATACCAAAGCGGGCGCGAATGGAATCCGCATCGCTCTTATCGTGGTACGGAAGGAAACCGCCGGCTCCCTGAAGGGAAGAGTAGATTAGCTGGCTGTCGCTATCCATCTGTACATGTGCCTTTTCGCGAACCGAGAGGGTAAGCTTTCCGTCCTCCAATACATTCACCACGCGGGCTTCCACATTCTGTCCCGGAAACAGAGGAAGGAACAGATCCTTCTTCGGAATCAGTGCGGAGTATTGAAGGTCTACAGCGACAAAGGCACCGAAGTTATCACTTGTCTCATACACCTGGCCGGTAACGCGGTCGTCCTTCTTGTAAGGGGAGTCGGTGCGAAGAAAATGGTATACCTTCATTGTCGCGCAAAGTCGGCTGCTCTTATCGATGTAAGGAGACACCAAAACGGTATCGCCCTCCTTCAGACTTCTTGTCTGCTCCTTGTACGGAAGCAGCAGATCCTTTGCCAGTCCCCAGTCCAAAAAGGCACCGATTTTATTCACTTCGGTAACGGTCAGTTCGCCAACCTCGCCGAGCGCAACGCCCGGAAGAGTCGTGGTGGCAATCGGACGGTCCTCGGAATCCTTGTAGACAAATACATCCACCAAATCGCCAACCTGATTGTCCTCGAGCTGGTTCTTCGGAAGCAGGATGTGAGGAACATCCAAAGCGATATTCTCGTAGCGTGCCAGCTCCGGAAGCGGCTCGAGCTCGATTCCTGCGTCTACCAGATATGCACCGTGCTCGGTAATGGTTTCTATTCTTAATTCCTGAATTCTTCCTAATTGTATCATGTGTTTTGTTTCCCGACTCGTCGGTACTTCTCCGTTCGTTAAGTGTATTGCGTCTTCGCAACCGCTCGCATTATAGCACATAGACTTTTCTCGTACAAGAAGGATTTCATGCGGAAAATGCGCATTTTCCCGAGAGGAACGCGCGTTGTTTTTTACGGAAAGGTTTGGTATACTGTTTGATGTAATTATGTGGTTTTGATTCGGAGGTTTTTTATGAACGAGGATTGGATGGAAGAGAAAACGGAAGAGAAACAAATGAAAGAGATACAAACGGAAGAGCCGGAGATCACGGAAGAAAGCGGAGGCATGGGCGCATTCGCTAAGCATCAAGTGAGGGTAGGTCAACAGCTGGAGGCGGTCAAGTGGAACAAAAAGGCGGGGTGGTTATCCCTGGCCGGAGTTTTTTTGTATCTGGCTTTATCGTTCCTGCCAAAGTCTGTGAGCGCATATCTGAACGATCATCTTGTTGCCAGCGTGCTTACTGCGCAGGCTGTGGTTCTCGTACTGCCGCTTGTGTTTCTGTTTTGGTTCAAAAGGAATCACGACCACGGCTTGCTGCAATTCAAACGAATGGGATTTGTCAATCTGCTTTTATTGGGACTATTGACCATTACGATCTATCCGGTACTTACCGGTGTGAATCTGATTAGCCAGCTGTTTGTTGAGAATAAAATCAGCGCGGATATTACGGCCGCTTCCGAAACGATTCCTTTTTGGGCGATGTTTCTGGTTGTCGCAATTATCCCTGCGATTGTGGAGGAGCTGGTGTACCGTGGAGTGTATTTCGGTACCTTCCGTCGGGAGTCCATTTTCAAGGGTGCCCTGATTTCGGGCGTACTCTTTGGTATGATGCATATGAACTTTAATCAGTTCGCATATGCAACGGTTTTGGGCTTTGTTTTTGCGTTAATTGAAGCGTCTCTAACGCCGCATCAATTAACGCAAAAACAAAGCCCA
>DCGJ01000040.1 GCA_002315495.1 Lachnoclostridium sp. UBA1781 | reverse complement strand
AAACGAGACGACCGAAGTCGTCTCGCGAAAATTCTTACAGCGCGTTCAAATCATCCATCCATAGGTTCATACTGGCATCCGACGGCATACGCAAATCTCCACGCGGAGATACCGCAACGGAACCGACCTTCGGACCATCCGGCAAACACGAACGCTTGAATTGCTGAGTGAAGAAGCGCTTATAGAAAGTCTTTAGCGTATCGAGGATTCTCTGATCGTCCACGTCCTTAACATCGGCAAATGCCTTCTTTGCCAGGTAGTAAACCTTCTTCGGAGAGTATCCGTTACGGAACATATGATATAAGAAGAAGTCATGCAGGTCATATTTTCCAATGCTATCCTCAGTTTTCTGGACCATATTGCCATTGGCGTCCGTCGGCAAAAGTTCCGGGGAAATCGGAGTATCGCAGATAGCTATCAAAACCTCGCCGATTTTAGCAGTCTCCGGCACGAGCAGATAATCCTCCGCCATAGCCGCAATAATGTACTTCACCAGAGTCTTCGGAATGCTGGTATTTACCGCATACATACTCATATGGTCTCCGTTATAGGTGCACCATCCCAGAGCAAGTTCAGACAAATCTCCGGTACCGACAACAAGAGCCCCTTCTTTATTTGCGGTGTTCATGAGAATCAGGGTGCGCATTCTTGCCTGCACATTTTCATAAGTAACATCGTAAATGCTCGGATTGTGCCCGATATCCTTAAAATTCTGCATTGCTCCGTCAATAATAGACACCGTACGCATATCCACATTGAAATACTCCATCAGAAGACTCGCATTGTTCTTGGTGTGGTTTGTGGTACCAAATCCCGGCATCGTAATCGCAATAATATTCTTGTGATCCAGTCCAAGCTTCTCCATTGCCTTGATGCAAACGAGAAATGCCAAAGTGGAATCCAATCCACCGGACATGCCGATGACAAGCTTCTTGATTCCGCTGGTCTTCATACGCTGCGCCAAGCCATTTGCCTGAATATCCAGAATCTCCTCACAACGCTGCTTTCTCTTCTTCGCGTCCTTTGGAACAAACGGCATCGGATTGACCTTGTTCAGATAATCGGTTTCTTTCTCTCCCGAAAATGCGGCATCCACTGTCAGATACTCAGCCTCCGGCACATTTCCCATAATGGAATTGAAGCGGATTCGGTCATTCTGAAGCTTCTCCAGATCCAATGTTGCCACGCAGCTCTCGGTATGATAGTCTACATCGGCCAACATCTTACCATTGGAAGCAATCAGCTTGTGCCCGGAAAACACAACGTCTGTGGTACTCTCGTCCACTCCGGCAGAAGCATACACATATCCGGTGATGCATTTTGCGGACTGCATCTCAACTAAAGAAGCACGATATTTGTGCTTGGAAATAAGTTCGTTCGAGGCAGACAGGTTCACAATCAGGTTGGCACCGTACAGAGTGTGTACAGAGCTTGGCGGAATCGGCATCCAGAGATCTTCGCAGATGTCGGTACCGATGCAAAGGCCCAGCGCATCGTTCTTAATGAGAAGACTCGGGGTAAACGGAATCTCTTCCCCGGAAATCGTAATCCAATCAGAGAGACGGTTGGTCGCACTTGCAAACCAGCGCTTCTCATAAAACTCATTATAATTCGGTATATAAACCTTCGGAACGATACCCAAAATCTTGCCGTTCAGCACATAAATTGCACAATTAAATAATTGATTATCTTTGCGAATCGGGGCACCGATTACGAAGATGGTGTCAGCCAGGTCTGCATGGGCTGTTTTCTCGACAAACACGAGTATTTCAGTCATTGCTGCATCCATCAGTTTCGACTGCAAAAACAGGTCCGCACAGGTGTATGCCGTAACGCATAATTCCGGGAATACGATGACGTCGGCCTGAGGGGCATTTTCCTCACAAAGGCGAAGCACCTGCTCCATATTATATTTTGGATTACCAACCTTTAGCTGCGGCGAACAGGCCGCAACATTTACAAATTTGAATTCTTTATTCATTGTCTTTTCCTTTCCGGAATGCTACCAAAATCGGGTCACTACTATCCGCTGCCATCGAATCAATCGCGGCAAATGCGGCGCTTCCCATATACTCCTCCGCCTGTTCCCTCTGTCCTTCCCGAAGGAAGTTTCGAAGCTTCGTTGCACTGTAATTACCAAGGTCAGGGTCTGTCTCCACGAATTCGATCTGAGAAACATTACGAGTCAGAAGTTCGCTTGCCTCAATATCCTTCTTGAGCTCCTCCTCAGACTCCATTCGCTTCACGACACAAAGTCCGAAGTCCTCCAGAATTCGCTCCGGCATCAGCCAGCACGATAACGTCTTTACATCATCACTTCCCATAACGAAACGGAAGGATTCCGCGCGATACTTATCCTTCAGACAGTAAAGGGTTCGGAAGGTGCTGGTATACTGTACCCGAAAGAAGACCTCCATGTCCTCCACGATGATGTTGGGCTTGTCCCAGGTTGCCGCCGTCAGCACACTGTAGCGAATCCGCTCGTTGATGCGATTATCGGCATCCAGTTTCTTATAATTCACCAGATACTGATCACTGGTCGGTACAATCGTGACAAAGGCATCCTCTTTCTCCGCAACCTTTTCGCACACTCCAAGGTGGGCTTTGGTCATTGGATTAAAGGTTCCGCCGAACAGAAATCCCCGATTTCGCTCGCTCACCAAAAACATCTTGAAATAATTCACGAAACGACAGGCTTCATCATAGGTGAAGAAATAGTGGTAATCCCATTTCTTCGTAACAGAGTCAGCGGTTACATACTTCTCGTGGAAGTTGATCAGAAAGCTTTCCTCCTCCCTCTCCACGAGGATATAACCATCTCCCTGTTCGTCCGTATCGGCCGAAAGCTCATAGCGGTCTGCTTCTTCCGGCGGAAGGGCATTTACCAATTCTTCAAACAGATACTTGTGCCGCTCGTATTCGGTTTGTGCCGGCGTTTCCCGCTTAAAATCAGGATGCTCGGCTCCAAAGATATACTCCATAATCGCTCCTTAGATTGCACCGGACTCATTTTCCATACGCCACTTGATGGTTCTCTTCAACCAGTCAACATACTCCGGATTCTTGCACATGCCCTTACCTTCCACATCGGAGATCTTCGCAACGTCAGAACCATTGCAGGCTGTGGTCTTCATTACAATGTTCAGAGGCTCTACCTCGGTGTCATTGGCAATGTAGGTACCGATACCAAATGCCACGCGAACGCGTCCGTTAAAATGCGCATAGATCGCGGAAGCCTTCTCGAAGTTCAGGGAATCGCTAAACAGCAAGGTCTTATTCTTCGGATCGATACCGAGCTTCTCGTAGTGTGCAATCATCTTCTCACCCCACTCGATCGGGTCACCGCTGTCGTGACGAACACCGCTGAACAGAGTAGCAAATTCTTCATCGAAATCGCGAAGGAAGCAATCGGTGGTAATGGCGTCGGTAAGTGCGGTACCGTTTTTAATCTTGTACTCATTTACCCAGGCGCGAAGTGCATAGTAATTGGAGTAAGCCGCATTGTGACGCGGGTTGCCCTGACCGGTACACATAATCCATTCATGTGCCATGGTGCCGACCGGAAGCACATTATTCTTCATTGCCAGGTATACGTTCGAAGTTCCGACGCAGCGGGAGCCCTTGTACAAGCCATTGCTCTCGCAAAGTCTGCGAACCGCGAGCTCCTGTGCCTCTGCAGAAAGACGACGACGGAGACCAAACTCGGAGAAATTACCGATGACATAGGTTCCGTCCACAAGCCACTGTACCTTTTCCTCGAGTTTCTGGCGGAAGGAATCCATCAGCTTCTCGTAGTCAAATGCCATGCGGAAATATACTTCATTTACAATCGCGAGGGTCGGAATCTCATACATGGAGGTGTTAAGCCAGGTACCATAGGTGTTAATGGCAAGGCCGCACTCCGCGTCGGTGGTAATCTCAAAATCCTTAAAACGCGGCTTCCACAGACGAAGGAAGTCCACATAGGAGCCCTTAATCCAGGCAATTTTGTCCAGATATGCCAGCTCCTCCTCGGTAAAGCGAAGGTCGCAATACATCAGAATCTGGTTCTTAATCTCCTCCACCATCTCCGGGGTGAATTTCATGTCTTTGTTGCGGCATTTGAAGGACCAGGTGGTCTTGTAGTCGCTGAACTGGTGATAAATCGCCTGTCCCATAGAAAACTTGTACATATCGGTTTCCAACAAGCTGTTAATAATTCTGTCCATAGTATGTCTCCTTTTCGGCCGAAGCCGTTTTGTTATATTTGACAGAGCATTTTCGAAAATGCTCTACTTCACGTCAATCTGGCACACGCCCATCGCAGCCAGTGCATTTTTATGTGTATCCGGGGTTACGCATGCGCACAAATCGGAAAGCACGGTAATCTTTGCTTCCGGCAAATGCGCCTTAATCGTAATCGCGTTCGAGAGCACGCAGATTCCGGTGCAGACACCAATTAAGGTGATGTCATCGTAGCCCTCCGTCTCCACAAATTCCGCTAACTCTACACTACCAAAGGTCGGCTTATTAAAGAATCGTATCGCCTTGTCCGTTGCCTCTGCGAGTTCATCAATGATCTGCCAGCCATCCGTTCCTTCGATGCAATGCGGTACCGGAAGCTTCTGCCCTTCCTGCGTCTCCATGTAATTTGACTGGTGGGTGTCACGGGTGAATACCACGTCGGTTTCGGAATCGAGTGCTGCCAGATAATCTACCATTGCAGGCACGATTGCCTGCGCTTCCTTCGTTCCGAGCGCGCCGTCCACAAAATCCTTCTGCATGTCAACAACCACAACTAGTTTCTTCATAATGCTTACCTCCTGCATCTTTATAAGCTGCCGGTCATCTTGCCGGTGTAGCGATAAAGCGCTGCCGGTCGATGTCCGACTTCTTCCTGTTTTTCGTTCAGTTCCTCCACGTACGGCTTCACCCATTTTCGAAAATTCTGCTTCACGAGCGGCCGGCCCAGCAGAATTTCATACACCTTTTGGAGATCGTTCAGGGCGAATTTCTCAGGAACCAGGTTAAAGGCGATTGGCACATACTCCACTTTATTTCGAAGTCGGTCAATGCCCATGTTGATCATCTCAATGTGGTCAAAGGCAATGCGATTATCCTCTTCCTCAACCTTTATGCTCGGTTTCGGAATCGGCACCACCCCATTTTTTTCAAATGCGGTTTCGATTCGATAAGTGAACCTCAGGTTCTGCTCCTCATTTTCGATGACCAAATGCTCTACGCGGGGCGTTCCGTCACCGGCCTCGGAAATCAGTTCCTTCCGCACAGAGAACCAGGCAATTTCGTCTGAGCCGGGTTGGCTTCCACCAGGCTGCGTCTGGTTCGCACCGAGCTGTTCCTTCGGAATCAGTGCCATATAGCAGATGGAGAACACGAGTCATCTCCATCTGCTATATGGCACTGAT
>DCGJ01000142.1:1423-18382 GCA_002315495.1 Lachnoclostridium sp. UBA1781 | reverse complement strand
ATTGGGAACTGACAGTATGGATCCTTAATAACATACGAACGAACAACTGCCGGGTCGAAGCCATAGACATTCGCACTGTATGCGGTCTGTCCGCTCTTACCGTTATTAAAATAAATGAGAGAGCCGGAACCGTCCGGAACGAACATGTAACCGGTTTCCACCATATCTGCGGAACACATATATGGAAGGATACGAAGCTTTGTAATCGGGTAATCCTTCATATACTCAATGGAATCGTAAGGAACCTCTACAACAAAGTCCTCACCTTCCAAACGATAGTAAACAGAAAGATTAACCGCAGGGTTATTGGATTCGGTTTCGATTCCGTATACACCCTGGTCTTCTTCGAACTGCTCGGTATCGTAACCAATTTCGGAAAGATAGGTCTCGAGCTTTTCTTTCTTCCATTCCTGAGTACCGTCACGAAGGATTGCAATATCGTATTCCTCGATATCCGGATACAATTCCTTGTATTCCTTCTTTTCTTCATCCTTCAACTTGTCCCACTTCAGAATCTTGTAGGCACCCTTCATTTCCTTCTGCGCCTCAGAGCTTAACTGATTGTAAAGCTCTTCGTAACGATCGTAATGAACTGCCTGAGGAACACGATAAATCTTCTCAATCTTACCAATGGTAAAATCGACACGAATCGCATTTTGATCTTCCAAAACCTCGTAGGTGTAGTTGCCCTTTTCTACAGAATATTCGTAGTTATCGTAGGTATAGGCAATACCCTGGAGATTACTATGCGTCATAATAATCGTTGCCTGATACTCAGCTCTTGTGGAAGCACCCTCTCCCTGAGCGTTGCTGTACCACTTCACACCGTCCTTATCGGTAAGAACAAAATTTGCGGTGGTAGGATCAAACTCGAGGGTCAGGATTCCATTGGTAATGGTCTGAGGATCCGTACTCAATTCCGAGCTGAAACGATATGGATTGATAGTCTCTTCTTCGCCTTCCTTGGATACACCATATTTGATGGCGAGAAGCACGAGAACACCAATAACCAGAATGGCGGCAACTGTAATGATAGCTTTCTTTAACATAATTGCTCCTCCATTCTAACTAACTCGGAAGGTGATTTCTTTCACAAGGGAAACCACATATCCAATTGCGTCACTGATCAAACTGAAGAACAGAAGCAGAATGAAAATGATGATTGCCATTCCGACTACGGACAGAAGGCTGGAAACCAAACCCTTTGCAAGACCGTAATCGTGCGTCATCATCATGCCTGCCAAAATCAGCATGACGCTCCAAATCAATGCAAACGTATTGAAGTAGGTGTAAAATGCGCCCTCTTCACTTGTAATCAGGTTACTGATTACGATCATCGGCATACCGATGATTACATATGGGGTAAACGCATAAGCGGTAGCGATATAAATATCCTTCAGCTTACCTTTACCATCCATAAGAGTTGTCAAACTCCAGTTTGCTGCCACCCAGATTGCAAGTGGGAGCAGGATACTGGCAATAACTTCGAAAATGTTGACTCTATTCCAACGGGTATTGTTGAACATAAAGCTTGTAAATCTCATATCCCAGAGGTTTGTGAGAAGCGCCAGAATTACGATCGTGTTAGCGGCTGCAAGGGAGCCTCTCTTCTCGTGGGACAAATCCCAGAATCCGTCAAACGGATGAAGGATAACATAAAAGGCATAGCGTAAGGTCTTCAGGTAGTGCTTAAAGCTCTCCCCCTTGAAATATGCCGGAATGCCTACAAAAAACCGCCCAATACCAGAGATTGCTTTCATTATGCTTCATTAATCTCCTTTCGCAGTTTTTTCGTCTTTCGAACAAGTTTCGGAAGAATGATCAAAATGGCCAATCCGCCGAGGAACCATCCGATATACTTCTCAACAACTTCCTCACGATAGTGTTTGAAAGCCTTTGAGTAGTTCACATCGTCACGAGCGGACTTAAAGTACTTCATAGCCTCCTTGTACTCGCCCTGACGAAGAAGTGCACGTCCGATACCTACGTATGCAAGCTCGTAGTTACCGTTATACTTCAGTACCTGCTTCCAGATTTCTGCGGAAGCATCATAATGACCAACCTTGTACTCTGCAAGTGCATTGTTGATCAAACGGCCATAATCGGTCATCGTGAACTCGGTGATGGAGCCGTATTTGTCAACGACCAAAATACATTCCTCACCAAGGTTATCCATCGCATTCGGATAGGTGAAACATCCTGCATACTGACCATAGTTACCAAATGCACAAAGCATATTACCCTGGAAGTCATACAGGAAGATACGTCCACGGGTACGATCCAGACAAGCGTAGGTATCGTTGTTAAAAGCGATAACATCGACAAATGCGGATGCACCCTTTACAAGTCCTGCAGTACCCCAGTTCAAATCACCGGACGGATAGAAGTTACCGTTACGAATCAAAATATCGGAGCCCATGGAGTTCAGCTTACGAACAGGGGTTGCGGTACCGCCCCAGATATCATCATCCTCCAGCGTGCTGGTAGTAACATACAGGAAACCCTTGGAGTCAAGGGAAAGGTTGTTATACTCGGTAGGAACATACTGAACGGAACGGTCCTTCTGCTCCTTGGTCTGAATACGTCTCCAAATCTTCTCGCTAACCGTCAGTTCAACTTTATTCGCACCGCAGTAGCTGATGAACGCGCCAACCTTATCAAACTCCATCAAACCGGAGTTAACGTTGGTTGCCTGAACATAAAGACGATTTGCCGTATCCGCAACAATCTTAGATGGAAGGAATACAAAGTTGTCGTCGATGGTGTCGTCCTTCGGGTCGTCGATGACACCGATGACATTCAGATTGTAATCGCAGTGGATGACTCTGTGGTTCTGCGTATCTGCAATGAAAATGTCGTACTCAAGATTCAGCTCCTGCTTTACCACATTCTCATGCCAAGCAACCGGTGCCGGAGCTGATGCTCCGTTGTCGGAAGCTGCTCCGTCTTCGGAACCATCCTCGCTACCGTCTGCACTGCCACCCTCTTCCGTAGAAGCGCTCTCATCGGAGCCGTTCTCGTCGACTGCTTCTCCGTCCTCTCCGGAGGAACTGGAGTCTTCCGCAGTATCTTCTGTAGAAGCAGTGTCCTCAGTCGATGCATCTTCTGTTGCTGCATCTTCTGTTGCAGTAGCTGCATCCTCTGTCGATGCTTCTCCCGTTTCGGTCGTTGCATCGGTTGCCGGAGTTTCTTCCTGATGGCTTGCCGGATCATCGTAAAGAGTACCAAGATACTCACCATAATCCTCCACCAAAGATTCCTGCGTCTTCACACGAACGAAGACATCCTCCGGACCATTTAAGGTAAGGGTGATTGCGCCACCCTGAATCTTCATAATCTCAGCCAGCTCTTCCGAAACCTGAAGGTGGTTGATGACACGAACCAGCTGATATTCACCGTCTACCTTCTGAACCTCAACGATTCTGTTGTTGCCGGTATCAACGATGAAAATGTGGTTCTCAATAATGAATAAACCTGCCGGGTTATTGAGGTGTCCGACCTCTTCACCAAAATCGGTACCAAACAGCGTGTTGGTTACCGCGTAGGTGTCAGGAGATTCCACCTCATCCTTCCAGAAGTTATATGTGTAGCTGTACCAGTCTTCGTCAGCGGCTGCAGTACCAAGTGTTGCTGCAACCATACTTACGAGAAGAACAAGGACCAGCACACGTCTAAAAAGAATATTTCTCACTGTGCTTTCCTCCTTATTCTTTAATACCGGAACTAGCCATTGTTTCTACGATGTTACTCTGTGAAAAGATAAAGGTAACAAGCGGAACAATCATAACAAATACGGTGGTTGCCGCGCTGACACCGGTTCTTGCTACACCACCGGCAGCAACGGTCTTAAGTGCGAACGGCAAGGTCTTCTTTTCTTCGGAGTAGATATACGTTGTAGCAACGTTGTTCCACAATGCCTGAATGGAGAAGATCATAAGGGTTAAGGTTGCCGGCTTAACGAGTGGCATAACAATCTTGAAGAAGATTAAGCCTTCCTTTGCACCGTCAATCTTTGCAGCTTCAATCAAAACATCCGGAATACTGGATTCCATGAACTGCTTCATAAGGAAGAGTCCCATCGGCATTGCAAATGCCGGGATGATAATTGCAAGATAGGTGTCTACCCAGCCAAGCTTTGCCATAATCAGGTAGTTCGGAATAGCAAGTACATAGCCGGAGAACATAAGTGCGATGGTAACCATATTGAAGAACAGGCGGCTACCAGGGAAACGGTACTTTGCAAGTACATATGCTGCCATGGAAGCAACCATAATGTGTCCTGCGGTACCTACAATCGTGATGAACAAGGAGTTAAATACGTAACGGGAAAAGGTTACGACACCGGACTTACTCATCAACAGGAACAAATCACTGAAGTTATCTGAGGTCGGGTTCTTTACGAACAACTTCGGTGGGAATACGAACAACTCGTTCAACGGTTTGATGGAGTTGTTAATCGCAAACACCAACGGGAACGCAAAGAAGCATCCGAACAGAATCAATACAATTGCTACACCGACATCACCGCCAACGGAACGGTTAGGTTGACGACCAGCTTTGATTTTTTTCATCTTTTCGCCCTCCTATCAGGTTCCGAGTCTTGCCAGTGCCTTCTGAATGAACTTGTTACACAAGAACATACTCAGGAAAAGCACGGTTGCAATTGCGGATGCATATCCCATCTCAAATCGATAGGAACCGTAGTCAATCAAGTGGGTTACAACCGTACGAGCTGCATAGTCCGTACTTGGGAAACCACAGAGAGACATTGTAACGTCTGCCGTGTTAAAGGTCTGGGTAATTGCCATAACCGCACCGAACATCAACATGGACTTCATGTTCGGAAGGGTAATGTACCAAAGCTCCTGCCAACGGTTCTTTATACCGTCAACATAACCTGCTTCGTACTGGTCTGACGGAATCGTGTTAAGACCTGCAACGAAGGAAAGGAAACCGGCACCGAGGGACAACCACAGGGTTACCAGCAATACGACACCCATCATGTATTCCGGGTTGGTCAGCCAGAGAACCGGAGTGTCGATGACCCCTAACTTCGTGAGCCATGCATTTGCATAACCAAGTGCGTCGCCGGAGAAAATCAATGCCCACATAACGTATACCTGACCGGAGATGGTCGGTGCGTAGAAGATCAATACGGCAAATGCGCGAATGCCTCTCGGCAACTCGTGAATCAGCCACGCGAACAAAAACGCCATGATATATCCGATCGGACCGGTGATGGCCGCAATCAGAAATGTGTTCTTAACCGCAGTAAGGAAGATGTCGTCGGCCAACAACAGGTTGATGTAGTTGTTCAGGCCGAGGAATCTTGCCGGCTGCAATACGTTGTAGTATGTGAAACTCAAGTAAATGGATACACATACCGGAATTACATAGAATGTAAAGAAGATAATTGCATATGGTGCCAAAAATCCGTAACAGGTCTTATTTCTCTTGATGTCCTGCCAGAGGAACCCTGCGCTTCTCTTCTTTTGTGCCTTCCAATTGGCATAGCTCATGCTTTCGGTTCCTCCTTTCTAGTTCGTCTTCGCAGTGCTAAGACCGAATTCAGCACGCTTCTTGGTAATCTCGTCGTTGATGTCTCTGGTGTAGTCCAGCAAGGTTTCACGAGCATCTTCATTTGCATTGATAACCTTACGAACGGCATTGACAATGTGACGGTTGGTGTAGTAACCACCCGGAACTTCCGGGGTACCCTTTACCCACTCCCACTGCTCTTCCAGAACGGCACGTTCTGCGGAGCTCCAGGAGAGACTGTCGAACGCTACGGTATTTGCTGTAGCATATCGAGCAGATTCACCCATTACGGCTTCCAATTCACGGCCGTAACGAGCCTGTACTTCTGCGCTTGCCCACCACTGAAGGAATGTCCAGGACTGTTCCGGCATATCAGTTGTGCCAAGCATAATGGAACATGTACCCCAACAGGAACAGCTACGGTTGATCTCATACTCACCGTCACCATCCTGATCCACGTAATTTCCCTCCTCGTCAGTTACGTAAATACCAGGGAGTAATGCCATTGCCCACAGACCGCGAATCTCAGGTGCAGATACAACCAGGGTGTTGTAGTTATTGAAGTCAGCAAATGCGATTGGCATTTCACCGGTACGGAAGCGGTCTACGAAGTTGTAGTCTGTCGGACACTTATAATGGGTGAAGAACATGGAAAATGCTTCAAAAGCCTCTACGGCTGTTTCGCTATCAAGCAGACACATGTTACCTTCTTCATTGTAAAGGTCACCGGCGCGCTGATAATACTGTGCGAAGAAACCGTTCAAGTCCGGATTGGATACGTTATTAATCTTACGCTCCGTAGATGGAATACCAACGTTCATGTTGGACTTCTGAATTACCGGCAACATTGCGATGACATCATCCCATGTCTGCGGAACTTCCAACCCAAGTTCTTCAAGGATATCGGTTCGATAGAACATTACGTTATAGTACTGAGTTTCCGGAAGTGCATATACACCACCGTTATACTTATAAGGAATCGAAGCAGATTCCTTGTACTCGGAAATAACCTGCTCATAGCTGCGAACCTTATTGCCGTCACCCTTGAACTGTGTCAGGTCAACTGCGGCTCCACGGAGTGCGTAGTTAACGGCTTCACCGTTGTTCGAGTTCAGCGCTACATCCGGGCCGGTACCGGCTACGGTTGCAGGAAGCAAAACGTCTGCAGTAATGAGGTCTACGTTGACACCGATTCCGTACGCCGGAACGAAGGTGTCATCGATCATGGTCTTCAAAATGGTACACTGGTCACGACCTGCGAAGATCCATACGGTAATGGTATCCATATCGCCTTCGTAAACGTTACCGATAGCATTGTAGTCAACGGTAAAGGTTGCAACAAATGCTTTGATCTCGTGGATGCCCTTCTGGTACCACTTGGTGGTATCGTCCTTCACCTTCGCCTTCGGAGAAGAAAGAACGATGTAGTCTACGTCAAGACTGGATTCGCTCAGGGTAAGAATCGAGGTACCCATTGCGGAAATATTATCTTTGAAGTTCTGGAAGGAAACCGTAATGTTATCGGAGTCTTCCGTGAAACGCTCCAGCTGGGTTGCAAGTGTCAGCGCTGCAGACACCTGCGTTCCGGCTTCACCGGTGTACTCAATCAGGTCATCGATAATCTTGTAGAGTACCTTGGTCTCTGATTCCAAGTCGGTCATTACGCTCGGATACTTGGTGTCAATGTTATAGTCACGGTTCTCATCCGGGTTGGTACCGGTAAGAACGAGGATCTTACGATAAATCTGGTTCAAACGATATACGCTGTCGCTCATATCGTTCAGAATGTCACCGATTTCTCCAAGGGTTACCTGAAGACGAACCAAATGCGTTCCTTTTGTAAGATAGAACTGATAAGGATTATTCTTGTCATCCGAAAGGGTCATCATTTCCCAATCGTTGGTGAAATCAAACTTGATTGCGGATACTTCTTCAAATGGAATTGCTCCGTCAATGTAAAGGCTTCGGCAGGATACAAAACCACGATTGTAGTTCTGGCGAACCTTTAAGGTCAGGTTGTAGTAACCATCTTCCGGAACCTCAACCTCCCATTCAATCCACTGACCGGAAACCTTCCAGTTCTGGCCGCCCACCATATTCAAAACCTGCTTGGTAACGCTGTACGGAGTCGTAGAAGCGGAGGTTCTGTCATAGGTTGCATACAGGGACTGGGAAGAACGATACTTCGCATCCTCACCCTGGATAATCTCGCAGTAGGAATCATCAACAAAATCTGTCTTGCCCGACTGGTTGTATTCTGCATAGGTCGGTGTCGCCAACTTCTCGGCAACTACAAACTCCTTCAGAATCAAAGTTTCCTGACTGGCATCCAGACGGATGGTGTTCTCACCTTCTTCGAAGTAGAAGCAATACGGGGAAGTGATGTAGCCAAGCTCGTCACATACATACATCGTCTCCCAACGAGGAGCCTCCGTCTGTCCCGGGCGGATCTCATTGCCCTGGTTGTCAAAGGTAGACTCGCCCTTGTCGGTAAAGATACGATAAAGGGTAACTGCATCTGCACCGGAGAACGGAATCTCACCATTAATATAAAGCTTACGCTCAATCTCAATACCACGAGAGGTCTTCTCATCCTGATCCGGATAGTAGGTCATGTAAATGTTGTACATACCTGCGCTAGGTACATTCACCTTAAACTCAATGTATCCATCTTCATAAGAGGCGAGAACATTGGACTCTCCGCCGCAGGTGATGTAACCGAAGTTCTCACCGGTAACATTCGCAGAGCTCAAATCTGCAGAAATGCTTCCCGACGGATATGCTGCCCCCTCATGACGAAGCAGGTATGCGGTGTAGGAATCCTGACGACCCTCTCCCTCAACCTTGCTAAAATCAAAGCCGGCGTATTTCTCTTCGTATGTCGTAACCTTGGAAGTCATCTTCCAAACCACAACAATCGCGATGATTACCAAAATCACCGTTGGCCATAGCATATGCTTTTTCTTCAGAAAATTGACCATTATGTTCTCTCTCCTTTTTCTGCTATATTTCGATGCCCTAGTGCACCCCTCACACAATAAGACATAGTATTTTATTATTGTTAAGCAAATTTTAATAAATTGCACTTGCTTTTGCACCTTATTTTTTGCTATATTTTTATCAAATCTTGCTAAAGTCATATTACTCAAGCAAAAATGACGTATTTTCATATGATTACAAAAGTACGATTGGACAGGAATTTTTACCGTTTTTCTTGTGTACTTTGCCCATATTATCGTGATATACACAAGAATTTTTGAAAAGAATCCGTGCTTTTGTACATTTTTGCCACATATATGCAAAGAAAAACAGAAGCAAGATTTGAATATCTTTTTCGCAAAATCTTGCCAAATCTTGAGCAAAAACAAAGCATTTTTCGCATTTACCACAAGATTTAGTAAACTTTTAATAAACAAATGACTTAGGAGAACGCTATGGCTAATATGTTTCGAGAACTGAACGGCATTTACGAGAAGGTGTCCTACGATGACAACCGGTCGATTCGTTTCTGGTTTAACCAGGAGGCCGAGAATTATGATATTCACTGGCACACCGCAGCAGAAATCGTGATGCCTTTGGAAAATGATTACACCGTTATTGTAGGTGGTCAGCGACATGAACTGAAGGAACGGGATATCTGCTTTATTCCGCCGGGCGAATTGCACACACTGATTTCGCGCCCGACCGGAAAGCGTATCATTTTGATGTTTGATTATTCGATTATCAGTTCTATTCGGGATTATTCCGCGATTTCTGCCGTGCTTTCTCAGTCCTTAGTCATCACACCGGACAATTACGGAGAGATTCAGGATACGCTGGTCGGACTGATTCATAAGATTCGGGCAGAGTACGAGAATCACACGGAGCCGCTTCGACATGCCATGATCGACTCCTATCTGCTCCAATTTTTCGTTCAGATTGGTCGCGCCCACATTCACACGGAAACCATGTTCCCGGATGTTCGAAGCTCCAAGCAGATGGAATATTTTGATAAGATGAACAGTATTGTAAGTTATGTCAATAAGAACTATACAGAGGATTTGTCGCTCGATTCCGTAGCGGCCATTGCAGGCTTCAGTAAATTCCATTTCTCCCGCCTGTTCAAGCAGTTTACCGACACGAGCTTTTACGCGTACCTGAATCAAAGGCGCGTGAAGGCTGCCGAGTCTCTTCTGCTCAATCCGCATTTGTCGATTACGGACGTGGCGCTGCAGTCGGGTTTCCCGAGCATCTCTACCTTTAACCGTGTCTTCCGTCAGATTAAGGAATGCACGCCTTCCGAATACAAGGCCCTTTATCGTCATAAGGGTGGAATCGGACTATAAGGCCGGCTTCCAAAGATTCATGTTTTAAAATAACAAAACCTATGGCTTCCTCACGAGCCATAGGTTTTTCTTTTTTTGAGTAGATTCATGTCTGCAGAAATCGAACCAAGCACACATTATTCTATTTCAGATATTGAATGATAGACATATCAAGCCAGATTGCAATTCGAAGCCCGACATCCTTCTCGCTTGTGGCAATGCCCTTCGTGTTAATGTAACCTCCGGCATTCACAATCATATTTCCCTCTTCTTCTCCACGGTCGCGAAGCCACCAGGAATATACATTGCCGTCCTCGTCATAGACCGTGCGATACTCCTCAGGAACGTATTGTTCCACCTCTTCCTTCGATAAGATAAACACCTGGTCAATCGTCCCTTCAGGACTCAGCTGCTTTTTCACCACAAGGTCCAGTTCTCGTTGCAAGAACCACCTGGTTAGCAGTTTCTCGTTAATTACATCCCGAAGGTCACTGTCCCCCCAGGGATATCCGATTTGAGAATTCGCCCCATAGGCACAGGTTGCTGCTATATTTTTGCTGAGAAGCAAAAACTGTCCGTTCTCCTCTGCCAGCACATACCATTCCGACTTCTCTCCATAACCACCAAAGGAAATGGTATCCCCCACCATCATGTTTTTTAGTCGCGTCTTCTCATTTTTCCAATAAGAACGAACATTAATCAGAACCGAACCGCCAATAAAAAGAACCACAAACAAGAGGATACCGCATAGAATTATCATCGACCGGTATTGCTTCCATAAATATTTGATTCGCCAATTTTTCGGGTGGATGTATCTGCTCTCATCCATCTCCGGTAGATTCTCATCATCGTATTTCATTTCGTTCCCTCATTTCCATTCGCATTCTTACGATTATTTTATTCCAGACACATCTACCCAGACAGCCGGGCGATATTTTAGCTGTTCTCCAAGCATCCAGTCCGTCGAAAGCTTTCCCGACTTCAAATAAAGCGGAAGGCCCTCACCGGGTGAACGCAACACCGTATTACCGGAAACATGTTGTGCGTACTTTGACACTTCCTCTGATGAAAGCAGAAAGGCCATGTCCGTTGTCGCATTTCCCGAGGAAAATGCGGTCTCCGCGTTCGTTTCTGCGTCCAGTTTCATTTCAATAAGCAATTTCTTTTCCTTCTCAGAAAAGGCTCTCTCGTAGAACTCGCCATTTAAAAATGCTCGCTGCTCGGAATGCTCCCAGCTGTCAGCCCCGTTATCCTCCCTTACAATAATGCTTCCTACCGAAAGGTTGCAAAACAGTAGCAATCGGTCTCCCTGCCCGTCCAGTACTGTCCAGGTGAGCACTTCATCCTCGTCTCCGGCCGTACCAAATGTAACGGTATCTCCAACCTTTGCCTCTACCAGACTTTTCTTTTCCAGATGCCAAGAAATCCCGCGCACGAGATAAGCAACCAAAAACAACATAATACAAAAAAACGGTAGCATGAAAAGGATAACCCATTTGATTTTATCTCCCGGATTCTTCGGTCTGTGAACATACTCCGACGGTTCCACGATAACATTATTTTTTATCTCGTTCTTTGTTTTTTCATCTATGATACGCACTCTTTACTTCCTCTAATCTCTGTTTCTCCTCCATTAGTTTGGAGCAGCGATACAGTTTATAGCAATATAATACAGTCAAAATAATCTCCACAACGACATACACACGCATCGTTCTCTTCAACTGGAAGAAACCGAGCATATCCGCAAAGAAACCGGCGAAAATGGTTGCCAAAAGGCCTGTCCAGATAAGCGTATTGTCCCGATGGTTTTGTTTACATTCCAGTTCCTCCATCAACTGACGGATGATAAAAAACAGGGTACAATACTCGAAGACCGGGCATAGCCAGCCAAGGAAATATTCCAGTCCGTAAAGCGTTCTTTCTTCCATAAAAAACGGTGCAATCGGACGCAGAATCCAAAGTCCTGCCGCAATCAAAAGCACAAGGAAAAACTTCGGGTTGATACGCATTTTCCTACGCTGTCCAAACCCAAGTCCCGCAACAAGTAAAAGAGCATACCCGATGATATCCGGCATGACATCCATCTTCATCTCGGTACCAACCACATCGTACATGACCATCGCCTGCGTCATTTTTCCGGACGCATACATATCCTCATAGATCACTTCATAAGGAGGATATTTCACGCCGGTAGAAACCGTCACATCAATGAGCAGGAACAAAATGCCCGCTACAACAAGCCAAAATCGCTTCATTTCACACCTCATAATTCTAAGAAAGTGCGTACTCGCACATCTCTTCAACCGTATCCACAACCGCAATGGCACCGGCCTTCACAAGTTCCTCCCGGTTGCCAAACCCATAGGTTACCCCGAGTGTTCGGATGCCAAACGGCGCTGCCCCCTCCACATCGTAAAAGCGGTCTCCAATCATCAGGCAGTCCGATGGTTCGGGGTTCCCGTAAGACTCCAGCGCGTAGGCGATGACCTCTGCCTTTGTGTTGATTCGTCCATCCATCGTTGCACCGCAAATCAGATCAAAATGCTCGGTAATCCCAAAGTAATCCGCAATTCGCTTTGCGAAATATTCCGGCTTCGAGGTTGCCATAATGAGCACCTTCCCTGCGGTCTTCAGTTTCGCCAGTGCTTCCGGAATCCCGGAATACATGGTATTCTCCTTCCACCCGATTTCGTTGTAATATTCACGGTAGATGCGAATCCCCTCCTGTACCTTCTCAGGCTCCGCAAAATGCTCCCCAAACGAAACCGTGAGTGGCGGCCCGATGTATCGAAGCAGTTCTTCTCTCGTCATATGAACGCCCATTTGCTCAAGCGCTCCGCCGATTCCCTTCGTAATTCCTTCAGAGGAATCGGAGATGGTTCCATCCAAATCAAAAAACAAATATTTCATAGGTTCTCCTATTCGCTTCACATCTTCCAAAGTCCCTAAAAGAGTAGCATAAAACGGGATTTTTCGCAAGAATGACACAGAAAATTCACTCTGTCTGTTTGATGCGACAACAGCCGGTCCCATCAGCGTGCTAACATCCCCACGAATCCCCTATGATTGCACCACCGGCATCGTAGCCACCAGAGGACAAAAAACGGAGTGTGAAATTTCTTTCACACTCCGCAAAAAACATAAAAACTTTTATTCCTCATTCGCAGTGAATGCCACAGCATCGTCGAAGTACTTCTGTACTTCTTCGCTTGGAGCCTTGGTTGCAAGTGTAACAACAACGGCTACAATCAGGCTGACAATAAAGCCCGGAACGATCTCATAAAGACCGGAGAGTGCATTGTTCATGTTCGGAGCAATTCCGTACAACCACAAAACGTCAACCGCGAAACCGGATACAATACCACTAACCGCACCGATATAGTTGAAGCGCTTCCAGTACAGAGCCAACAGAATGGTCGGACCAAATGCAGCGCCAAACGCACCCCAGGCATTGGATACCAGGCTCATAATTCCACCGCTGTTCGGATTCAGTGCAATGAGAAGTGCTACAATTGCAATACCGATAACCACGATACGGCCGGCCCAGAGCATTTCCTTATCGGAAGCATCCTTGCGGAATACCGGCTTGTATACGTCACTTGCAAATGCGGAGCTCGACGCAAGCAACTGGCTGTCTGCAGTACTCATGGATGCAGCAAGAATTGCAGAAAGAAGAATACCGGAAATCAGTGCCGGGAATACATCACGAACCAGCATGATGAACACCTTGGACTGGGTTCCGTCGGCAATCAAAACATCACCGAGGTACTTTCTTCCGACAACACCGACAACGGTTGCCATTGCAAGAATAATTACGGTCCAGCAGCTACCAATCACACGGGAGCGGTTCATTTCCTTACGGGAACGAATGGACATGTAACGAATCAAAATGTGCGGCATACCGAAGTAACCAAGTCCCCAGCCTAATCCGGAAATGATGTCCACCACGGAAGCGGAATCGAACTTACCGGAGCTGAGAAGGTTGTTATAATTCTCACCAAGTGCGATGGTCGGAGCCACAAAGTCGCTACCCTTCATTGCCATGAGTGCAACAATCGGAACAATCATCAACGCTGCAAGCATCAAAAGTCCCTGGAAGAAATCGGTCCAACATACCGCGTTGAAGCCGCCAAGGAAGGTATAAACAATGATAATAATCGCTGCGATTACCATCGGAACTGTCTTATCCTTCAGATCGAATACGGTCTGGAACAAATCGCCGCAAGCAGAGATACTGGAAGCAGCGTAGATACAGTAAGCCGCAATGAATACAAATGCGCATACAATCTGCAGAATCTTATTATTCGACTGGAAACGATTCGTCAAAAACTGCGGAATCGTAATAGAGTCGTTTGCCTTCATGGAGAAGGTACGAAGACGAGGTGCCACGAAGATCCAGGCAAGAATCGTACCAAGAGCAAGGCCTACACTAATCCAGATCTGGCCGAAGCCGGAAACATAAATCGCACCCGGAAGACCCATCAAAACCCAGGCACTCATATCGGACGCGCCTGCAGATAAAGCCGCAACCGGACCGCTCATATTTCTACCGCCGAGGAAGTAATCCTTCTCGCCCGCATTTGCACGACTCTTCATAAAGAAGTAGATGCCGATACCGATAACGAGAACGAAATAGGCGATAAATGCAACTAATTCAGCTGTTTGCATAATATTCATCCTTTCGATTAAAAACTCATCGTGTAATACATATTTGCTTTAACGAATTAACATTCTAACGCAAATACTGTATAAGAATACAAAAAAAGGACGGAAAATGCAAGGAAAATCTCGCATTTACTCGTCCTTATATGCAGGAATCCAACCCTGTTTCAAATATCCCGCTGCCACCTTTAGCAGATGCTCCTTCTCATTCGCCTCCGGATCCTCAATTACCTCATGAAGCAACGCCGCCAACGCCTGCCCGAGACTCGGTCCCGAGGTGAAGCCGATTTCCATCAGATCCCTTCCGGTCACGCACAAATCCCGAAGGCATACGCATTCCTCGCGTGCGATGATTTCCTTATACATTCGCTCCAGATTCGCGATATTCTCCATGGCGGAATCGTAGTAGGTCTCCGACTGCCCCGAAGTATCGCTTCGCCCGATCGGAAACAGATATGGCATCCACTCCAATCCGACTTTGTTCATCAACCGGCGAAGTGCCTTCCGGCTGTCCTCCTTAATCTGAAATCTCGCATCATGATACTTTACCAGTCGCTTTACACCATGAATCGTATCGTTATCAAACTTCAGCCGTCGAAGAATCTCAACCGCAATCTCCGCGCCCATATCCTGATGTCCATAAAAATGCTCGAAGCCGTTCTTGTCCGTAGTCACACACAAAGGCTTTGCCACATCGTGAAGTAACATCGTGTAATTCAGAGTCGTCTTAATCTTCTTATCCGCTGCCACATAGGCAGGGTCCGTGTGCAAATACTCCAGGCACTTAATGGTATGTAATCCAACCGAATAGGCATGGTGCTGATTCACCTGGCTCTGCTCCATCATTCGGTCGAATTCCGGAAGTACAACGGCCGTAATGCCACAAGTAAAGCAGGTTTCCAGCTTCTCCGGGTGGTCTGAAAGCAAAAGCTTCGTGAGTTCTGTCCGGACACGCTCCGCGCTGACACGCTTCAAATCAGGCGCAAGTGCCTTCATCGCCCGCTCTGTCTCGGAATCAATGGAAAAGCCAAGCTGTGCCGAGAATCTGGCTGCACGCATGATTCTGAGGGCATCCTCGGTAAATCGCTCCATCGGGTCTCCCACGCAGCGAATCACATGCCGTTCCAGGTCTTCTCTACCACCAAACAGATCAACCAGGCCCTGCTCCTCATTATACGCCATCGCATTGATTGTAAAATCGCGACGTCGAAGGTCTTCCCGAAGTTCACTCGTGAAGGTTACCTGCTTCGGATGCCGATGGTCCTCATATTCTCCGTCCAGACGATACGTGGTCACCTCATATCCCACATGATCATAAAGCACCGTTACCGTGCCATGCTGAATTCCCGTATCAATGGTATGACTAAAGAGCTCCTTCATCTCCATCGGACTTGCGGACGTCGTAATATCCCAGTCCTCCGGCGTTCTTCCAAGGATGGCATCTCTTACGCAACCGCCAACCGCATAGGCTTCATAACCTGCACTCTGCAGCTTGGAAATGATTCTTTTTACCGCTTCCGGCATCGTCATCAGCATAAGATGTCCTCCTTTCAAAACGTCGGTTTATTGTACCACATACCGCATTTTCTTACAAGGGCGCATACCCGTAAAATGCAAACGCCCCCTACCGGAGGCGCCCACGTATATTAAGCCCTTTCATTCATTTTTTCTTTTTTTAACTTCCATTTTTGCGGTATCATTTGCTGTTTTTAATACTTCCATATACTCTTTTTCAACCGGGGAGAGCGTGAATTCCTGATACTTCCTATATTCTGACTTTGCTTTCATCATAGCCTCTTCACGGCTCACACTACCTGCTCCCGAAAGCAGTTTTCTTCCTCCTGATGCAAGCACAACGTCTAACTGCTTCACATAATCACTCATGTACATCGGCTTATGCTCAATTGCATTAATCTCCGCAAGATCAAAGTAACCTGATACAAGATTATTTAATATCTTAAGTTCATCGCTATTAAGATAGTTTTTTGCGATGCCAATATCCTTCAATGCCGGCAATTCTCCTACAAATGAGGTTAACCCCATAAATGGCTTTTCAGCATCTACCCGGTTATAAATCACCTCAGCCGCGGTATGTCCATGTGCAGCATAATGCAATTTATTCTGTACGATTTTAAAGAAACTAACGGAGCTCTCGCTTTTGGGATCATAGTCAACACTGGTAGCATACAAATCCAGCACTTGACGATATAGTACTTTCTCAGAGGAACGGATATCTCTGATTCTATCCAAAAGTTCTTTCCAGTAAATACCTCCTCCATTACCTTTGAGGCGTTCATCATCCATTGTAAATCCCTTAATCAGATACTCCCTTAGTCGCTCTGTTGCCCATCGACGAAACTGACTTCCTCGCATTGATTTTACTCTATAACCTACTGAAATAATGACATCCAAATTGTAATAATCCACTCTATATGTTTTTCCATCAGAAGCAGTT
>DCGJ01000142.1:0-1388 GCA_002315495.1 Lachnoclostridium sp. UBA1781 | reverse complement strand
TTGCAACAACTGAATTTCTCTCCAGTTCCCCTTCCTCAAAAACATTTTTTATATGACGAGAAACAGTAGACTTATCTCTTTGAAACAATTCTGCCATTTGATCAAGCGAAAGCCATACCGTATCCTGCTCAAACTTGGTTTCAATTTTTGTCAATCCATCGTCCGTCTGATAGATAATAATCTCCCCAAAATTATCTGCCATTTTATTCCCCTTTCTCTTTCATCAATTTCTCGAACCTAAGCTGATATTCAATCAATTTCGGAATATATTCCGGAGGTTTACGCCTCGCCGCCTCCCAATCCTCAAGTGTTCTGACCGGAATCCCCGTATGTACAGAAAACTCCTTTCTAGTCATTCCAATGGTAGTTCTTAATTCCTTAATTATATTCGCTGTACTCATTTATAAAAGCCTCGCCATGCATTTTCTTTATAATATCACATTATCCATTCACCACGCAATGCGTTATTTCAATCAACCAAATATGAGCCACCAGATACAAAAATTGCGACAAAAAATTGCAGGCAACCTCACCGATTGCCTGCAATCTATTATCATTTTATTTACCGACTCAATTAGTCGAGGTTTACTTCAACCTTCTCAAGCTTCCAGATGTCGTCAACGTACTCCTGGATGGTACGATCGGAGGTGAACTTACCGGACTTTGCAATGTTAAGAATTGCCTTCTTAGCCCAGCCGGCCTCGTCACGATATGCTTCCTCAACACGCTTCTGAGCTGCTTCGTAAGAACGGAAGTCCTTCAAAATGAAGTACTGATCCGGCTTCTCGAAGCCGTTGGAATCCAGAAGAGAATTGTAAAGCTCGCGGAACAGCTCCGGATCTTCCGGTGCATAGAAGCCATTGATGAGCTGAGTCATTACGGCACGGATATCGCTATCGGTGTTGTAAATCTCCTTCGGATCATAGCCACCATTGTTCTCGTAGTTGATAACTTCGTCAGAGGAAAGACCGAAGATAAATGCGTTCTCCTCGCCAACCTCTTCAACGATTTCTACGTTAGCACCGTCCATGGTACCAAGGGTAACTGCACCGTTCAGCATGAACTTCATGTTACCGGTACCGGAAGCTTCCTTGGAAGCGGTGGAAATCTGCTCGGATACATCTGCAGCAGCGAAGATCCACTCTGCGTTGGATACGCGGTAGTTCTCAATGAATACAACCTTAATCTTGCCCTTGATGGACTTATCGTTATTTACAACATCAGCAACGCTGTTGATGAGCTTGATGATAGCCTTTGCACGACGATAGCCGGCAGAAGCCTTTGCACCGAAGATGAAGGTTCTTGGGTAGAATTCCATTTCCGGATTCATACGAAGCTGATTGTAAAGATGCATTACGTGCATAATGTTAAGAAGCTGTCTCTTGTAC
>DCGJ01000174.1 GCA_002315495.1 Lachnoclostridium sp. UBA1781 | reverse complement strand
TGGACAGATATGGTTCAGATAAGCCAGATACACGTTTTGGTCTTGAACTTGTTGATGTAAGTGATGTTGTTAAGAACTGTGGATTCAGTGTATTTACCAGCGCACTTGAGAATAAAGGTTCTGTTCGTGGTATTAATGTTAAAGGACAGGCAGCTATGCCTCGTAAGAAGATTGATGCTCTTGTTGATATGGCTAAAGGTAGTGGCGCTAAAGGCCTTGCTTACCTTTGCATCAATGAGGATGGTACATATAAGTCATCCTTTGCTAAATTTTTCGATGAGGCTTCACTTGATGAGCTTGTTAAGGCTATGGGCGGAGAAAAGGGTGACCTTCTTCTCTTTGCTGCTGATAAAAATAAGGTAGTGTGGGATGTTCTTGGAACACTCAGATTAAAGCTTGGCCGAGAGGCTGGTCTTATTGATGACAGCAAGTTTAATTTCCTTTGGGTAACAGAGTTCCCACTTCTTGAGTGGTCAGATACAGAGAACAGATTCATGGCAATGCATCACCCATTTACAATGCCTATGGATGAGGATTGGCAGTACATTGATTCTGATCCAGGAAGAGTTCGTGCAAAGGCTTACGATATTGTATTAAACGGTACCGAAATCGGTGGTGGCTCCGTGCGTATCCATAGAAATGATATTCAGGAGCATATGTTCGAGGTTCTTGG
Organism: Lachnoclostridium sp. UBA1781; assembly: GCA_002315495.1. Classification (GTDB taxonomy): domain Bacteria; phylum Bacillota; class Clostridia; order Lachnospirales; family Lachnospiraceae; genus ISDg. The sequence continues at coordinate 3,690 of DCGJ01000174.1, read as the reverse complement.
CTTCACCAAGGAGCAGATTAACCAGCGCTTCGGTTTCCTTATGAATGCGTTCAAATACGGTGTTCCACCACACGCAGGTCTTGCATATGGTCTTGACCGTCTCGTTATGCTGATGGCCGGCATGGATTCCATCCGTGACGTAATCGCATTCCCGAAGGTTAAGGATGCAAGCTGTCTCCTTTGCGGCGCACCTGATCTGGTTGATGAGGATCAGCTTACCGACCTCGGAATCGGCATTCTGCCATCCGAAGAGAAGGAAGAGCAGTAATTAAGCATAGCAAATGCGGAAAGTGAATTCATATGCATGATTTCGTAAAAGAGTACTGGGTCATTGTGGTGGCAATTCTTGCCATCGCAAACCTCATTTCCTTTGCCCTGATGGGCATTGACAAGAAGAAGGCAGAAAAGCACGCCTGGCGCATTCCGGAGAAGACCTTGTTCCTCTCCGCCATCATTTTCGGTGGGATCGGTGCAAACCTTGGTATGCAGTTCTTCCGACACAAAACCAAGCATTGGTATTTTGTGGTATTTATGCCGGTGATTTTGATTCTCCAGATTGCCTTGTTCGCATGGCTTTATCTTGGATAATCACGGCAAATGCGGCCTGTCTTCGGGGCGCGAAGACTGCCGGACATATTCGGCAGATTGATTTTTGAGCAACACGGCGTTAGGAGGGCTTTCGCCGAATAATTAAACTTCGAAAGGAAGGTATTAACATGAGTGTAGTAAAGACAAGCTTTGGTAAGACCAAGGATGGCAAGGAGGCAACGCTTTACACCGTTACCAACAAGAACGGTATGAAGGTTTCCTTCACGGATTTCGGTGCAAATATCGTATCGATCTGTGTTCCGGATAAGGACGGCAAGATTGAGGATATCGCACTTGGTTATGACAGCGTAACCGGTTACGAGGACAATGGCTGCGGCTATGGTTCCTTTATCGGCCGTCACGCAAACCGTATCGGTGGTGCTGCATTTACCATCAACGGACAGACCTATGAGCTGGAGAAGAACGACAATGCAGTGAACAATCTTCACAGTGGCTCCGTAAGCTACAATAAGTATTTCTACGATGTAGAGATTTGCGAGGATGCAGATTGCACCAGCATCGAGTTCACCCGTCTCTCTGAGGATGGCGAGCAGGGCTTCCCTGGAAACCTTGATATCAGCGTTATGTACACCCTGACGGATGACAATGACCTTGCAATCGAGTACTTTGCTGTAAGTGATGCCGATACCGTAATCAACCTTACCAACCACAGCTATTTCAACCTGGCAGGTCAGGCTTCCGGTTCTATTTTGGATCAGAAGGTTTGGATTAAGTCCCACCAGATTACTCCCACCGATGATTTGTTGATTCCGACCGGTGAGGTTATGGATGTTACCGGAACTCCGATGGATTTCCGTACCGAGAAGACCGTAGGTCAGGACATCAATGCAGATTTCGCACCGCTTAAGCTTGCAGGTGGTTACGATCACAACTATATTCTCGACCTCGATATCGAGGAGGATGAGATGGATCTCGTTGCTTCTCTTTACGATGAGAAGAGCGGTCGTTTCATGGAAGTATTCACCGATATGCCTGGTATGCAGCTTTACTCCGGTAACTTCATTAACGAAGCTGACCCGATTAAGGGCAAGGGTGGCGTAAGCTACAAGAAGCGCGACGGTATCTGTTTCGAGACCCAGTTCTTCCCGAACTCCTGCAACATTCCGAGCTTCGCAGATCTTGGCAGCAACAGCATCTTCAAGAAGGGTGAGCCGTTTGATTTCTGCACCGTTTACTCCTTCTCTGTAAAGTAGGACAACAATAATTCGTATGAAAATGCTCCTCTCGTTTCGGCGGGAGGAGCATTTTGCAAACAAAAGTGCCCCGGATGAAAACCATCCGGGGCGCGTTCTTTTTAGGTTCTATTCGAATTAGCCCTCAGAGATAGACTCGGTTGGGCAAGCAGCTGCACAAGCGCCGCACTCGAGGCAAGCGTCTGCATCGATAACGTACTTGTCTTCGCCTTCGCTGATAGCAGATACAGGACACTCGCTAGCGCAAGCACCACATCCAACACAACCATCGTTAATTACATATGCCATAATGATAATCCTCCTGTTCGGTAAACTAAACAACATCTGAAACACATATGTTCCTTGTGTTTTGCATTGTAAAACAAATGCTCCAAGAATACAAGAGAAAATATCAATGTTAGCACGCGCTAACTTTCGGATGGCATTTTCGTAGAATACTCTTGACGAAAAATGCGGCACTGTCTATAATAGCACTACCGAGAAAAGCGGTAAGTAAATTTTTGATGTGAATACATCGGAACGGAGATAAATATTATGGTATCTAAAGATATTAAGATTGGCGAACTTCTCGCGATGGACCAGGAGAATGGCTACGGCGTTGCCGAGGTTTTGATGCAGGCAGGTATGCACTGTGTTGGCTGCCCGGCTTCCCAGGGGGAGACTTTGGAAGAGGCTGCTATGGTGCATGGCATTAATCCGGAGGATTTGGTTGCTTCCGTGAATGCTTACTTTGACGGTTTGCAGAAGTAATTTCGAATTGTAGTTAGAGTTGTATAAGGGCGTGTGATGAGTCACACGCCCTTTTTTGGCATAGACGTTCACATGAGTTTGGCGTTTTTTTGTTAATTGACAAATTTTAATTGACAATATATATATATATATATACTTATCTTTGCCTATTGTACGGAATGTGCAAAGGGGAAAGGAAGGTATATAATTATGAAGATGAAAGTTGTTGTTTTGGTTTGTTTGGTGCTTTTTGCGTTAACTGCATGCGGAACGGATGACACAGTTTCGAAGAAAGAAAATGTTGAAAAGAAAACATATGTTAACAATAGTCAGTTTACTTCTTACGACTTTAAAGTAGTGGGTGGAGTTGTTTCAGGACATACGAATGTTGTTAAACTGACTCATATGAATACAGACAATCGTGAAAACAAGGTGACTGTTAGCCTAAGCGATGTCTACGTTCCGGTTTGCGGGTACGATTGTAAACTGTATTTGGATTCAAAATATAAAGCATCCGGTTTAATTGGAAAAGGAAAGACCGTTAATATCACTGGAGCGTATATCTTCCTTGGTGGTTCGAAACAGACGGTTGATAATGTTACAATTATGATTAACACGATGGCTACTTCAACAACTATGGGAACTTGTACATTTACGGGAACAGGATTCGATCAATGAAGAGAATTAAAAAAAGCAGATTGCAATGTCTTTGGGGTATAATTATTATCATGACAATGTTGTCTGGTTGTAATAAGGTTCAGCAATCCACGGAGACTTCAAAGAGTACAATTCCGAATGGAGAGTATGTTTGTAATGAGAGCGCGGAATATTCCATCCAAGTAAAGAATGATGTCGTCGAGATGACAAAGGCAAACTACGAAGGGACGTTTCAACTATATTATGTCGCGGAATATTCGTTGATTTCGGAGCAACTTCAAGATGAAGGAATACGGATCACTCCAGAGAAGAAAAAAGAAATAGCGGATGAAATAACCCAATCCTTTGACACGAGCCAATATGTTGGAAAAACATATTCGATGTCATTTGAAGAAAGCGAAATGGACGGGAAAAGAGTCATCTGGATTTATCTGATGGAAGATGATATGCCTGTTACAGGCTTATCCGGAAGCTACTGGCCCGAGGATGGAACTTTATGGAT
>DCGJ01000075.1 GCA_002315495.1 Lachnoclostridium sp. UBA1781 | reverse complement strand
GAGGGTGACCCGGGTGCCTTCATGGACCGAAGCATCATGGAGGGCGACCCGCATAAGATGATTGAGGGTATGATGATTGCGGCTTACGCAACCGGCTCCCAGGAAGGTTACATCTACGTTCGTGCGGAGTATCCACTTGCGGTTAGCCGTTTAAAGGAAGCCATCGCACAGGCAGAGGAAGCGGGCCTTTTGGGCGACCATATTCTTGGCACCGATTTCTCCTTCCGTTTGCATATTAATCGTGGCGCGGGCGCATTTGTCTGCGGTGAAGGAAGTGCGCTTACCGCATCGATCGAGGGTAACCGCGGTATGCCGCGTGTTAAACCGCCACGTACCGTTGAGCAGGGATTGTTCGAGAAGCCGACGGTTCTGAATAATGTAGAAACCTATGCCAACGTTCCGATGATTATTGAAAAGGGCGCCGCATGGTACAAGAGTATCGGTCCGGAGAACAGTCCGGGAACCAAGGCATTTGCATTAACCGGTTCCGTGAAGAACACCGGCCTCATCGAGGTTCCGATGGGTACTACCCTTCGCGAGGTAATCTTCGATATCGGCGGCGGCATTAAGGGTGACGGCGAGTTTAAGGCCGTTCAGATTGGCGGTCCGTCCGGCGGATGTCTCATGTCTCCGCATCTGGATGTAAGCCTTGACTTTGATTCCCTTAAGAAAATGGGCGCCATGATCGGTTCCGGCGGTCTCGTTGTTATGGACAATAACACCTGTATGGTTGAGGTTGCCCGCTTCTTCATGAACTTCACGCAGAATGAAAGCTGCGGTAAATGCGTCCCTTGTCGCGAGGGTACCAAGCGTATGCTGGAGATTCTGGAGCGCATCGTTGCCGGAAAGGGAACCCTGGGAGACCTGGATCTTCTGGAGGAACTTTCCAAGCTCATTACCGAAACCGCTCTTTGCGGACTTGGAAAGAGCGCTGCTCTTCCGGTTATGAGCACCCTGAAAAACTTCCGCGAGGAATATATCGAGCATGTAGTGGACAAGAAGTGCCGTTCTCACAACTGTACTGCAATGTGTAACTATGTGATTCAGCCTGACCTTTGTAAGGGCTGCTCCAAGTGTGCCCGCAATTGTCCGGTTGGGGCCATCAGTGGTGTGATCAAGAATCCATACACCATTGACCCCGCAAAATGTATCAAATGCGGTGCCTGTGAAGGTTCCTGTCCGTTCAAGGCAATCCGCGTAGAGTATTAGGAGGAAAGAACATGAAATATATCACAATCAATAACCGTAAGGTTACATTTGATGATGAAAGAAATGTTCTTTCCATCATCCGTAAAGCCGGCATCGATTTGCCGACCTTCTGCTATCATTCCGAGCTGTCCACCTACGGTGCCTGCCGTATGTGTGTAGTCGAGGATGACCGTGGGCGGGTATTTTCCTCCTGCTCCGAAGTGCCGAGAGACGGTATGGTAATCTATACCAACACCCCACGACTTCGTAATCACAGAAAGCTGATTCTGGAGCTTCTGCTCGCGTCCCACTGCACCGATTGTACCACCTGTCATACGAATGGTGACTGTACCCTTCAGCAGCTGGCACAGACCCTTGGTGTATCTCAGGCACGCTTCGGAAACAACCACAAGGACCTTCCTGTGGACGACAGCTCCGACTGTATTGTTATTGACCCGAACAAATGCATCCTTTGCGGCGACTGCGTTCGTACCTGCGAAGAGATTCAGGGGCTCGGCATCATTAACTTCGCCAATCGTGGTTCCAACACCCGCGTAACTCCGGCATTTGGACGAAAGCTCGCAGAAACCGCATGCGTTGGCTGTGGACAGTGCCGTGTTGTATGTCCGACCGGTGCCATTACCATTAAGACAAATGTTACCAAGGTTTGGGAGCTTCTTGCCGATAAGGACACTCGCGTGGTCGCTCAGATTGCACCGGCCGTTCGCGTTGCCATCGGTGACAAATTCGGCATTCCGAAGGGCGAGAACTCCATCGGAAAGCTTGTTGCTGCGCTCCGTCGTATCGGCTTTGACGAGGTTTATGATACGAACTTCGGCGCAGATCTTACCGTCGTTGAGGAATCCAAGGAATTCGTGGAACGTCTCGAGAACAATCAGCTTCCACTCTTCACCTCCTGCTGTCCGGGCTGGGTGAAGTTCTGCGAAGAAAAACATCCGAACCTTACAAAGCATATCTCCACCTGTCGTTCTCCACAGGCCATGTTTGGCGCCCTATTAAAGGAAGACGGCCGTGTCAATGCTGAGGAACGCGCAAAGAACGGGGACACCCGCAAGCTTGCAGTCATTTCCATTATGCCTTGTACCGCGAAGAAAGCTGAGATTCTCCGTCCGGAGCATCGCACGGAAGGCGAGCAGGATGTTGACTACGTTCTTACCACCGACGAGGTTAGCCGAATGATTCATGAGGCCGGAATTGACCTTAAGAAGATGCCTTCCGAGTCCTTAGATATGCCGTTTGGTTTAGCTTCCGGTGCAGGCTCCATTTTCGGTGTTACCGGTGGTGTAACCGAAGCCGTTCTTCGTCATCTGGCAGGCAGCAGCAAGCTTTGTGATTTGGAAGACATCAGTCTTACCGGTGTTCGCGGTACCGAGCAGTTTAAGGAAGCTGAAATCGCATTTGGCGAACGCACCCTTCGTGTTGCCGTGGTCAGTGGTTTGAAGGCTGCGGATGATTTGATGAAGAAGATTGAAACCGGAGAAGCCTACTACGATTTCGTGGAAGTTATGGCATGTCGCCGTGGTTGTATCGCCGGTGGTGGCCAGCCGCTCCCAATCGGTCCTACTACCAAGGCTGCCCGTTTCGAAGGGCTGTACGACATCGACCGTCGTTCCCAGATTAAGCTTTCCATCGATAATCCGATTGTAAAGGATGTCTACGATGGTTTGCTGAAGGGCAAGGAACATAAGCTTCTGCATAATGAGAAGTAAACTGTAATCGCATTGCTTCTCTTGCTTGACCATAATGAAGAAATAAAAAAGGGCCTGAGAAAGTGACCATTCACCTTTCTCAGGCCTATTTTTTCTGCTTATCTTCCCTGGAACAAATCTTCTAATAGTTCCCCCGCAGACATCTCGTAATATCCATCCGGATCCTGCATCACACTCTCCGAAATCGTCCATCGAAACCATCCGGCATCATCGCTTTTGGCAAAGTTTGTATATCGTTCAAAACTTCGAACCATAACCGGATTGTACTCGTACCACTCCGGATAATATTTCTCCGCATAGGATACGATTAGTTTGTAAGCCTCACAGGACGTGTCATTGTCCCCTTTCGGACTCAAAGCGCTCATAGAGACACCACCGGCTTCCTCCCCATATTTGTTCGGAGAATTGACGGAATGAAGTATTACCGCACTCCCATCTTCGCAGGTGCCGAGACACATCCACACATGGCCACTCATACTGACAATATCCCCCGGCCGTAGACCGGAAGCATCCGTACCAAGACTCTTATGAGACCAGGTCCCATAGCCGCGCTCCGCCAGTTTCTTAGCATACTCTGTTGATTTGAATCCAAGCCCCTTCGCTGTCATCTCCTCACTCGCGAGTGAGTTATATACCACCCAGGTCATATAGCCCGAGCAATCCAGACCGGCATAGTAATACTCGTTCCACCCTCCATATGGATACGTGGTCTTTTCCGGGTGCTCCTTATCGCGAAATACGTAATTCTCTCCGTTATTCTTATAAAACCACTCCCATACCGGAGACAGACCGTAGGAATTCACCTGCGTCGAGAATCCGTCGTCCTGCCAGTTCCAGCCCCCACCATATACATAAAGAGTGGTTCCCATGGGTGCAAAGGCGTTGGCAATCAGATTCTTAATCGTATGCTCAGAACTTTCCGCCGAAAGGACCGGTGTTGAACCGGTCACCTTGGAAATGCACTTTGCCTCCACAATCACACGATTTTCCAACGTAAGTTCGTATAAGAATCCTTCCATCAAACAGTTTTGAATCCGATAATCTGCAGTCTTCTTAACTGAGAGCAAAAGCTCTGTGTCGTCTACCTGAAAACGATATACGGCAGCTCCTTCTTCCTGTACCTGAGCAGCCTGAACGCTTCCGTAGCCCACAACTCCGAGATAAGTGGCACGAAGTACTCCATCCGTCATCTCCCTAGGGTCCTGTGTCAACACGTAGTCATCGGTCTCTGTACTCGTGTCAGTCACGCCCGTCAGTGTTTCGCTCGTCTCCGGATGGTCTGCTCCCGTAGTCAACGAACCATCGGTCCCATTTCCGGAATCCGTCGGTTCTCCAATGGTTTTGTCTGCATTTTGCTCAGTTTTTCCACAAGCCATGAAAATGCTCCCCATAATCAAGGCCATCACCAAAAGGCAAAGAAGCTTCCGTTTCATCATACGTTTCCTCTTTTCTTATTCTTCAATCGAAAAAAGGCGGAAACCGTTTCCGATTTCCGCCCAAAGTTTCTTAATTACATGGTACCCTTCTCAAGAGCAAGGGTTCTGGTGGTGAGGTCACAAACCTCAGTCGGACCATAGTACTGAATTGCACCAGGGAAGGTGAAGCAGGTCTCAACAGCCCACTTTTCTCTGTTTGCTGCAAAGTACTGGAATGGCTTACCATCAAGCTCAACGAGAGCCTTCTTGATAACCGGCTTATCAGCACCGTTACGTCTCTCGATGTTCATCATCTTGGTGATTGGCATACCGCCTGCAACCCACTCTTCAGCCGGCTTGGAGATGTTGGAAACCTTGGAAAGGTAACCGGTGTAGCCATACTGAATCAGCATGAATGCATTGTAACCAAGGGAGTAGCAGTAGTCAGCGTC
>DCGJ01000129.1:11072-12817 GCA_002315495.1 Lachnoclostridium sp. UBA1781 | reverse complement strand
AGGCAGACTGGATTGTGGATATCGGTCCGGGGGCCGGAAGTCACGGCGGTGTCGTTGTGGCGGAAGGAACCGCAGAGGATATCATGAAGAATCCGGACTCCATTACCGGTAAGTACCTTTCCGGAGAGAAGATGATTCTCGCGCCGGAAAAGCATCGCGAACCGAAGGGAGTTCTAACCGTTAAGGGCGCAAAAGAGCATAACCTGAAAAATGTGGACGTGGAGATTCCGATTGGTGTATTCACCTGTGTTACGGGCGTGTCCGGTTCCGGTAAGAGCTCTTTAATTAATGAGATTCTATACAAGTCTCTGGCCCGCAAGCTCAATCGCGCTCGTGTTATTTCGGGTGCGCACGATGAGATTTTGGGGACCGAGCAGTTAGACAAGGTCATTGCCATTGACCAGTCGCCGATTGGACGTACCCCGAGATCCAACCCGGCAACCTACACCGGCGTATTTGATATGATTCGCGATTTGTTTGCTTCGACACAGGAAGCGAAGATGCGCGGCTACAAGAAAGGCCGGTTTAGCTTTAACATTAAGGGCGGACGCTGCGAGGCCTGCTCCGGTGACGGTATCAATAAGATTGAGATGAATTTCCTGCCGGATGTCTATGTGCCATGTGAAGTCTGCAAAGGAAAGCGTTACAATCGGGAAACACTCGAGGTAACCTATAAGGGAAAGAACATTGCGGAAGTTTTGGAGATGACCATTGAAGAAGCCGTGCATTTCTTCGAAAATGTGCCAACCATCCGCAACAAAATTGTCACTATGAACGATGTGGGACTGTCCTATCTGAAGCTGGGACATCCGTCCACACTTCTTTCCGGCGGTGAAGCGCAGCGAATCAAGCTGGCGACCGAGCTTAGCAAGCGTAGTACCGGAAAGACCATTTATATTCTGGATGAGCCGACTACCGGATTGCATTTTGATGACGTGAACAAGCTGATTGAGATTTTGTCGAAGCTTGCGGACGGCGGTAATACGGTTGTTGTCATCGAACATAACCTGGATGTCATCAAGACTGCGGACTATATTATTGATATGGGGCCGGAGGGCGGAGACGGCGGCGGAACCGTGATTGCAAAGGGAACGCCGGAACAGGTAATGGAAGTGGAGGAGTCTTACACCGGTCAGTATTTGAAACTGACGAAGGAACGGGATGAAGCCCGAATCCGTCGTCAGAAGAAGTAGGAAGAAGGAAGAACGATGAATCATTTTTATGCCCTGATGTCAAGAATGAAATATATTGACCGCTGGTCGTTGATGCGCAACTCTCAAGGGGAGAATATTGCCCAGCATTCCCTGGATGTGAGCATGGTAGCTCACGCCATGGCGCTTTTGGGAAATGCCCGCCTGGGGAAGCATTACGATGCCCAGAAGGTCGCTCTCATCGGCATGTATCATGATTCTAACGAGATTATTACCGGCGATTTACCAACGCCTGTGAAGTACAGCAGTCCGGAGATGCGTGACTTATTCCACAAGGTGGAAGACCGCGCATCAAGACAGCTGATGGACATGCTTCCGGAGGACATTCGTGACGAATTCGAGCACGTGTTTTTCAAGGCTCCGGGAGAGGAAGAGCTGTGGCGTTTGGTAAAGGGTGCGGACCGCATTTGCGCACTGATTAAGTGTGTGGAGGAGGCCCATGCCGGAAATCATGAGTTTGATAAGGCGAAGGTGGAGATTGAGGAGTCGATCCATAAGATGAATCTTCCGGAAGCCGATATGTTCTTAGAGGAA